>DMBU01000080.1 GCA_003446015.1 Bacteroidales bacterium | reverse complement strand
AAATGATTTTACAAATAGATTAATAATAGATGAGAAATAAACGCGATTGCGTTTATTTAAGTTGGAGGCAAGTGTAACTGAGAAAAATAATAGAAAAAAGATAAATGATATCACTAAATGAATATCAAAAAAAATCAGCGGAGTATAAAGGGAAACACCTTTTGGTGTTAGCAGGTGCAGGTACTGGTAAAACAAAAACAATTATTGCTCGTGCTGAATATTTAATAAAATCTGGAATACAACCTAACAGAATCGCAATTTTGTCGTTTACACGCAAATCTGCACAAGAGATTGTTGAAAGGATTAAATCTTCCGTTTCTGGACAATTTAATGCTAATGCCATTTCTGGTAGAACATTTCACTCTTGGTGTAATGAAATAATGCACACATACCCCGATTATTTCCCACAAAGCAAATACACACTATTGGATGAAGATGACCAAATTAGTGCTATGGGGTTAGCTGTGGGTAAACATTTCAAAGATAGCCAAGGCGAAAAATTAAAGCCCAAAATTATAGTTGCAATCTATTCCTATGCGGTTAATACAATGATTAACTTGTCGGAATCTATTAAACACATAAGATATTTCAATTCTGATAAACAAGCTGAAGAACTAAAAGTTATCATTGAAAAAGACAAGACTTTAATGGCTCCCATAATCAAACAATATGTTGACTATAAAGTTAATAGGCATTACCTAGATTATGATGATTTACTAAATATTGTTGCTGATGCTCTGCTAAAAAATGAGGTTATTAAAAAAGCAGTTACAAATAGATGGGAACATATTTTGGTAGATGAGATGCAAGATACAAATCCTCTACAGTACAAACTTTTAAAATCATTTATTGAAGATTCTCATTTGTTCTGCGTGGGAGATGACGCACAAAGTATTTATGCTTTTCGTGGGGCGGATTTCAAGACAATACATTCTTTTACTGATATTGTTCCTAATTCAGAAGCATACAAATTGTTATTAAACTACAGAAGTACTCAAGAGATTTTAGATTTATCCAATTGGTTACTAGAACGATCCCCTTTAAACTATAATAAAAAACTTGAAGCGTCTAGAGGACAAGGTCAGAAACCGAAATTGATTCATACTGATAACGATTGGGAAGAAGCGAATATCATTACAGATGATATAATTAAAAGTGTTGCCGAAGAAAACTCTACGTATTCAGATTCAATGGTATTAGGACGTTCAAGTTGGGCACTATCAAAAGTGGAAGGAGCGTGCTTACAAAAGAAAATTCCATATCGGAAACTTGGTGGAACTCGACTTATGCAAACCGCTCACGTAAGAGATGTTGCATCTGCAATGAGAGTTGTTGCTAACAATTATGATGAAATTGCATGGATACGATTTTTACAACTTTGGGAAGGAATTGGGGAGGTTACTGCAACAAAAATTATATCTGATATTATTTCTTTATCATCCTTAACTAACATAATTCAATACCTAAAACACTCAAACAATAAGAATCTTATTAAGTCAATTCCTGACACTCTTGAAATTGTAGATCAGCATATTAATAATCCAGCGAATGCAATTAAAGCAGCCGTTAAGTCAATGAATGAAATACTTACGAAAAAATATAAAGAAGAATGGACTTATAGAATAACTGATTTTGATGTATTGGAGGAAGTGGCTAAATCTACGGGTAGCATTTCAGAATTTATTACTGAATATGTGCTTGACCCTCGTGCAGATACAACATTAAAAATAGGTAAAGATATTAACAAAGATGTTGTGACATTATCTACAATTCATTCTGCAAAAGGTTTAGAATCAAAAACAGTACATATAATTAATGTCAATCCTTATACTTATCCTTCAACACGCACTATTAAAGAAGGCATAGACTCCATAGAGGAAGAAAGACGATGCCTTTATGTAGCTCTGACCAGAGCCAAGGATAATTTAAAACTATATAGGAATTCAAGGAGTTTACACACTCAATATTCAGAAGATAAACAAGAGGCAAGAATCAGAGGCACATATAAATCAAAAACACCAAATGGATCCGAAGTGTTAGTTGTAAATTCTATAAACGATAAAGTATCAGTTTTCAACAAGACAAAAAAACAGATAGAGGAAATTTCAATAGACGAATTTAATCAAAAGTATATCGAGATTGAAAATCAAGAAGAAACCTTATATTTTCTGAATAAACTTCCTTCAGAATTAGTTGAAGTTATTGTGTCAGAAAAAAATAGCATACAACGAGAGCATAATACTGAAAATACAGAACCGGCAAAATTACCTGATTTTGATTTTGATTGATGAAAATGGTTTTTTAAAAAAGTTTGCATTAAAATCAAACTAAATAAAACAATAGCCTACATTGGTTATACGTAATGCTAGGGAAAGCACTAGAATGAAAGTAATAACATTAAATAAAATAAATGGCAAGAGGAAAGTGAAGTGCCTTGAAACCCTGCACCGCACATAGCCAAACTGTTATTGCACCTTTAAAAAGATGAACGACAAAATTAAAAACTTCCCTATTTATTCTGATGTGATTAAATCAGTCTCAAATATGAAAGATTTGACTTTACCGAAATTTAGTATTGGAAGTAACGTTGATGACCATGTCGAAAAAATAACTAAATTATTTACTAACGAGTTTGGGTGGATACCAAATATTATCAACCTTTTTACACCAAGGGAATTTCCATTCAAAATATATAGGGTAAGGGAGTTAAGCTCATTTACAAATACGGATTTATTTACCGAATATAGTTATCCTCCAATAAATAAGGTTGGAATGGGTAGATGCAATTTCCCTAATTATCCAGTTTTTTATTGTTCAGACAATGCAGCGGTTGCATTGATTGAAGTAGTCAGAGAAAGTGATAACCCAAATAGAAAATACTGCATTTCAAAATGGGAAATAAATCCATCAGATGAAAAATTTGTTTTTCAAAGCTTCTTAGAAACTGATATTCCACGTGAGAATATTTATTCAGAACTTAATGTAATTCAAAAAAATAAAATCAATAAACTTTTCGCAAATGATTTAAATGAAGAAATGCGAAAAGGACTATTTGAATATTTGAAATATCTAAACAATGTATTTATTTCAGATAAAAATTATTCAATTTCAGCAAGCTTAGTACATAGAATATTATATCCAAAAAGTCAATTTACAACGGATATGCTAATGTACCCCAGTGCTCAAACTATGTATAAAGGTATAAATATCGTTATTCATCCAAATTTTGTTGAAAATCAAATGAAAATCACTCGATTTTATATTGCAAAATGCGACAATTACAATCCAAAGACAGGAATAATAAAATCCTCCTTTTTAAAATACGCTGACATCAAAAAAAATCAAATCAATTGGAAAAACATTAACCCAGACGATATTCTTTTTCAAAAATACGTTAGAGAAGATTTTAGTGATTTAATAAAACCTAATTCTAAATTTAAATTTTACAAAGAATAAACAAGTGCCATAATTAAAGCTCATATGCAATAGCGGGCAGCCAGACGCTTGGCGTTCTCGACGATTCCTTATCGGTCGTGCCGACCGAAAACGAATCATCTTCGTTGTCCGCCACTGTTCTATCCCGAACGTTACAGTTTATTTAAATAGACAAAAGAATATAAAACTATGACTGAAAAGAAAACATTAGAACAAAAGTCTGATAGAGTATTACAAATTCTAAAATTTCGAGCATTGTATAAGCTGGAAGGTGGAGAATTTCAAGATGGTTATACTGTAGACATTATTCTTAAAAGTAATTTTGAAGATGTTACTGATGGGGAAGTACAATATATCGCAGATATTTTAATTGCTGATGGCTACATCGAGAAAGACGAGAGCGAGACTGAAAGTTTATACAAAATTACTAGAAGCGGTCAGCGTTTTATAGATGAAGTGGGTTATGAAAAACGTAAAATTGACATCGAAAATAGAAGGAAGATAGATGAGCTTACAATTAAATCATTAAATCGTGCAAAATTAGCATTATGGATAAGCCTCTTTGCCGTGATAATTTCAGCTTTGACTTTACTATTGGACAAATCCTAGGAGTCCTGCTTAATCTGAGATTAGACGGTTCAGAATAATTTTCCTCCTTTCACTTTGTCCTTTCGACACCTCTAATCTCGCTTTATCCTTGTAGTATGAACAATAGTACAATTCATTGGCAAGAAGCTATAAAGGAAATGCGGGCTCTTTCGTCGGAAGGAAGACCTTTTTCTTTTTCGTTTTATACCTGGGATCGTGATAGAAAATCCGGTCATGGTTTACGCAAAATTGCTAGGGCTACGCTCCGTGGATAAACCGCTCCATCTTGTGCCACCTGTACCGGAGTTATTGTGCCACTCATTCCGGAGCAATGTGTGCCACCCATACCGGAGCAA
>DMBU01000048.1 GCA_003446015.1 Bacteroidales bacterium | reverse complement strand
TGTAATTCGACAAGTATGAATTTAATTGAACTATTCGACGAACTAGAAATTCCAAATGGTAAGGAAAAGGTTTTCAATGCTCTTCATGTTCCTGATTTTCCAAACTTTAGGATTGCTGTTGATTTTGAAGGGTGTCCTGTAATTCTATTTTCAGGCACAAATGGAATTAAAAACATAGCCCTAAAAAACTTTCGACTAAAATATTTGCAACTCCAACAAAATGTTGAATGTAAAATATTAGAAAATGGAATTAGTAGTTTTCAAACCTTTACCGTAATTACATTTACCAATGGCGATAGAAATTTACAAGAATATTTTTTAAGGATTTCGGAAACACTCATAAAGTCATTAAGTTTAAAGCCAACACAACAACAAGTCATTGATTCATTAAATAAGTTTATTGAAGTATTTCGGTCATTGACAGACACGCCAACGAACACCGTTCATGGGCTTTGGACTGAATTGTTTTTGATTGAAAAGAGTAAAAATCCAAACATACTTTTAAACTATTGGCATCAAATCCCAGAAGAAAAATTTGACTTTAATGCAGGAAATGAAAAGATTGAAGTTAAAAGTAGTTCGTCCTTTGAAAGGATTCATACTTTTTCTTCAGAACAACTTCATCCGCCAGCTAACACCCATGTTTTAATTGCTTCAATTTATGTTAGACAAAATAATAGCGGGCTTAATATTCAACAATTAATAGACAGTATAATTACTAAAATTCAATTCAACATTGAACTTTCCGATAAATTGAATAATTTAGTTTGTAAAACACTTGGAAGCTCTTTAGAACAATCAATAAAAATAAAGTTTGACTACAATATAGCAAAGGACTCATTAAGGTTTTATCGTTACCAAGACATAATAAAGATTGAAGAAATTCATATTCCCTCAGAAGTTTTTGAAGTAAGATATAAATCAGACCTTACTGCTATATCCCCAATTGACATTAATAAAATTACAAAAAAAGGCCAACTATTTGAAAGTCTATAGCCAACGCTTCGTACTCAAGCACATTTATTAAACAACAATAGAATGACAGAATCCGATTTACAAATACTTTTGCAAGAGCTTTGCAGCCAGCCACGGGAACAGCAATGGTTGGAGTTTAAACTCAACAAAGGAAGTATTACCAACGAACAAATTGGCGAATACATTAGCGCCATGAGCAATGGAGCAACAATTGCAAACAAACCCTTTGGTTACCTGGTCTGGGGTGTGGAGGATGAAACAACAATTGTTAAGGGAACCAATTTTACGTTTGCCAATGCCAAACAAGGAAATCAGGATTTGGAACTTTGGTTAAGAAATTTGCTGTATCCCAAAATTAACTTCGAAATTTTTGAGTTCGATTATCAGGGAAAACACATTGTGTTACTTCGCATTCCTTCTGCTAAAGGCGAACCTACTAATTTTCAGAAGAAACCGTTTATCAGAATTGGTAGCAATAAAACCGATTTAAGAAATCACGCAAATTTTGTTCGTATTATTTATAATTCTCAAGAAGACTGGAGTGCGAAAATCATAGAATCAGCCAGCATCAACGATTTAGATGAAGATGCGTTGAAAGTTGCTCGTGAAAAATTCAAAGAGAAAAGTTCAAGAGCATCTTTTTTCGATGAAATTGACAATTGGGATACCGCCACTTTTTTGGATAAAGCCAAAATTACCATCAACGGAAAAATTACCAATACCGCTATCATTCTTTTAGGCAAAGAAGAAGCGTCGCACTATTTATTACCTGCTATTGCCGAAATAACCTGGAAACTGGAAACAGAAGAAAAAGCGTATGAACATTTTGGAACACCGCTTTTGTTAAACACCACCAAGGTTCTACAAAATATTCGCAACGTAAAATATAAGTTTTTCCCCGCTAATGAATTGTTGGCAACAACTGTAAACAAATACGATACACGTTCTATATTGGAAGCCATGCACAATTGCATTGCACATCAGGACTACTCGTTTCACAGCCGCATAATTGTGACAGAAAAGATAGACAAACTTATTTTTAGCAATGCAGGGAGTTTTTTTGAAGGCAATCCCGATGAATATTCCGAAGGAGAAAAAACACCAGAACGTTACCGCAATCAATGGTTGGCAAATGCTATGGTAAATTTAGGAATGATTGACCGATTGGGTTACGGTATTCACACCATGTACTTGGCACAACGCAACCGATTTTTTCCACTGCCCGACTATTTGCTTTCGGAATCTCAAAAAGTAGTATTGCAAATATATGGTCATGCCATTGACGAAAACTATTCGAAATTGCTTATTGAACGTAAGGACTTATCGCTTTCGAGAGTTGTATTACTTGACAGAGTACAGAAAAAGCTAACCATTACCGAACCTGCTGCAACAGCACTTAAAAAGGAACACCTCATTGAAGGACGAAGACCAAATTACTACGTGGCGGCTTCGGTTGCTGCTGTAACCGATGAAAAAGCATTGTACATTAAGAACAAGGCGTTTGATGATGAGTATTATAAGAAAATGATTGAATCATATTTAAGTAAATTCAATGAAGGCACTCGTAAGGATTTTGAAAAGTTGATTATTCCGAAGCTATCGGATATACTTTCTGATTCTCAGAAAAAAGATAAAGTAAAAAACTTATTACAGGCAATGAAAAAAGAAAATACAATTCGTCTAAATGCCAAAGTTTGGGTTAAAACTTAGACGGACTTAGACGTCTAAATCAGACGATTTTATTTATAATCAGTGTCTTGCATGCAATTGTTTAGACGTTTTAAGACAGTCAACCCAACTTGGGTATTTACAAATAAGATAGAAAAGATAAGATTTAAGATAAAGAAAGACTTAGAATAAATCGTATAGAACAGATTTACAGAAGATATGAATGTGGCAATGAAGATAAAAAAAGATAGATATTAAGATGTCTTGTCCTAAAATAAGTTTATACAAATAGTGTAAATTTATTCTGCACAAAGATTATGAACAAAAAAAGGACAGACATTAGTAAAGAGGCCGTCGTAGCCGAATATCATACCGGGTTAATCAGTTACCGTGGCTTAGAAGCTAAATGGTATCCCCAGCAGAAGTATCTGTGATTGTGTATTGGAGTTTCAAGGGCGAAAGCCAAGTTGGAAACAGAAAAAGATTCGAAAAGCTGAGCGAGCGAGAAAACCCCCGGAACCAGAAGTCCCAAAGGATATAAAACTGTTGCAGGATGCTTTACGAAAAAGCCAGTTAAAAAGCGAGTTGTTGGAAGAAATGTTCAAACTTTCAGCAGATTATACCGGAATTGATTTGCGAAAAAAGTTTGGTGCCAAGCGATTTGAAATAGGATTGTGAATTAAAATCTGTAAACTTTTTTAGGACGAGTCAAGGCAAGTTAAAGCAGTTTTGTTTGTAAAAGAGAAAGGACGAATCACAAATAAAGAATATCAAGAATTAAATAACTGTTCAAGAAATACTGCAAGTAATGACTTTGCAGATATGGTTCAGAAGAATATTCTTGTTGGCAGTGATGTTAAGGGAACTGGAGCATTCTATCAGTTAAAATGAATAGCACGTTAATTGCACAAATTGCTCATTGATTGCACAATAATTGTATAACTGGCGAATTATTTGGGCAGATGATGTTTTGGTAAGTTCAACGCTTTTTGCATGCTTTACTATCGTGTAGCAAGAAAGCAGGTTTATATCCGAATTCCTACAACTTTAGACAAAAAATAAATTTAATATCTTATTGTAATTCAATGTATTCACTACTTTTTAAGGCTCGCCTATTTAGATTCATCAGCATTCA
>DMBU01000144.1 GCA_003446015.1 Bacteroidales bacterium | reverse complement strand
AAGGCATTCAAAAATTTCTATTTCCTGCTATTCGGGGTGCAGGACGATTTGAGAAAATCGGACTTCCATCTCCCGATTTTCTGGGTGGATTTGTTGGCACGTTTGGGATTGTTTGTGGTGCATTAATTTTACTTGGACTGCTTACAAGATTGGCAAGTATTCCAACGCTTGTTATTATGTTGGTTGCCATAGTAACCACCAAATCAGAAATTTTTACTAATGACGGATTTTGGGCAATGATGCACGGTAGCAGAACCGATTGAGCAATGCTTTTAGGAAGTCTTTTTTTGATAATCAAGGGTGCCGGGAATTGGTCGCTTGACAAAAAAGTTTTCGAAAAATGGCTAAAAATTTAAAAGAAGTTGCTTTACTATTTCTCAAGCTAGGAAGTATTGCTTTTGGCGGTCCTGCAGCTCATATTGCAATGATGGAAGATGAAGTAGTAAAAAAAAGAAAGTGGATGACCCACCAACATTTTCTTGATTTGGTAGGTGCTACCAACTTAATTCCGGGTCCAAATTCCACGGAAATGACCATGCACTGCGGACACGAAAGAGCAGGTTGGAAAGGATTGATTGTCGCAGGTGCTTGTTTCGTATTTCCTGCGGTTATTATTACAATGGTTTTTGCGTGGTTATATCAGCAGTACGGACAATTACCACAAGTTGAACCTTTCATTTATGGCATAAAATCAGCTGTAATTGCCATTATTCTTGGAGCAGTTTACCGACTTGGAAAAAAAGCACTAAAAAATGTAGAGCTCGGAATTTTGGGAACACTAACATTGATTGCCTGTTTGCTTGGGGTACACGAAATTTTAGCCTTGTTTGCTTGTGGCTTTCTTGGTTTGGTTTGGTACTTCATCCGTAACTCAAAAAATAATTTAAACAGTTTTACTCCTCTTGTTTTACTGCAAGTAACAGTATCAGCAAGTACACTGAAAATTCTCTGGATCTTTTTTAAAGTAGGCGCGTTACTCTATGGAAGCGGTTATGTATTATTTGCTTATTTAGACGCAGAATTGGTTAGTACAGGTTTGCTGACACGACAAGAATTAATAGATGCTGTAGCAGTTGGACAATTTACGCCCGGACCCGTTTTATCTACGGCAACATTTATCGGTTGGCAGTTGAACGGATTTTGGGGAGCAATAGCAGCGACTGTTGGGATTTTTCTTCCTTCTTTTATTTTTGTTGCTCTTCTGAACCCACTCATTCCAAAGATGCGAAAATCGAAAATCTTTGCAACATTTTTAGACGCTGTGAATATTGCAGCAGTTGCGGTAATTGTAGCCATTGGTGTGGAGATGGGAAAAGACACCTTAACCGATTGGAGGACAATTTTAATTGCGGTATTGAGCATTATTGCTGTTTTTGTCTTTAAAAAAATGAACAGTGCATTTATTGTTATTGGCGGAGCATTGATAGGCTATTTATTGACATTGATATAATTCGGCGTTCTAGAGCATGTGGGGTTTTGCTAGTTTGTTGACATCCTGCCTTCAGACAAGAATATTATCTTTGTAAAGTTGTCCAACGAGTGATACTGAAACGGGCAAAGAACAAAAAAAAATTGTAACTTTTTACCAATTTATTATGTCTTATAATAAGAATTATAATCAATTCAGTACTAAAGTAAAAATTATAAAATTATGACCAAAAAGATAATAACTATTTTTTTGATATGCTTTTCAGTTGGAAATCGTATTAGTGCCCAAAACCAAAAAATGAATCCTATTTATAACTTTGAAAAGTTATGGTTGGAATTTAATGACCGATATGCAAATTTTGAATTAAAAGCAGTTGACTGGACCGAAATTTATAATAAATATAGACCCCTTGTTACTTTAGAAACAACGAGTGATGAGCTTTTTGATATTTGCAGTAATATGCTAAGCGAACTGAAAGATGGTCACGTTTCTATAACTCAATATGGCAGAGATAAGTCTGTTTTAAAGAAAAGTGATAGACCATACCCGGTTTACTTGCAGGAAGAATTTCCCAATATGTCTCACCTCTTAAGTTTAATTGATACAACTTTAATAAATAATAATTTTTCAAATCCCAAAACTGTAAGGGCTAAAGATGCAAGTGCAATTAAATACTGCAAATCTGAAAAATACGGTTATTTGTCAATGAATGGAATGTTTAATAATTATAAAGCAGCCAACTTAGCCATTGATGAATTTATAAATTTGGATGGAATAATAATTGATTTGAGATTTAATGGTGGTGGAAGAGATGTTATCTCGTATAAAATAGCGGGAAGATTTACTGATAAAAAAAGAGTTGGACATTATAAAAAAACAAGAATAAAAGGAACAAATGAATTTTCTAAATTGGAAACATGGTATTTAGAACCTTTAGGGAAAAATCAGTTTACCAGGCCAATTGTATTATTAACTAGCGACTTGACTGCCAGTGCAGCAGAAATATTTGTTATTGCAATGAAAGAACTCCCTAATGTAACTGTTATAGGAGATAATACTCAGGGTATATTATCTGACATGTTTGTTTTCAAATTACCAAATGATTGGGTTGTTACATTATCTCATCAGCAATATTTTTCATCTGCAATGATTAATTATGAAGAAATTGGTATCGACCCAGATTATAAGATACTAAATTCGCAAGAAGATATTACAAGAAAATCAGACCCTGTTATTGACAAAGCAATTGAAATGCTAAATCATAAAATAAAAGAGTAGTAAAAGTATTGATATTGTAGTTGAAAATGATTCTTCGAAAAAACATTTTAATACCTAAATTTGTTTAAGTTTAATGCATCCCCTAACTGTTTCTTTACAAAAAAACTGGAATTGTGATGTTATATAAATATAAACAATTCGTGTATGTATGTTCAGATAATGATTAGATGAAAATCTTAACAGAAACCGATTATGAGTGAATCAAATCAATATAAAACTGTTGAAGAATATTTCAACGCTCAACCTGAACAAGTTAAAAATGCTCTGATTGAGTTAAAAAAATGCATCATTGAAGTTGTTCCAAATGCTACTGAACTTATAAACTATAATATTCCTGCTTACGCTTTGACTGAAGATGGGAAAAGAGAACAACAGATAATGATCGCAGGATATAAAAAACATGTTGGATTATATCCGCACCCAACAACTATGGAAAAATTCGATAATGAATTGAATGAGTACAAAAAAGGTAAGGGTTCTGTTCAATTCCCAATAGATAAACCAATTCCAACCGACTTGATAAAAAGAATGATTGAATTCAGAATGAGACTTTTAATCATGTAATTTAATGTATGAAAACAACAGACAAACACAATGAGCAAATGGCGAAAATAACATTTGCATCTGTTTATCCACACTATCTCGCAAAAGTTGAGAAGAAGGGACGAAAAAAGGAAGAATTGCATCAGGTAATTGAGTGGCTGACTGGTTATGATGATAATAAGCTTCAAGAACTCATCAAGGAGAATGTGAATTTTACGCAATTCTTTCAAAATGCGAAGTTAAATGACAATGCTCACTTGATTACTGGTGTAATATGCGGATATCGGGTAGAAGAAATCACAAATCCATTAACACAACAAATAAGATATCTGGATAAGTTGGTTGATGAATTAGCGAAAGGACGTAAAATGGAGAAAATATTGAGAGTCGTTTAATTTGTTTAATTTGAGAACAAAACATCATGAAACTCTGCTTACAACAAACCATAATAAAAACAGGGTTTTTCTCATCAGTTTCGGAATCCTTATGATTGCAGGAATGCTTCGAAAGGTTGAATGTTTGCTGTCATTGCCTTATCTTAGTAAAGTTGTTAAATGATTGACAATCACAATTACTATTAGAACATGTAAGATTTTAAACCCAAAGATTTTTATGGCTAATTAAATTGTTAGTAAAATGAATGAGAAAAAATCAAAAATTACAATTCGAGAGACAAAAGAAACAAAACTAGTCTCGATAAGTTCGGATATAAAACCTGAGATCTTTTCATTAATTACTGATAAATGGCAATTGTTATTGGATACAGTTGCTAAAATTGTTAATGTCCCATCTGGTTTAATAATGAGATTAAATGAAGACACCATTGAAGTTTTTTTAAAAAGCAAAACCAATGGAAATCCATATCATGTTGGAGAAACAGCAGAACTTATTTATGGATTATATTGTGAAACAGTTATTGGTACACAAGAAGAATTACTCATTCCGGATGCAACAAAAAGCCTTGTATGGGGAAAAAACAATCCTGATGTCGACATTAATATGATTTCTTACCTTGGTTATCCAATTAACTGGCCCGATGGAAAAGTATTTGGTACGGTTTGTTTACTTGATAATAAAGAAAACAATTACAACGATAATTTTAAAAAACTTTTGTACCTAACAAAAACTCACATTGAATCAGATTTGCAAATCATACTTTCTAAACTTGAGTTAGAAGAATTGAACAAAAATCTGGAAGAAAGTAGTAGTATAAAGACAAGGTTTTTGTCATTAATATCGCATGATGTGCGAGGTGGTATTGGAACATTAAATGAATTTTTAAAATTAATGATCGACAAATATGATACATATGAAAGAAAGAAATTAAAAAGAGACTTAATTTCATTAAATCATATGACCAACTCTGCTTTTATGGTTTTAGAAAATCTGTTGAGTTGGTCAAAAAATGATTTGCTTCAATTAGATCCTGAAAAAAAACAATTTAACCTTGTTGAAATGATGGATAGCTTGATATCATTTTTTAAGTTATCTATCAAAATGAAAAACTTAGAGCTTATCCAAGACTATGATGATAAAAATATCATGGTATTTGCGGATGAGAACATGCTTAGGACTTCACTGCGGAATATTCTTTCAAATGCAATTAAGTTTAATAAAAACCAGGGTAAAATTAGTATACAAATTAGTAAAAAAGGAAATCGTACCATTATTTCAATAGAAGATACAGGAATTGGCATGGATAAAACGACTAAAGAAAATTTGTTTTCTTATTCCGGGGCCCATCAGTTTGCGGAAACAACTGGAGAGAGTTCAGGTTTAGGATTATTTTTAACCAAAGATTTTCTTGAGAAAAATAATGTTATGGTTCATGTGCAGAGCGAGATTGGTAAAGGAACTAAATTTGAACTTACAATTTAAAAGATCATCAAGGGTAATTAAGCTCTAATTTTAATCATTATGCAAAAGAAAAGACTTACTATCATTGTGCTTGTGACAGCATTTGTATTACTCATCCCATTTGTAGCAATGCAGATAACAGATGAAGTAAACTGGACTTTGTTTGATTTTATTCTTGCAGGAATTTTATTGCTTGGTGCTGGTATAATGTGTGAGATTGCAATTAGGAAGATTCGCAATATCAGGTATCGAATTGTTGCTTGTGCTGTGCTTTTGTTATTTTTAATTGTGATTTGGGCAGAACTTGCTGTCGGTATTTTCGGTACTTGTTTAGGTGGACAGTAGATGATAATTTGAGAAATTGGAATTGCTTGATTAAAATACCCTTTTTACTAGTTCGGGAATATCTAACAAATAAGCACTAAAAAAAACAATAACTACAATCAATACCCAACGCACAAAATTATTTCCCCAGCTTATTGCCATTCTTGAACCCACTATTCCTCCAAATACATTCCCAATAGCGGCAATTAATCCCATTCCATAATGAACCTGATCATTCACCATAAAAACGGCTAAGGCAAACGGACTATATAAAAGAACTGTCATTACCTTAATAGCATTGGCTTTTACTAAATCGTAACCGGCATTTAATACCAAAACCGAAAGCATAAATATTCCAACACCAATGTGAATAAATCCTCCGTAAATTCCAATAAGAAAGAAAAGTAATAACTGAACAATTGAGGGTTTACTTTGAATCTTATGAACCTGATCTTTTAGCCATCGTTCGGGTTTGTAAAAAATAAATACGAGCATTATTAAAAGAATTCCTGCCAATATTTTCTCGAAAACAGCTTCATTAATTTCAACAGCTATTTGAGCTCCAACTACTGATCCGATAACAACAGGTAAGGCCAGTTTAAAACCCTTTTTCCAATCCAGTACCTTATGCTTTCTAAAACTTAATGTAGATGCCAGGGTTTGCATAATAACACCTAATCGAATTGTTCCGTTGGCCAGGTTTACAGGCAGGCCTAACATCATAAAAAGCGAATAAGTGATAACAGTTCCGCTGCCTGCTATGGTATTAATTATTCCTACAATAAATCCGGCAAGAATTAGTAATGCAATTATACCAGGGGAGTAGATATTTGCATCTTTTAAAAAATCTATCGAAATAGCTAGCAGCATAAAAATAAAGTCTTATTTGGTCATTACTGGCTTGAACCGGAATCTCTTTTGATTTATTAAAAAATCCTGCCTGAATAAACAGACAGGAATACAATATTAATCAAAAATTAGTATAGTCTAATTTTTAGGAATATTTTTTAATACATCAAGCAACAGACCCCAGAATTTAACAGTTGTTTCAATGTTAATTCTCTCTTCAGGTGTATGTGCCCCTTTAATGGTAGGACCAAACGAGATCATATCCAGATATGGATACTTTTCAAGGAAAAGCCCACATTCTAATCCTGCATGAATAGCTCTCACAACAGGCCTGGTTCCAAATAACTTTTCATACGATTTTTCAGTAATTTTCATGATATCAGAATTGGTATTTGGTCTCCAACCCGGGTATCCATCACCATGTTTTACTTTAGCACCTGCTAAACGGAAAACAGCTTCAACTTTACTTGCAATATCGTTTTTTGCCGAATCAACCGAACTTCTCTGGCTTGTTGTAATAAAAATCTGGTTTACTTTATTGAACTTGATCGATGCTAAATTGGTTGATGTCTCAACTAATCCTTTAATTTCCTGGCTCATTGCATATACTCCATGTGGACAAGCATACAAGCTGTTTAATAAAGCAAATTGAGCATCTTCGTCAATAACAAATGATGGTAAATCAGCATCTTCAATACTTAGCTCTAAGTTAGGTTCAGTAACTGAAAGTTCACTTTTTACTGCAGGAGCAAATTCATTAAAATAATTTAATAAGTCAGTCTTCTCGTCAGCATGAACTGTAATGTGAGCAAAAGCTTCACGTGGTATTGCATTTCGAGCTTTTCCTCCTTCAAAATTGCCAATTCGGATATCAAATTTATTGCAACAATTCCAAAGGAAACGATTCATTATTTTAAGCGAATTACCAAGTCCTTTATCTATTTCATCGCCTGAATGACCACCATTTAAACCTTTAACACTTACTTTAAATCCAATATGATTTTCAGGAATGCTTTCTTCATCGTAAATGAAATTTACCAGAGTATCAATACCTCCAGCACAACCAATGAATAGTTCCCCTTCGTCTTCGGAATCAAGGTTAATTAGAATTTTTCCTTCAAAAAATCCGGGTTGTAATTCAAACGCACCTGTTAAACCTGTTTCTTCATCGACAGTAAATAAACACTCAATAGGTCCGTGTTCAATATCCTTTGAAGTAAGAATGGCCATCTGAGCTGCGACACCAATGCCATCGTCGGCTCCAAGTGTTGTTCCTGTAGCTTTAACCCATTCTCCGTCAATTCGTGGTTTAATAGGATCTGTTTCAAAGTTATGATTTGTACCTTCGTTTGCTTCACAAACCATATCGATATGACTTTGAAGTACCACTGTTTTAATATTTTCCATCCCTTTTGACGCAGGTTTCGAAATCAAGATGTTCCCAATTTTATCTCTTTTGGTATCAAGATTGTTCTTTTTGCCAAAATCAAGTAGAAATTGAATAATTTTTTCTTCTTTTTTCGATTGACGAGGAATTTGACAAATATCTTCAAAATATTCCCAAACAACTTTTGGATTTAATTCACTTAGTATTTTCATTGCTTCATTGATTATATCATTACTATTATTTTCTGTTTAATTTTTGTAAACATACAAAACAATCTAAAACACGCAAAAATTTTGATAGTAATTTCAAAAATTATGTTGTTAAACAATTTGTAATCCACGTTCTATCTGGAATATGTTTATCATAAAAAATGTTAAAAAGATATTCTCTAAAATAATATATATCATTTTGTTTGAATAAATTTTATTCTATTTTTACGATGTTTTAAAATCAAAAATTTAAAAACCAAATCAAAAAAAAGTTAACATGGCAAAAAGGACAATAGTATCGATGCCGGGAGATGGTATCGGAAAAGTAGTATTAGATGAAACAATAAGAGTTTTGGAAGCTGCTGGTTTTGAAGCTGATTATGTAGAAGGCGATATAGGTTGGGAATTCTGGTGTAAAGAAGGGAATCCTCTTCCACAACGTACACTTGATTTACTTGAAAAACATAAAATTGGCTTATTTGGAGCAATTACATCTAAACCAAAAGATGAAGCTGCAAATGAGTTGATTCCTGAATTAAAAGATAAAGGCCTGGTTTATTCAAGCCCTATTGTTGGTTTACGTCAGCATTTTAATTTAGATATCTGTATGCGTCCTTGCAGATCATACATTGGGAATCCATTGAATTTTATTCGTCGTGGTGCTAGCAATACTATTGAAGAGCCTGCAGTTGACGCTGTTATATTCCGTCAAAATACCGAAGGATTATATGGTGGTGTTGAGTGGAGTAATCCTCCTGATACTGTTTATCATGCACTAATGACACATCCTAAATTTGTTAAAAACTTCGGACAAACACCACGTGAAGAAATATCTGTATCGACACGTATTTTCACTAAAAAAGCAACAGAAAGAATCCTGAGAGCTGCATTTGAACATGCAAAACAATATGGTTATAAGTCGGTTACACTTTGTGAAAAACCAAATGTTATTCGTGAAACATCTGGTATGATGTATAAGATGGCTCAACAAATTCAAAAAGCTGATTACCCAAACATTGAGCTTTGGAATACTAATATTGACGCACAAATGATGTGGTTAACAAAAAATCCTGAAGATTATGGAGTTATTGTTGCCGGTAATATGTTTGGAGATATCGTTTCTGATGGTTTTGCAGGATTAATAGGTGGTTTAGGTTTTGCATCAAGTGCACAAATGAATCCTGATTCTGGAGTAGCAGTTTTTGAGCCTACTCATGGCTCTGCACCTAAATATGCTGATTATGATGTATCTATTGTTAATCCTATTGCAATGATCGAATCAGCATGTGCTATGTTAGATTTTATTGAAGAAAAGCCAATGGCAGCTAAAATTCGTAAAGCGGTTGCCGATGTAATTGCTGAGGGTAAAGTACGCACGTATGACATGATGAAAATGACTGGTCGTCCTGATGTTATTCATAAAGGAGCTGCTTCGACTCAACAAATGGCAGATGCTATTATTGAAAAATTAGCTTAAAATTATAACTCGAAGAAGGTGTCCAAAATGTTTTAGTAACTGGTAAATTGCTGTTTTATTACTTAGTGAAACTTTGTGTATTCTTTGTGAAACTCTGTGCAACAATGTCTTGTAATAATACCACAAAGTAACCCAAAAGAGACACTAAGTTCCACAAAGACTTTTTGGACATCCTTATTATTTTAACCCTAAAATTAAAATCGCAAGGATATGAATGCAAAAGTATTAGACTTATGGCCTGAGTTAGAATGGATTCAGGATGAAACTTTAAGAGAACAAATAGCAAAAACATGGGAATTGGCTTTAGAGCGAAGTGTGTTGACTCCACAAGATTTAAAGACCATTCCGTTTACTTTGTTAGCACCTACTAAAGTTTCATTTATGGCTCATAAAAGAGCGGTTGTTCACATTGCGAGAGATTCCGGAATAAAATGCAATGAATTTTTTAAAGATGATCTTCCTGTTAATATGGATGTATTAATTGCTGGTGCCATTTTAGCTGATGTCGGAAAACTTTTGGAATATGAAATGGTTGATGGTAAATCAGTACAGGGAAGTTATGGTAAATATTTACGTCATCCATTTTCTGGTGTTTCATTAGCAGAAGAATGCAGTGTTCCTGCAGAAGTTTGTCATATTATTGCCACACATGCCGGTGAAGGCGATATGGTAAAAAGAACAACCGAGGCGTATATTGTTCATCATGCAGACTTTATGACTTTTGAACCATTTAAAGCTCGTTTGATCATTTAATAATCAAAAAAAATAATAGGATTGAAAACCACCTGAATGGTGGTTTTTTTGTATATTTAAATCAAACATTAATTTAATAGTCATGACATACCAACAGCGAGCCAAAGAACTTTTTGCAATGATTGAAAGAGGCAAATTAATTGATGCCTTAGAAAAATATTATCACGAAAATGTTATCATTATTTCAGATGAAGGTAATGAAAGAAAAGGTAAATCAGAAGTAAGAAAATATGACGAATCTTTTTTAAAAGAAATAGAAGAGGTGTTTGGTGGCGAAATACTTCATGTAACTTCCGATGAAGAAAAAAAAATTACGATGGTAGAGTTTTGGATAAATGTTAAATTTAAAAATGGAATAAAAAAGAAAATCCAGGAAGTGGCCGTTCAGCATTGGGAACAGGATTTAATTATAAAGGAAACTTTCTATTCTAAGATATAACATTTAAATATTATTTTGGATTAACCCTTACTGAAAATTGCTAAACCAAAGGCAATTTTAACTTAAATACTTTATGATACAGAGTTCTATAAAAAAAGCCGTGCAATTTGCACGGCTTTGATTTTATTAGTCTTTACCTAAATTTTTACCAAATTGATGCTCTTTTTTCTTCTGAAAGAAATAAAGCATCACCTTCTTTAACGCCAAAAGTAGCGTGGAATTCCGGCATATTAGCCAAAGGTGCATTAACACGATTTACTGGAATAGGATGTTCGTCTTCTTTTGTATACCTGATTTTTTCTTTGTCTCGCATATTATTAGCCCATACGCGGGCGTATGCTATAAAGAATCTTTGCTCAGGAGTAAAACCATCAATTAATTCAGCTTGCGGATTTTCTTTTTGAGCATTTCTAAATGCTGTAAATGAAATATTTAGTCCTCCAAGATCTGCAATGTTTTCACCTAATGTAAGTTTTCCGTCAGCATGCAGATCATTAATAATAACAATGCTATTATGTTGATCAACTAGTACTTGGGTTCTTTCATTAAAGCGCTCAGAGTCCTCGTCTGTCCACCAAGTTGTTAAATTACCTTCCTTATCGTAAAGCCTTCCGCGGTCGTCAAAACCATGCGACATTTCATGACCAATAACCATTCCAATAGCTCCATAATTAATTGCATCATCACCATCAAGATAGAAGAAAGGTGGCTGTAAAATTCCGGCAGGGAAACAAATTTCATTTAATGTAGGAGCATAATACGCATTTACCGTATGTGCAGGGAAGAACCATTTTGTTTTATCAACGGGTTTTCCAATTTCACTTAGGTTATCTTCTTTCCAATATCTATTAGCCGCTAAAACATTTAATACAAACGCTTCTTTACCAACTTCAAGATTTGTAAAATCTTGCCATTTATCAGGATATCCAATTTTAACATTTACAGCAGCTAATTTATCAAGAGCTTTAACTTTTGTTTCTTCGCTCATCCACTCTAAACTATTAATTCTTTGTCCTAAGGCTCTTCTTAAATTTTCGACAAGAGTTACCATCCTTTCTTTAGCTTCAGCTGGGAAATACTTTTCTGAAAATTTTCTACCTATTGCATCTCCTAAAGCACCATTAGTACTTGCTAATACTCTTCTCCAACGTTCTTGCATTTCTTCACTTCCGCTCATTGTACGTCCGTAAAAATCAAAATTCTGTTCCTGAATTTCGTTTGTTAAATAATTTGCAGCCTCATTAAAGAAATTCCATCGGAAATATACTTTCCAATCTTCTACAGGAACATCTGCAAACATTTTATTAAGCTCGGTGAAAAATTCTACTTGACGAACATTAATATCGCCATCATATTCAAGTCCAATATTAGCAAAATATTTATCCCAATCGAAATTTGAATAAAGTTCCTTAACTTCGGCTTGCGTCTTTTTATTGTATGTTAAATGAGGATCTCTGCTATCAAATCTTGTCATTGATGCTTGAGCTAACCTTGTTTCAATATTCATAATTGTTTGAGCACCAGACTTGGCTTTTTCTTCAGAGATGCCACTCAAAATCAACATTTTCTCTAAATGTAACACATAAGCTTTTCTGAGTTCCTGTGAACGCTCATCTGGATTTACATAATAATCTCTATCAGCCATACCCAATCCACCTTGTCCAATATGTGCGATGGTCATCTCACTGTTTTTAATATCAGTTGAACCAAAAAAGCCAAATGCTGAACCAATTCCATATAAGTGAAAATGAGCTATTTGATTCTGAACATCTTCCATTGTTGATATTCCATCAATTCTTTCGAATTCCGCTTTAAGAGGTTCTAATCCTTGTTCTTCAAGTTTAGCTGAGTCCATTCCTAATGAATAGAAATCTCCAATTTTCTGTTCAAGAGATCCATTTTCATAATTACCTTTAGCAAGCTCTTCAAGTAAAGTTTGAACTTTTATACTTGTTTCTTTTCTTAACTGGTTAAAAGTTCCATATGAACTTTCATCAGCTGGTAATGGATATTTTTGCATCCAACCATTGTTTGCATAATGAAAGAAATCCTGAGCAGGATTAAAAGTAGTATCAATTAGACTTACATCCAGGGTAATTTTTTCATCCATCTTTGGTTGATTACAAGAAGTTGTATAGATCATAACAGTGATCGCTATTAAAGCGAGTTTTAGTGATAATTTAATTTTCATTGTTTAGATTTTTAGTTAATAAATTTTTTGATTTTAGGGCAAACTAAAAAAAGCTGCTCAACTAATAAATTGAGACAGCTTTAAATATAAAAGGTTTAATTCCCACCTACCTGATAGGCAGTATTATCAATAAAATTATTCAAATTTTTTGAAAACTTCTTTAATCTTATTCATTGCATCTCGTAATTGCTCTTCGGTAATTACTAATGGTGGAGCAAAACGGATAATATTTCCGTGAGTTGGCTTTGCTAAAACGCCATTTTCTGCCATGGCAACACAAACATCCCAGGCAGTTTTTCCAGGTTGATTTCTAATTACAACAGCATTCAATAAACCTTTACCACGAACTAATTCAATCATATCAGATTTGATGCTGCTAAATTCGTTACGGAATATTTTACCTAAACGTTCAGCATTTTCTTCTAATTTCTCATCTTTAATTACATCTAAAGCAGCCATTGCAACTTTACAGGCAATTGGGTTACCACCAAAAGTTGAACCATGTTCGCCTGGTTTAATGCATAGCATAATGTCATCGTTTGCTAAAACTGCTGATACAGGGAATACCCCACCAGAAATAGCTTTACCTAAAATTAAAATGTCTGGTTTAACACCTTCGTGATCACACGCTAACATTTTTCCTGTACGTGCAATACCTGTTTGTACTTCATCAGCGATAAACAAAACATTGTATTTTTTACATAAGTCAGATGCTTTCTTTAAGTAACCATCTTCAGGAACGTAAACACCAGCCTCACCTTGAATAGGTTCAACCAAAAATGCTGCAACATTTGGATCTTTTAATTCATTCTCTAAAGCTGAAAGGTCATTATAAGGAATTTTTACAAATCCGGGAGTAAACGGACCAAAACCATTGTAGGCATCAGGGTCAGTTGACATAGAAACGATTGTAATCGTTCTTCCGTGGAAGTTTTCATTACAACACACAATTTTAGCTTGATTTTCAGCAATACCCTTTTTCATGTAACCCCACTTACGAGCAAGTTTCAATGCAGTTTCGTCAGCTTCCGCTCCCGTGTTCATAGGTAATACCTTATCAAAACCAAAATATTTAGTTACATATTCTTCGTATTCGCCCAACACGCTATTGTAAAATGCGCGAGAAGTCAAGGTAAGTGTTTTAGCTTGCTCTATCATTGCATTTACAATCTTTGGATGGCAATGTCCCTGGTTAACTGCAGAATAAGCAGATAAAAAATCATAATATTGCTTTCCATCAACATCCCACACATGAACTCCTTCACCTCTTTCTAAAACAACTGGTAGTGGATGGTAATTATGTGCTCCGAATTTATCTTCTCTGTTGATGTAATCTTGACTTGTCATCTTTGTCATAATTTTGATTTTTAAATTGTTATATATTTATTTTCACTTTTTTCTTCAGTCTACAATGCTAAGAAATCATTTCCTGATAATCAAACCTTAAACGAATATTTTAATTAAATACTTGATATTATATAACATATTTTGGAATTTAAGGGTAAATTGTTTTTTATGTGTTGAACACTTATGACTATATGGTGTTTATAATTTAAAAACAAAACATAAACAAAAATGATACATATAAATCCGGTTATACGCGAAAGATACAGTACAGTAATTTTTTCCTCGAAACAAATTGAAGAAGAAAAATTAACTTCGCTTTTTGAAGCTGCCAGATGGGCCCCCTCAGCTTTTAATGGGCAGCCCTGGCATTTTATTGTCGGGATTAAAAATAAAGATGAACGCTATCAAAAATTATTTGACTGTTTAGTTGAAGCAAACCAGTACTGGGCCAAATATGCTCCGGTACTTGTTTTGAGTGTTGCACGAAAAAACTCAACAGTAACAGGCAAAGCTAATCGTCTTTCACAGTACGAAACAGGAATGGCCGTAGGAAATTTACTTGCACAAGCCACATCATTAGGATTATACGTTCACCAAATGGGAGGGTACAGTCAGATTAAAGCACGTGAATATTTTGATCTTGGAGATGAGTTTGAACCTATGGCACTAATGGCAATTGGATACAAAGGAGATATTTCAATTTTCCCGGATGATCTAAAAGAGCGGGAATTAAAAAAGAGAGTTAGAAAATCTATCGATGAAATTTTATTATAAATAGCTCATAAAATCTATGTTATATGTTGATAAATTATTAAAAAGCTCTAATTTTGTCGATAATTAACCAGAGTTTAAGTTATTTAAGTATAAGGTATTATGATTCAACGAATTCAATCAGTATATTTATTAGTTGCAACTATTTTATTAGGCTCAGTATTTGCTTATCCTTATGCTGAATTGTTAAGTGCAGATGGACAGTTGTTTATATTTAATTTCAATGGGCTGTCAATCGAAAATCAAAATGAATTATATTTTTTAACAATTCCTCCGATAATTTTATTGGTTATTACAACACTAATTTCATTTGTAAGTATTTTTCTCTATAAAAAACGTATTCTTCAGATGAGAATAAATTCTTTTAATATTATTCTAATGATAGGATATTTAGGTTTGAATTATTATTACATTCAAAATTTTTCGAAACAATTAGATGGTATTGTAAGCTACCAGATTACTGCAATTTTTCCTTTTGTTGCTGCTGTTCTTACCTATCTTGCAATTCGGGCAATTGGTAAAGATGAGGCTTTAATCCGAAGTATGGATAGAATACGCTAGTGATTTGTGATTTGAGAAAGGTGAATAGAAATTTTTCCATTCACCATTCCCATTAGGCAATTTAAAATATTTCCATATGTTCTGAGTCAGTTATTTTTTCGCAATAATGACATTTTATTGCAACCTTCTTCTTTGAAACAACTGAAAATTTTGTTGTAATACCTTCATGATTTGTGATACACTTTGGATTACCACATTTTGCTATTCCACTAATATTATCAGGAACTTCAACAATTTTCTTTTCAACAACTTTATAATCCTTAATAATATTAAGTTTTGCTTCGGGAGCAACTAAAGCAATTTTATTAATCTCTTTATCAACAAAGAAAATATCAGCTAATTTTATAATTGCTTTAAGTCCCAGGCGTTTGCTTTCAAGATTAGTTCCAAATGTGATTTGTTTTTCAATTTTATCTAATCCTAATATATTTATTACTTTAAAAAGGTTACTTGCTGGTATGTGGTCAATTACAGTACCATCTTTTATGGCACTAACTTGTAATTTTTTATCATTCATTTCCATGTTTTCTTATTTTTTTAGTCCTAAAATATGAGTTATAATTGCCTGACGTGTATAAACACCGTTTAGGGCTTGCGTAAAATAATACGCTTTTTCATTTTCATCTACGTTGGTATGAATTTCGTTTACTCTTGGAAGGGGATGTAAAACTTTCATGTTAGGTTTCGTATTTTCGAGCATCTTATTTTTTAACACATATGAGTTTTTCGTTTTTTCATATTCCATAGGATCAGAGAATCTCTCTCTTTGTATTCTTGTCATGTAAATAATATCAGCATGAGAAATGATATCTGAAAAATCTCTATGCTCATAATATTTAAGTCCTTTTTTGTCGAGGAAGAGTTTATATTCATCTGGAATTCGAAGCTCTTCGGGTGATATAAAATTAAATGTTGTATTAAACATCGACATGGCTTGCAACAATGAATGCACTGTTCGTCCATATTTTAGATCACCAACAAAGTAAATATTTAAGTTATCCAGAGTGCCTTGAGTTTTGCGTATTGAATACAAATCTAGTAAGGTCTGAGTAGGGTGTTGATTTGCTCCATCGCCCGCATTTACAATTGGTACACGGGAAACTTCACTTGCCCAACGAGCACTACCTTCTATTGGGTGACGCATGATGATCATATCGCTGTAGTTAGCAACAGTCATGATGGTATCTTTAAGCGATTCTCCTTTAGAAACACTTGATGAGCTTGAATCTGTAAAGCCAATGTATTTACCACCAAGCCGGCTGATAGCGCTCTCGAAACTTAAACGAGTTCGTGTTGAAGGTTCAAAAAATAGTGTTGCAATAACCTTATTGTCTAAAAGGTTTTGATTTGGATTTTTTTCGAATTCTGCAGCAAGATCAAGGATTTTAAAGATCTCTTCTTTCGAATAATCCGTGATTGAAACTAAATGTTTGTTTTCCATTAATCCGGGTTTTATTTGTTTTACTTAGTTGATTTTATTTTTTTATTTACTCAGTTCTTTTCTATTCTTTTCTATTCTTTTCTTGTTTCTTGTTTCTTGTTAAATTAACTAGTAACCAGCAACCAGTAACAGGAAATTTTTACTTTGTTTCCAAATACTCAATCTTCAAATTCTCTACTCTGTCGAACTTACTTAATACCTTATCAACATCTGCCTTTCTTAAACTTAAAGTAATAGAGCACGACAGTTCAAAATTCTGATCGATATGTTCTATTTGTTCTTCTTTCATGATTCGCATTACTTCATTCATTTCGGGATACTCATACTTTAACACGTAAATATCATGTAGTGTTTTTTTGATGATTTTCGCATTTTTCAATGCTTCTTCAGCAGCTGTTTTGTAGGCATTGATTAATCCTCCAACACCCAACTTTGTGCCTCCAAAATAACGGATAACAACAATAAGTATATTGGTTAAATCAAAGGATCTTATCTGTCCAAGTATTGGTTTGCCTGCTGTACTTGAAGGTTCTCCATCATCATTGATTCGAAAAATCTCTTTTTCCGGTCCAAGCATATAAGCGTAACAATGATGCCGTGCATCGTGATAATCGCTACGCAACTGTTCCTGTATTGCTTTAATTTCTTCTTCTGATGAAACAGGATAAGCAAAAGCAAGAAACTTGCTTCCACGATCCTTGAATAAACCCTCAGAAGGTTTACTAATAGTTAAATATTCATCTACAAATTCTGCCATTTACGTTTTTGATAAAATATAGATTGCAAAAAATGATAATACAATTCCTACCCAGTTTATTTTCAAAAATTTCTCCTTAAAAACAAGTAAACCAAAAATTACGGATAGAGCAATAATACCAAGATTATTAATTCCAAATACAACAGAGCCATCCATTGAGACACTTAAGTTATTTTTATAATTTAAAGCTTTAATTAAAAAATATAATGAGGCATAATTACTTATTCCTAAGGCAATTCCCCACAACAGAACTTTTTTATCAATTAAATCTCTAAAAGATGTTTTTCGTAAAAGCTTAACGATTAAACCAGAAACTGCCGACATAATAAACAAAATCACTGTGAAAATGGGTAAAACTAAATCGTTAACATGATATTGTTGTGCATATTTAACGATAGAATCAACCAGTCCCATGCTCAGGAATAATAATATAGGTAAATATATATGTCGTGGATCAAATTCAACTTTTCGTTTCCTATAAACCGAAAGAAATACTGCGAGTATTGCCAATATTATTCCTATGGCTTTAAAGTTAGTTAGTACATCCAAAGGATCAATAATCAATGATACTGTAATTGGGATAATAACCGACATTTTATTGGATACTGTTGTAATTGCAATTCCAACTACCTGTGATGATTTTGCAATCAACACAAAGGTCATGATAAATAAAATTCCAATTAAAATAGAGTAGGGAAGCCACCCATGTTTAACAATCGGAAAAATATCAATTTGTGTTCTTGTAAGAAGCAATCCCAATACAGATGCCGTAATATAATTAATGATGATTACATTGAAGGTATTGATCTTATATCTGTCAAGGTATTTGAAGATAACATATATCGCAGTTGATGAAAGAATACTTAAAACTAAAAAAATCATACTCGTTCGTTATTACACAAAAAAAACAGGTTTCTTAAAAAAGAAACCTGTTATTCGGGGTCAATCGACCCTTAAATTTTGTTCTGTTGACTGTATTTTGTCTTTAAATATTTTTAAAGTCATTTTTTAAATATCAAAACTTATAATCCCCACAAAGATAAATAAAACCTGAAAATTGCAAACAAAATAGAAGAATATTCTATTAACATATTTATTAACAATAAGAAAATCTTCATTGACTGCCACGAATACACGAATAAATTGAAAAATTTAAAGAAAGGAGTTTGTATTATTTTTTTAATAATTTGATATTTTTTTTTAATGAATTTGTGGATTAGTGGCAAAAAATTTATCTTGGTTTTATACAAATAAATTTTAATAAAATTGAATGATATGACAAATCTTGTTTTTAAAGATGAAAGTTATAAAATAGTTGGAATATGCATGGAGGTACACAATAATCTTGGTGCAGGTTTCCTGGAGATTGTTTACAAAGATGCTTTGGAATATGAATTCAGAAAAGCAAATATACCTTTTGAACGTGAAAAAGAATATAATGTTAATTATAAAGGAAATATTTTAACACATAAATTCTATGCTGATTTTGTTGTTTATGATTCTATTATTTTAGAAATTAAAGCAGTGAGTGGAATTGGCGATGAGTTTATTGCACAAGCCATTAATTACCTGAAAGTTTCAAGTAATAAATTAGCATTAATTGCAAATTTTGGAGAGCTTAGATTAAATACAAAACGAATTGTATTGGAATAATTCCTAATATGGATAGATTGTTTGTTTCTCTTTTGACTGCCACGAATACACGAATAAATTGAAAAATTTAAAGAAAAGAGTTTGTATTATTTTTAATAATTTGATATCTTTTTTTGAATGAATTTGTGCATTAGTGGCAAAAAATTATGAATTATTTTTAAAAGTTCATTGCTAAATCATACGAAGTGCCTTGTTACGAATTTTTTATCTGGATTACTTTTGCAGCAATACTAATTGCAATCTCAGCTGTTGTTTTACTATTAATTGATAATCCAATAGGAGCATCGACTTTTGCTAAATCAGTTTCAGAAATACCTTCACGCATCAATGAATCATAAATATTTTTTACTTTGTTTTTGCTTCCAATCATGCCTAAGTATTTCAGATTCTTTGTAACCATTTGTTTTAATACTGTCGCATCACTTTTATGCCCAACCGTCATTATTACAACATAACTTTGCTCTCCTCCTAGAACGATATCTCCAATATTTTTAAAATCAATAAGATGTTTTTGATGTGCCGATGTATTGTTTTCGAATGTTGACAAATCTTTTCTGTCATCCAGAACAATAACTCTAAAATCTAAAATTCTGAAAATCTGACTTAAAGGCAAACTTACATGCCCGGCACCGAAAATGTAAATCGTAGGTTTTACTCCAATATGTTCTGCGTATTCCCAGTCATTCTCATCAGTAAACTGATAAACAATCTGCTTGTCAATTTTCTTATTTTTATCAAAGGATAATCCTTTTGAATTTAAGCTTAGAATTCCTGTATTGCCTTTGTCTAAGGTCTCTTTAATTTCCTGAATTAATTTTGGTTGTGTATGATTTAATGGAATAAAGGCGTGATCTTGCTCACCAGAACAAATTAAACCCGATTTATCTTGTCCTGCATCGGCATGATGTATCTGCTTTTTTATAAAAGATTTACTGTCATTGCTTTTTGCCGCTTTTTTTGCTAGCTCAACCATATTGTATTCCATAACACCTCCACCAATCGATCCCGTCATTGCACCGGTTTCTGAAACAGCCATTTTAAATCCTACAATTCCCGGACTGCTACCATTGCGTTCAACAACTGTAATGAGTACAACATTATTTTCTTTTCGTAATTCTTCGTGAATAAAATCCCAGATTTCCATAAAACTTATATGATTAGATTTTTAATACCATAATTTGAAACTTGAAATTTGAAATTTCAACTAACAATTAATCTTAAGTTTCAAAATTACAATGATTAAACTAATTTCTGGCAGTTTGTTGTTGGTTTTTGGGTTTTATTTGTAATTTGAGTTTTGATTTTTTGAATTTGGTATGTGAATCAGAAAATAATTCTTAAAGGAGAGACTTGTGTGAAAAATTATTCCATATTATCGTGAGTCATACTTAAATCTGTCCTGTAAATGTATAGTATTGAATAAAAAATGTAATTTTATGCTTTAAATTTTAAGAAAATCGATCTTATGGAAAATATCTTTCAAAAAATTAATGAATTATCAGAGAAGTATCGCGATTATACTGCAGAAAACTTATCAAAGTTAGTACAAATCAAATCATTAAGCTTGGGTGAAAAAGAAGTTCAGTTAGAACTTAAAAGACAAATGGAAGAAGCCGGTTTTGATGAAGTAAGAATAGATGGTTTAGGTAATGTAATCGGGAGAATAGGAAACGGCAAAAAAATATTGGCTATCGATGGTCATATGGATACCGTTGACATGGGTAACATGGATAACTGGGATTTTAATCCACTTGGAGGCGAAATTAAAGACGGATTTGTACATGGTCGTGGAACTGTTGATCAGGAAGGCGGACCAGCTGCTTTTGTTACATCCGGAAGGATTTTAAAAGAACTGGAATTTGACAAAGATCTGACCATTTATTTTGTGGGCAGTGTAATAGAAGAAGATTGTGATGGTTTATGCTGGAAGTATATTGTTGAAGAAGATAAAATAAAACCAGATTTTGTAATAAGCACAGAACCTACCAATTTAAATATATATCGTGGTCATCGTGGTCGTATGGAAATGCATGTGCATTTTTATGGTGTTTCGTCGCATGGTTCTGCTCCTGAGCGGGGTAAAAACGCTATTTATATGGCATCAAGAACAGCTTTGGAAATTGAAAAATTGAATGAAAGATTAAAGTTTGATGAATTCCTTGGAAAAGGTAGTGTAACTATTTCAGAAATTATTTCAGGAAGTCCTTCACTATGTGCTGTTTCTGATTATGCGCGAATTCATTTAGATCGTCGTTTAACCTGGGGAGAAACCAAAGAATCGGCAGTAGCAGAAATTGAAGAGTTGATCAAAGGGATGAATGCAAAAGTTGAAGTTTTGGAATATTTGGAAACCGCTTATACCGGATTGGAATATGGAATGGAAAAATATTATCCAACCTGGAAAATCCCGGTAGATCACGAGATTGTTCAAACAGGCGTTCGATCATTCAAAAATCTATTTAATAAAGAGGTAAAAATTGATAAATGGACATTTTCAACCAATGGTATTATGACCAATGGTGTTTATGGAATTCCAACCATAGGTTTTGGACCTGGAAATGAGGTTTTAGCTCATGCTCCAAACGAGAAGGTAGCAATTGATGATTTGGTTGTGGCATCGGCATTTTATGCTGCATTTGCCTACGAGATTTAATTAAAATTTAACACTTTGCGACTTAGCGCCTTTGCGGTGAAAGGAGTATTAGCCACTAAGGCACAAAAAAAGTAAAGAAAATAAAATATGAAATAATGAACTTAAAAGACAAAATAGAAAAATTAAGCCTGTTAAAGACTGATCTTTATAAAAAAGATTTTTTATTAACCTGGGAAAAAAGTCAGGAAGATTTAAAAGCAGTTCTTGAAGTTGCTGAGATATTAAAAGAAATGCGCGATAACAATATTTCTCCGCGTGTTTTTGATTCTGGTTTGGCGATTTCAAATTTCCGTGATAATTCAACACGTACCCGATTCTCATTTGCTTCTGCAAGTAATTTATTAGGTTGCGAAGTGCAGGATTTAGACGAAGAAAAATCGCAGATAGCTCACGGTGAAACAGTTCGCGAAACTGCCAATATGATTTCATTCTTGTCTGATTTTATAGGAATTCGCGATGATATGTTTTTGGGCGAAGGAAATACATACATGCGCGAAGTAGGGGATGCGTTGGATGAAGGATTTGCTAATGGTGTTCTACCAAGTCGTCCGGGGATCGTAAACTTACAATGCGATATGGATCATCCTACACAATCCATGGCTGATTTAATGCATTTACAAAAAGAGTTTGGTTCATTGGAAAATCTGAAAGGAAAGAAAATTGTAATGAGCTGGGCTTACTCTCCAAGTTATGGCAAGCCATTATCAGTTCCACAAGGTATCATAGCATTAATGTCACGTTACGGAATGAATATCGAACTAGCTTACCCTGAAGGATATGGTTTGATTCCTGAAATAGTGAATATTGCAAGAAATAACGCAAAACAAAGTGGTGGATCATTTAATATCAGTCATTCCATGGAAGATGCCATGAAAGATGCTGATATCGTTTATCCAAAAAGCTGGGCTCCATTCCATATTATGCAACAGCGAACAGAGTTGCTAAAGAATGCCGATAAGGAAGGTTTAAAAGCCTTGGAACAAACCTGTTTAGCAAATAATGCCAAATTCAAAAACTGGGAATACGACGAAGCAAAAATGAAATTGACTAAAAATCAGGATGCTTTATATATGCATTGTTTACCTGCTGATATTAGTGGTGTTTCGTGTAAAGAAGGTGAAGTAAATGCTGATGTATTCGAGAAATACAGAATCAGAACTTATTTAGAAGCAGGTTTTAAACCATATATTATAGCTGCTATGATGTTCACCAATAAATTTGAAGATCCGTCTGAAGTTTTACATAATATCCTGAAAAGGAATACAAAAAGGGTAGGTTTTTAAGCAGTCATGGTCGGAAGATT
>DMBU01000149.1 GCA_003446015.1 Bacteroidales bacterium | reverse complement strand
CAAGACAAAACGATGCTTCTCCGCTCTGTAATAAGTCAACAATTCCAGACAAAGTAAGTAAACTCCTTTGTCGGAATTCTATGACTTATCCCATTCACACCACGCATGGCTCGCCGTTTTATTCGCTATTGCTCATGAAGATAGACGTTGTCGGGCCTTCGCTCAATATTTAGCATTTAATTATTACCTTAACTTGACGGCTATGGCCGGCAAGGCAGGGACGCTAAGTCGCAAAGGCTTATAAAAAGAAGAATCTTGTAAATTTTTTTAATCATACATTTAATTCCCTTCTGTTATTGAGCTCTGCTCGGTTCATGTTTCAAGTTTCCATCAGAATTATTTTTTCTTTGCGTCTCTGCGTCTTTGCGTGAGTATATTTTTTCTTGCAAAGGCTTATAAAATAAGAATATTGTAAAAGCCTTTTAATCATATATTTAAAATCTTCTATGTGCCGGAATAACTGGTGGTTGTCCGTTAAATGGGTTAGTCATCTGTCCTATTCCTCTTGTTCCCATAGTTGCTACCCGCCTGACAGCATTTTGTCCGTAGCGGTTACGGATTCGATCCATAGCCTGATAGAGATTTATCATTTCAGCTGTATCCTCGAAAAGGTTCATTTGATAAGTGCCTGATAATAAATGACTGTAACGAACCCCAACCAAACGTGCAAGTACCCGGCGCTCATAAAGCTGATCAAAAAGATCCAGTGTTGTTTTAATCAAGGTATGATCGAGTGATGTATAAGGAATTCGTTTTTGTCTTGTTCGCGTATCGAAATCAGAATAACGAACAGTTACGGTAACGCAGGATGTTAGCTTATTTCCGTTTCGCAGATAATAAGCCAGCTTTTCGGCCATTGCAGTCAAAATATTTTTTAGTTGCCTGATATCAATGGTATCTTTCTCTAATGTGAGTGATGATGATATTGATTTACGTTCCTGGTATGGAATTACTTCGCTATTATCAATTCCCTGTGCTTTTTTCCAGAGTGCTATCCCGTTCTTCCCTAATACCCGGTCCATAAGCTCCATCGGCATTTCCTGTACTGTTTTTACATACTTAATGCCCATATTAAGGAGCATCTTGTAAGTTTGATCGCCAACCATAGGAATCTTTTTTACTGCCAGAGGAGCCAAAAAAGGTTTCTCAGTACCGAAGGGTATGTTGATATGATTATTTGGTTTAGCTTCGTTAGTGCCTACTTTAGCAACTGTTTTGCTTGTGGAGAGTCCAAAAGATATTGGTAATCCGGTTTCTTTGGTAATTCTGTTTCGGAGTTCCTGAGCCCATTTGTATGTCCCGAAGAATTTATCCATTCCGGTTACATCAATGTAGAACTCATCGATAGATGATTTCTCGTACAAGGGCGATTGTTCTTTAATAACATCGGTAACCATATCAGAAAACTTGCTGTAAATACTACTGTTTCCACGAATTACGATGGCTTCCGGACAAAGCATCTGTGCCATTCGCATAGGCATAGCCGAATGGATCCCATATTCGCGCGCTTCATAGCTACACGCAGCAACAACTCCTCGCCCGCTGGTTCCTCCAACAAGTACAGGCTTGTTGTTCAGACTGGAATCGAGCAGCCGCTCGCACGACACGAAAAAGGTGTCTAAATCAATATGTACTACAGATTTATGCATTTTATCAAATACCAATTATCAAATACCAATTATCAAATACCAATTATCAAATACCAAATACCAATTATCAATTATCAATAAATAAGGACAGAGTATTTGTCTGCTATGTGCAGAAATCTTAAATCGTACTATTAAAATTTTGTGTGTTTTACAGTTCAAAATATTAATCACTGATCATTGAACATTGGAATGGTAGATTCCACAACTCCTTGTACAATAAAATCACGTGATAGAATGATCGGTGTATGTTTTTTATTTGATGATCGTGGTAGTAGTAACACATTATCATCGTTTACTCTTAATTCTTTAATGGTTGCTTCATCATCGATCAGGGCTACAACAAGATCACCATTCTCGGCAGAGCTTTGCTGTTTTACCAGAACCAGGTCGCCGTCGTTAATTCCTTTTTCGTTCATGGAATCGCCTTTGGCTTGCAATAAAAAATACTTGTTGCCTGATTTAGCTAACTTGGTCGAAACAGCAATCATCGCTTCAATATTTTCTTCAGCCAGAATTGGTAAGCCACAGGCGATTGTTCCCAGTAAAGGAATTTTAACTGTTTGTTCGCTAGCAGTTTCTTCTCTATCAAATTCGTATTGAATAAACTGAATGCTTCCATCCTCTTTTTTATTCAGGATATTTTTATCAATCAGGTTTTGCAAAATAACAGCAGCAGAACGTGGTGATTTATAATCCATTTCTTTCATCAACTCACGCACACTGGGCATTCGGCCGTTTTTCATGAGAAAATCACGAATGACTTTTAGAGCGGCTAATTCTTTATTTGAAATCAAGTTTTGCATACACAAATATACACTATGAATACACATAAAGCAAATATTTTTTTATGTGTTAGATTTAAGTGCTTGTAATTCTGTGAATTAATTTTTAGTAAGAGATGTATACTTTTTTAGATTATGTCATTCCTAACGTAATGAAATGGAGATCAGGAATCTAAAACAAATTAGATTCCCGCCTGCGCGGGAATGACAAGAAAAGAAGTCATTGTAAACAAATAAAAAAGCCGGAAAGGATCTTACTCCTCTCCGGCGGGTATTGAGAATTACAAAAGGGTCAGTTTTGTATTTTCTGCTTTTGTGTGCAAATAGTTAAAATTTGATATTCAATAAAACGAACTCTGCTCTGCATAAAAGATAATGCTGAAAGATTTTCGACCATTGACCTTGAATGAAATTCAATTTCATTCAAATTATCCTTGATTACTGCTAAAGAATAGGGCGCATCTTTAGGATTCATGATATCATTTAGTTCGTATTTACCGGATAGATTCTTTATTGTATGTTCAAAACCAACAAGTTTGGTTTCTATCCTGTTTTCTTCTGCTTGCTTAATATAAGAAATTGAAATATTCTTTTTGGATAAGCCATGTAGAGAACTGTAATCAATAATAGCATCAGAAATATAGATTTCATTGCTTTCGTCGGCTTTAAGAATCATTTCTTTTTTTGCATCTTCCAAAATCTTATAAAGATTATCGGCACTTGTATTCAGCATTTTAAATGATTCAATTTCTGATTTCTTTTCCGGGTTTTGAACAAAATCATTATAATATTGATCGCTTTTTTGTTCGAGCACATTTGACTCTGATACAAGTTTTTCGGTTTCTAATTTAAATGCATCGTACACTTCTCTACTGGCATCTAAGGATAATAAAGAACTAATTATTGCCAGATAAATCATAAAGAAAATAATTCCAAAAAAGTTTTTATCTGATTTTGCTTTTGTTTTATTATGAAATCGTAAATAAAAAGGTAAAAACAGAATAAAAGGAATTGGGAGTCCAACAAAAAGCAAAATGCTGGCTCCTGGCCAATGCTGGATTTTAAATAGCATGCCCAGTGATTGAATGGCTATGGTTAAATAAGCAATAATGTACAAATGCAATTGCGACTGATCATTCTGTTGTTTGTAGCTTGTAATTAAAGCAACTGGAAAAAACATAAGCACCATTAAAGTTATGCTAAGCGTAAGGAGGACTCCAGCTCCGGGCCAATGATTCACTTTTAATATAACCCCTGCTAATAGCAAGTTTATTAAAATAATTCCTGATATATATATAAATTTTTTCATTGTACAATCTTTTATTAGTTCTGAATATTTTCATTTTGAATATCGGCAACTGCCTTGCAGATACTACTTAAAGTTTCCTGTTGCGCCAACCTGATTTCTAACTGCAATTGGGTTAAATTATTTAGTGACATGATTAAAGGAAACCTGTAGAAGTTTTGCATAATCCAATCCTGAGCATTATCTTGTTTTGAAGAAAGTAACTGATTAATAAATATGGATGATGGAGAATCTTTATCCATATTTTTAATGAGCAATGATTTATAATCCTGAATACTTTTGTAAACCAGATTTGTCCTTCTTGCCAATGCTGTATCTTGTAGTATTTTAAACGTATTTTTATCTAAATTCGTGAATCTTGAATATTTTAGATCATCTGTAGTCAGCTGCATTGTTTTAGGATCTATACCTCCGACAGAAATAATAAAATCTTTTTTCAGATTGCTTATTGAATTAAACAGATCATTTGCTGCCAGATTAATCTCTTTTATTTCTGCTGATGATTGTGGAACAGCATTTATTTGACCTTCTGCAATAGCTATAGAATTATACAATTCAGTATTTGTATACACGAACTCACCCAAAATATTTCTGGAAACATTCAGTGCCAATAAGAATGTGAATGCAACAATTGATGTTAAAGCATAAATGGAAAATATAAAGGAGTTTTTTACTGTTTTTTCTTCTTTATATGCATGATAGGCATAAACTGGAAGAAAAATACTAAACAAAAGAATAGCACCAATAACTAATAATATGGTGGCTCCTGGCCAATGTTGAATTTTAAATAAAGTTCCCAGAAAAAAACCTGTTATACCTATAATTCCGATTATAGTTAGACCTAAACGATTTTTATCATATCGCTTTAACGCTAAATAGCTTATTCCACCAATAATTAAAGTTAGAATGGTTGAAAGTTCGCCAATAGACAGAAACATGTTGGCCATTGGCCAATGCTGAATTTTAAATAATGTTCCTACCATAAACGTAAATCCACTAAGGAAAGCCATAATTACAATAAAAAGTTGCTTTCTGTTAAATACTTCTTTATACCATACGTAGAGAGCTGCAGGAAAAAAGACAGTACTCACAAGTAAAAAGCTAAGTGTGATAAGCAGGCTTGCACCGGGCCAGTGCATGATTTTAGCTAAGGCTGCAATGGATATACCTGCCAAAGCTATTGTTCCAAGAGTTTTCATTGATTTTTTCATCATTCTGTAATTTTTATTGATTAGTAAAAGAGTTTCTTGTTGAACCCTTCTTAAGCCCTGAGAACCGATATCCTGTCTTACAAATTGATATGCTTCGTTAAACGAGATGCCTGAACGCATCCGGTCTTCGATATCGCAACAAATGTGATCCAGAAGATCATACTCCAAATGGGAATATGTAATTCCTTCGGATTGAACATGTCGCTCAATAACCTGGACTTGATCTAAACTTAGCTGCATGGTTCTATTCCTAAATCAGGTTTTAACAAAATTCCAATGGTATTAATGAAATCTTCAAGTTCCTTGATTTTTTCACGAGCTGTCTCGTTACCTTTTTTAGTTAGCTTATAATAAATTCGGTTTCGGTTATTTATAATTTCCGATTCGGTTAGTAAAGCTCCCTCCTTTTCCAGTTTATGCAAAACGGGATAAAGAGCACCATAGGTTAAGGTAATTTGACCCTGAGTTAAAATTGCAACTTTTTGTGTGATTTCATAACCATACATTCTGCCATGCTCGGCTAATAGCTTAAGAACGATTGATTTTAGCGACCCTTTTAATAATTCTCTTGAAACCATAATTTTAATTTTGTATATACTATAAACTTATATATAGCAAATATAGTATATAATTTTTATGAAAAGCAAATAAAATGTGAAATTTTTTTACAAAAAGGAAATTAATTGTAATTACTCAAGTTGTTTAAATTCTTGATTATTTGTGTTTTATGATTAAAAATTCCACGCAAAAAACGCAAAGTGCATATTATAAATACTTTGCGATACTTTGCCATATTCTTTGCAAACTTTGTGTGAAATGTATATCCTATTAATATTTAATTAAATACGATTATCCATTCTACCTGATAGTTACAATTAATTACATTGAAGTATTTTTATAACTTTCAGTATATCAGGAATTAATGTTAGTGATGATTTTCTTTCGAAAGTCTATTATATCTGAACCGAGAATGATTGGCAAACAACGATATTTTGAAGAGTTTTGTTTCATGCTCTTATAAATGCCTTTTTCAAGCAATGCATTCTTGCTGCAACCTGCTACAAAGTACAAATCTACAAATCCATTTTTAAGAAAATCACTGAAATCTTCTGGTTTCATTTCTTTGGTATTATTGTATAATGGTCTTATGTAATAATCAACATATGTTTCTTTGGGTTTTGCTTGAGAAGTATAAGGTCCAATTATGTCCAAATCACTTATTCCCTCAATAAGATTTCTGGCATAAGTTACAGATGAACGGGATTCAATTTTTAAAACCTTATTCCCGATGCTATTATTTTGAATTTTTAGGTCATATTCATTCGTTGGACTCTCGAAATTATCTGTTCTAACATCATCGTAACGAATTACTTCCCAGTTATTTAATTTTGAATCGGCTAACCATGATTTGATCAATTCAACTGCGTATATTTCGGCAATCATACCCCGGAACTGATTTTGGAGCTTAAGTTTGTTTGATCGGGAAATACCATTCTGTCCGGCCTGAATCGTGTATTTAGCTTTTTGCTTTGCCTGACGTGCTGCCCGGGAAATAAAATCAGAGTTTGGATCTAAATGAACTTTAACAATATTCCAATCACCTTGTTTGGTTTTTATTTTCTGGTAATCAAACATGATCATTAATTTTTTGGAGGACGTTTAATTGTTTTTATGGATTCGGATTTTAGCTTCCTGTTTTGCACAAATTCAATGGCTTTTTCCCTCAATAAATCAATTTCCTGATGATGAAGACCAATTGAACTTAAGATTGAAAAATCGAGTTGTTTTCGGTCCTCAAATTCCATTTCTGTAAAAATAGATTCCTGCTTCCTTTTGCACATCGATTGCATGATTGTAGTCAATGCTGATTCATTATCAAGTAGATATTTGGGATGTGGAATCAAAGTATCCTGTACTACATTCACATCAACATCGCTAAGTGTTTGACTTCCGGTTAACTGTCGTGAAAAAAGATCAAGTGAATATCTGAAAAACGTGCTGTTTAATATGGCAAATAGTATGTCTGAATATTCACTGTATTCAGGCTTAATACATATATTATAACTTACTTTATCGCAATAAACTCCTGATTTTCGGTTATCCAACAACCTGAACCGCTCTCCTATTTTAGAAGGGATAATAAAATCACCAATAACTATTTCTTTACCCAGGTTATACCAGTCAGAATCTCTGTTTTTTGAAATTCGTCCTTTACATGTAGCTCGTTGGTCAATTTTATAATCCGGGGATTCTCCTGTTTTTATGTAATTGTAGAGTTCTGAACTAAGCTCTTTAAGTTTGTGCTTTTGGTTTTTTATGTCTAAAACAAATTGTTTAAGCTGTTCATTCTTAATGATCAGTCCATTCATTTCGCGCTGACTCTTAAGAATGGGTTTCAGGTACTTTCGTTCAAAAAGGTGATGTTTTTTATCAAGATTGGAATAATACCAACCATAGATTTTCCAATAATTCCTGAGTTTTGACCTGAAATCAATAGCTCTTTCAGTTTCATCAGTCAGATAAAAGAAATCGTTTGCACCGGTTTTTATACCATATTTTATTTCGCAAATCTCTTTTAATGGAATTAATTTATCTTTCGATTTTTGAATAATTTCATTGTATATCTCTGGAACTCTGAAATATTTTGTTCCCCAATGCCCGTTTTGATATTTTCCATTCTGAGTGCTTTGTTTTTCAAGTTCTTTTTGATCTACAATATTTAAATAGTAGTTCTCCGTTTTTATGCTAGTATTAGTATTTTCAATACTTTGTACGAAGTCGTTTAGTTTGTCGAATCTATCTTTGTCCGTAATCTGACCAATTATTTTTGAGTATTCATTGTATATACGAACAAACTTAACCTGGTTATTTTCACGCTCTTTTTGAACGCTGCATTTCTCTGCTATTAGAATTACAGTATTAACCGAGGCTGTTTCAAAGCTTCTTGTATTTTGTTGATCAATTATGGCAATAATTTTAAAGTGATCTAACAGAAATTTCTGTAAATCTTTACCATAAGATACATCTAACCAGCTGCTTGCAATAACATAGCCCAGTCTTCCTCCCTCTTTTAAAAATGATGCTGTATGCATTAAGTAATACACATACAAATCACTTTGTTTATTTATTTTTTTAATTCCAAACTCTTCTTGAATCAATTTATTCCATATTTTCTTATTCTTTATTAATTCCTGTCTGATGTATGGAGGATTTCCGATGCAAGCATCAAATTGCGGTAATTTCAGTTTACTTCCGTCTGAAAATTCAGTAAAGTCTTCTTGTATAAAGTTAGGGCTATTTATAGCAAGGTTCACCTTTGTCAGAAACACCGGAAATGGAGCAATGTCAATACCCCAGATTCTATCAATAAGTTTATCCTGATTTATTTCGGGATAAAGATATTTTAGCAACTCAAAAGCTCTAACAAGGAACGCACCTGCACCACACGCCGTATCGATAAGTTTATCTGTGTTTGTTTTTATACAAAATGCATTTATAATATCAATTTCATCTGTATTTGTAAAATGCTGTCCCTTCTCGTTTTGTTCGTAATTAGTAAAAAGTGTATTGTAAACAGATCCAAAAATTTCAACTTTAAGTTCAGGTAATTTTAGCTGCTTTATTTCTTTGATGTTTTGCTTTAGAACAGGACTGTAATCGTTGGTAAAATTGAACTCATCGAAAATAGTAGGTTTATTTAAGTCTTGGTAAACAGTTTTAAGATAATACAAATAACTGGCTAATAAACAGATGTTCTGAATATCAGATAGTTTGAGTTCATCTTTGATTTTAAAAAGATCATAGTTCTTTAGCTGATTTTTTATTTTCTTTTGTAAGTTCGAATCATTTCTAATGGTATGTTCCATTGCTTCAAACATGTTCGCTGAAGTATCTACAATAAAACCAGAAAGTTTTTGGATGTAATTATTAATGCTAAATTTTTTTTGACCGTCTTTACTCATTGAAATACTGCTTATAATACTTTAGCTACTCTGTATTTATCAAGATCCTTGGATATTTCGATTGCTTCTTCAATTATATTCTCAGGATAATCATTTATCTGAAGTATCCTGATTGCATTTCTGTTTTTTAATTTTCCGTCTTTTAATTTGTAATCAAAATCGACAGTTTTATGATCAACTTTCTCACTGAAATGATATAATTCATATTCATCTTTTAATAAATCTGCTAATTCAATGTCGTGAGTTGAAACAAAAACGATATTATCTGATTTTCTTAATGCTGATAAAACAGCTTTACCAGCTGAAATACGTTCTACAGTATTGGTTCCTTTAAAAATTTCATCCAATAAAAATAAATTTGGGACTCCATTCTCACTTTTATCAATCATTTCTTTAATGGTTAAGACTTCTTCAAAATAGTAGCTCCTATCATTCATTAAATCGTCACTAATTCTTATTGCTGAATACAATTTCATTCTGGGTGCTGAGAATTGTTTTGCAAAACAAGTATTTAAGCTAAGTCCGGTTATTAGATTGATTCCGATGGTTCTTATAAAAGAGGTCTTACCTGACATGTTTGAACCAGTTAGAAGTATAGATTTGTTATTAACACGAATATTGTTTTTTATACAATCAGGAATTAAAGGGTGATATATTTCTTCAGCAACAATTATCTTTTGTTCTGTTGTTACTTCGGGTAAACAGAAATTTTCTAATCCATTTCTTAAGGATGCAACTGAAATCAATGAATCAATTTGACCGACATATTTAAATAAATCAGCAATTTCTTTTCTTTTTGTATCGAGTTGCTTCAAAACATTAAATAAAAATAAGGGTTCAAGTAGAAATAGTATTTTTATAAACTCAAAAAATATCCATAACATTACTCCTGTATCCGGTTGTAATTTTGATTCCATTCTAAAGAATGTCATTCTGTTTCGCACTTTATCAATAATTTTTATTGATATGGGAAGATTAGGATTAATTCCACGTAGCTTCTCATTTTTAAATAAGTTTTTTGCAACGCTGTTTAACCTTAAAAGTTGGGGTAAGGAACTTACATATTGATAAAGATTTTTTTTATTTGTGTAATGAATTATAATATTGATCAGGAATACTCCAAAAATAATGAAGACCATTTTAGGGTTAAAAAACAACATGATCAATGAAAATACACTCGTAAAAGCTAATAAACGAGCAGCAAATAGCCATTTTGGTGCTTTCAGATGTTCATCCTGAAATAATGAGCTTATATAATAAGAATCGCGGTCGCTTAGTTTTGATAATTGTTCCTGAACAGATACCCTAAAATTTTGATTATTAGAAAATTCATCAATCAATTTTTCATGATCTATAGTCTTTTCATCATTTAAAGGAATAGTTCTTAATTGATTATAAAGGAATTGTTGTCCTATTTTTGAATTTGTTCTATCAATAAACATGAATAGCTCTTCAAAATCCAAATCATTACATGTTTTATAAGATAAAACCTGAAAAGTATTGGATTGATCCTTTTTTTGAAAATAATTTTCAATAAGTTCGAAATCAAACGAATCACTTTTAATGCTTCCAAAATCTGCTAATAGTTTATCTCTCTTTTTATTCTTGCGATTTAATATCATTTTGAACTAAATTCAATAATTGTGAATAATTTTTCTCTATAGATCAAAGATACATTTTATATGCTATTTTCAGTTTGTGCCTGAAAAAATTTAATATTAGTCAGAGATAATATTATAGTATAGGCTAAAGCCCTTTTTGTAATGTCGCCGGATTAACCCCAGACTTAAGCCTGAGGTTACAGAGTGCAATTTATAAAAGGACTATAGTCCTTAAATTAATTGGATAATATTAGAAATTACTCTTAAAAAAAATTTTAAGTTGTATAAAAACTTGACAATGTATATGGGTATTTTTTAACTTTAGGCAAAAGAAAGTTCGACTTGCAGTCTAAGCTTTAAGGGTAAAATTGTTAATCTAAAAAAATGACTTATGGCACACGACAAAACAATTCACGACGGTAAAAAGGAAAAAAATCCTTTCAAGAAACTAAAAGAAAGAAGAGCTGAAATGAAGGCTAAACGTGCTGAGCGAAAGGCTAAACGTGCTGAGATAAAAAATTCCAGAAAGCCACGTCATAAGGCGAATGTAAATTCTTAATAAAAATCCCGGTTTTCGCCGGGTTTTTTTTGTTATCCTGTATATTGTAATTCGCTTAAGTTCTTGTATATACCTTCAGTATTTTGCATTAACTCGGCATGTGTTCCATGTTCAATTAATTTTCCTCGTTCAATTACATAAATCTGATCAGCATTTCGAATGGTTGATAATCGGTGTGCAATTACAATGGATGTGCGACCAACCATCAGTTTTTCGAGGGCATCCTGAACTAATCTTTCCGATTCTGAATCTAAGGAAGAAGTGGCTTCGTCGAGAATTAGTATTTTTGGATTTTTAAGTACTGCACGGGCAATGGCAATGCGTTGACGTTGTCCTCCCGAAAGCTGAGTACCTCTCTCTCCAACTATCGTCTCCAATTTATCCGGAAAGCGATCAATAAATTCCCAGGCATTGGCTTGTTTTGCAGCATCAATAATTTCTTCTTCTGTAGCATTTGTTTTACCATATGCAATATTCTCGCGGATAGTCCCTCCGAAAAGGAAAATATCCTGAGGCACCAGTGATATTTGTTGTCGTAATGATGATAAATTAAATTTATGACTATCACGTCCATCAAACAAAATCTGACCGGTTTGATGTCGGTGTAACTGCAGGATTAAAGTTGTAATCGTAGTCTTTCCTGAACCACTTGTACCTACCAGCGCAATATGTTGATTTTTTTTGATTGCGATATTAATATCTTGTAAGACTTCTTCGTCAGGTCTTGTTGGATAGGCAAAAGTCAGGTTCTTGATTTCAATATCTCCATGAATGATATCCTCAGACTGAATATGCTGATTCAGTTCAGCTAAAGGTTCCTCATCAATATCAAATATTTCAAAAAGTTCTTCTGTTGCACCAATAAACCGCTGAATTTGAGTAAAAACACTGGCTAAGCCACCAATGGTTCCACCAATAAATCCTGAATAAATCACAAATGAAAATAATTCTCCCGCATCAATTGTTCCTTCTGATAAAAGAATTGATCCTTTCCAAATAACAGCAACCATTGCACCAAATAAACCTGATATTAAAAAAGCAGAAAATGCACCTCTATACTTACCACTTTTCATTCCTATTTTAGCAATTTCTTCAGTCCGTTTCTTATACCTTAATATCTCGAAATGCTCATTGGTAAAAGTTTTTACACTTTGAATCCCTTGCAGTGTTTCTTCAACTATGGTATTTGATTCAGCAACTTCATTTTGTACTTGTTTTGAAAAGCGACGAATAAACCTGCCAAAAACGACGGATAATAAAACTATTGCCGGAACAATTGCAAGCATAAATAAAGTAAGCTTAAGTGATGTAATCACCAATAAACTTATGCCCCCTACTATGATCAGAATTTGCCTGAGGAACTCTGCTAACGTTGTAGTTAATGTTTCCTGCAGTAATGAAATATCTGAGGAAATTCGGCTATTCAGCTCACCAACACGACGTTGTTCAAAAAATTTAAGTGGAAGCTTTATCAAGTGATTGTAAGTATGTTGGCGCAAAAACGCCAGGGTTTTTTCAGTAACATTTACAAATAAAATGGTTCTGAAATAAGAAAAGATGGATTGCACAAGTAAAGTAATCACTAATAAGAGACCTATATAATTTAAATCCTCAGAAAGATTTCCCTTATTACCGGAGTTTACTAAATCACCAAGTAATTTAGGAAATGCCAGGCTGGCTATACTGGCTCCCAATAAGAAGAATAAACCAATAGCATATTCAATTCGATAGGGCTTTATAAACCTGTATAGTTTAAACGCATTTTGAAGACCTTCCTTTGTAATTTTCTTTTTTGGTATATCGTATTTTGACATTTCTTTGTTTTTATAATATAGAAACACTTAATTATATTTAGTGTTCAAAGAATAAACTCTAAAATAACGAAAATGAATTGACCTGTAATTATTTGAACATCTTAAACCTTAGATTGTTATAAAATGTAATGAATTAATAAATTAATGATATTATGAAAAAGAAAATATTTTTTATTAAAACTTTATTCTTGGGGATAATGGTATTCTCACTTTTTTCTTGTGAAGATGATGTGATGGAAGTTACTCCCAAAAATCCTGATACTGCTAGTATAGTTAGTATTGACCGTTTTAGTGATGATGCTGCAACACTGATGAAACGTAGTTCCAATTCTGCATTGCCAGCAGCAAATGAACCAATAAACTTTGATCAGGGTGATTTTATCACTCAAAGTTTCGGACCCGATGGTCAGGTTGTTAAATATTATAATTTTGATGTTCAGCCACTTCTTCCTGCTCCATTATATGTATTATTTAACGAAGGAAGTAATGAACCTGTTGAAGGACAATTAAATATTATTGATGTAATCCCGGGTGAAGATGGGTATAGTGATTTTTGGCAAATGTTTAAAGTGACGGTTCCTGAAAATTACGAGGCAAATACTGTTACCAGTTTTCAGGATATTTTAGCAAAAGGATATAGCTTCCAGGCTACAAATGCAATTATTAATTGCCCTGTTGTGCCACAGGGAAGTACAGCAAGTTTACGATTGGGATCTGAAAGCAATGCTATAGACCGAGGATGGTACAAGGACGAGGTCCTATATTATTTCACTTTTATGGAAAAAGATTTAGAAACTAAATCCGGGGGAATAGTTCCAATCTCGCCTATTTATGTAACATTTAATATTAACCCGGATGATATGAACCCTGAGAGTGGACCTCCATCGGGATTTGTTATGGAATCGGGATCGTTACAAACACATAATGTTATTGCTACAATTCCAAGCGATACGGATTACTCTCCATTATGGTCAGTTTCTGTATATGATAATGCTGACTTTGATAATGTAAGCAATCTTACCAGTGTTGAAGCATCAAATATTTTAGCTGAGGGCGTTATGTATGTGAATTGCCCGGTTGTTTATATTGAAAATTAAATCTTTTTAACCAAGAGATGAAAGCTGTTCTATGACAGCTTTTTTCTTACTTAATCGGCAATACTTATTTATTTTTGGAATTGTACAAAATCAGGATTGCGCTAGGACATTTATCAGTTTATCACAACCATCATTTCTTATAAATTCGGTATGATCTTTCGTGGATTTAAATCTTCTTCCACATATTTCATAACATGACATTTTATAATTTGTTGACTGGTAGAATTTATTAATAATATTCTCTGAAACTGGATCAGGAAAGGTCGGTTTCCAGCTATTATCTTTTACTAAATCCAGAATTGTTTTCCAAATGGCAGCAGCTAAAGCACCACATCCACTCCCACATAATCCAAGCCCACCAGCAAATCCTGCTACCATAACTTTTTCTTCATCGGATCCACCCATCTTTCTAATTACTTCAGATGCACAACTTATAGCCTTTTGAGTTGATTGAGTTTGATCTAATTCTAATCCTTCGTGTGCCGCTTTAATTGCTTCTGGAGCCCATTTCTCGGCTAACTTAAAACATGATAAAAATTTACCAGAGAATAAGAATTTAGCAATACCCCATTTATTTTTAAAATCGGTTTTAGTAAAATCTTCACATTCAATACATTTTGTTTGTTTTTCAAAAGATTTTATTACATGTTGAGTGGCTTGAATAGCAACAACTGTAGCCTTATTTATATCCTTATATCTTCTGAACGTTTCTGCACCCAGGGCCAATGAGGCTCCCCAAAGCATTCCGCACTGATATCCCTGTTGAACTATTCCACCAGCCAAAGGATCAATGGCTTGTTCTTCATCAGGTTTAGGATAACCAAATTCACGATTTAGAATATAAAAGAAAGTATGTGAACAAGTACCTTTTGTTAGAAAAATACGTTTTGTTTTTAACTTGATTTTATGTGTTTTGAGAATAATCATAATAATTTATTTGCCTGAATTTATTATCAATACCGCACTCTAAACCTTCTTTGCCGTAATAAAGCCATTTGGTGTAGGATGATTTGATGTTTGTGTTTCAATAATTTTAAAATTCTCTGAAATCACTAAATTCTCAAATTCATCTATTTTTAACAATTTCAAATGTGGAACTATTCGCATTTTACTCATAAGAAAAAAGATAAAACGAAAAGCTGATTTTTCACCTAAAAAGGCTGATGACGAAATGAATAGTCCTCCCGGCTTAAGTAAATCATATATTCTATGGATCTCTATTTTAGGTTCTTCTAATAAATGAAGGATATTAAAAGCCGTAATAACATCAAAGGATCCGCTTTTAAATTGCTCATCAAATAAGCTTGTATGAATGAAATCTATATTTTTTTGGGGAAGTTTGTTCATTCTTTTTTTTGCCACCTCTATCATACCCGACGAAATATCTATGGCTTGAATTTCTTTTACATGATCAATCATATTTATAGACGATGTTCCTATTCCACAAGCAAAATCTAAAACTTTATCACTATTGTTGAGATATTTTCTTGTTTTCTCAATAATCTTAACGAATGATTCTTCATCTCTATGGATTTGTTTTTCAAATCGGATTGATTGTTTGTCCCAAAATTTTTCTGCCTTATCCATCATTAATTTTTTAACTTCATTGATTAAATACTTTACAAATCAATTATTAGCTAATGTCAATCTGAATGCAGCCATCTCCTGTGTATTTCGCACAAGAATTATATCATTGACCAGCACATGATGATTCCATGTTTTACCTTCAATGGCCTGAAATTTTGCTAGTTCAGTAAGTTTTTCCGGATTTGCTTCAAGTAGCACCAGTTCTCCTTTTTCTGATAAAACAAGAAGTAAATCCTGATCAGTTAGTATAAGGACCTGTCCACCGTATCTACCAGCTTTCCACTTTCTTTCACCATTATTTAAATCAATACATGTTAAACTTAATCCTTCAAAACCATATAAGAATCCTTTATGAACTACAAAATCATTAAAATCAGGCCGAATTTTACTTGTCATCCACAAATCTTTAATTATCCAATTACCTGAATTCTTAGAAACATGAATTCGATGAATCCCTTTTTTATATCCTTCACTTATTAGAATATCGCCTTCATCAGTCATCGCTGGTTGCACAATTGCTCCGGCTCCCCATTTTCGTTGCCATAATATTTCTCCATTTGCAGGATTAAAACTGTTTACGGCATTTTCACTCATCATTAATACTTGTTTAACACCACCAATAGTGATAAAATGCGGTGAAGAATAGTTTTCTCCGCCATCAGGACCTCGCCATTTAAGTTCACCTGAATATGCATCGTAAGCAACTAATGTTCCAGATACAGCAACTATAATAACACTATCAATTACCACTGGTGAGCTGGTGTATCCCCAACCCGGAATTGTATCTTGGATATCTTCAGCTGCATTTTTGGACCAGATAAGTTTGCCATTGTAAAGATTTAGTACATTTAATATACCCGTTGCCCCTAAAGTGTATAAAAGGCTATCTTGAATGTATGGTGTGGACCGGGGCCCTGCACCAGCATGAGAATCCCAAAAACGAGCCTTGTCGGAATGTTTCCAGATGGCTTCGCCTGTTTCTAGATTGTAACATGAAACCACTTCATCATCACCACGTTGCTCTTGTGTATAAAAGACAGAACCAAGCACAGCAAAGGAAGAACAGCCCGGACCAATAGGTTTGCGCCATAACTCAACAGGTGGTGAGTTTGTCCAGTCTGTTTCAATTTTTACTCCACGCACTTTATTATCACGATTTGGACCACGAAAACCTGGCCAATTTGCATCAGTTTCTTTTAAATTACCTCGTTTTGTTAAAACTTCTTCGGACTGGCTTAGTAATTTCTCCTCATTTGTTTTTGCCCAACGCCATTCAAATATAGCACTGGCATTTCCTGTGATACCTTCTGATCGAAGAAGAGTCCAGAATCCGCACGCAAAGACAATGGTAAGTATCATTGTTAAACGTTTTAACATTTTTGACATGTTCCGGCTAACTGCAGCCCAGATTACAAATGATATGCTTAAGATGGGTACCGCATATATAAAATACATTAAACCTGACATGCCTGTTTTTATTGAATCATGTGTAAATCGATTAAAAATGACTAAAGCAACTAACATAACTGCAACAGCTAATAAACGGTCTACTAAACCTGCACGACTAAAAAATACCCACCAGATAAGAATGAGAAAACTACAGGCTAGTCCTCCGAAAACACTTACCACCATTGCAGTGCCCCCGGTTGTGAGTTGAGGAACAAGAAACCATAATATCCATAGCAGAATAGCGATGATTATACCAGGAAGTAATCTGATGGCTTTGTTTGTAGCTTTGATTATGTTCATGACATTTTTTATTTATTAGTTGAACAATCCTAATAGTTGGATAAACAAGTTACAAAATAAGTTTGAGGCTTTTAATTTCATTTTTTATTTTTCCTCTGATTTAAATGAAAAAACCTCATTTAACGGAACATTAAATACCAGAGAAATTCGAAAGGCTAATTCAAGAGTTGGTGAGTACTTTCCGTTTTCAATGGCAACAATCGTTTGTCGTGTTACCCCAACTTTATCAGCCAGTTCTTGCTGAGTCATTTCACCTTGATTAAAACGAAACTTACGAATATTATTATCAATATTACATTTACTCATTTTAAATTCCTTTTTTATAAAAATAAATTTGTGCAATAGCCTCTGCGATAGTGGATAAAAAACATGATGTGACCATTAAGATTAACATGACCCATATTTGCATGCCCAGTAATAAACTACCCATTGCCATAAAAAAGATACCTGAATTAACCCAACGTGATATTTTTAAAGATTTAAGTTCAATTAATTTATCCATTTCGTCGGTGAGGCTTGGTATATCTTCATTGGTTATTATTTTATTAATTATTGCAAAAATAATATGAATAACTATTTGAGCTACAATCATTATCGGAATAAAGATGAAGAACGTTTTACCCCAGAATTTAAGATCATTTAAAATTTCAGGGTTTTCTGCAATATAATTTGTATAAACATACATTGCATAGAGTCCAAAAATTAGAATAGTACTAATTAAACTTACCAGGATTCTGGTTTCCTTACGATACATTTTTTCTTTCATATGTCTAACTTTTTATACTTAATGTAAATAATATTCGATACAAAGATAAAAATATTGTACATAATGTCAAATATAATATACATAAAAATATTTATATTTTTTAAGAAACTAACAGATATATTTTATAATCAATCTGGTAGTCTGAATTTTGAACTTTATTGTTTTATTTATTTTTCGAGAAAGAAACCAATATTTTTATAATTGTATCAATTTAAAATTACTCAGGCTTTATTTAACTTCGCATAATCAAATATGATAATTGAATTATAAATAAAATAAGCTCCTAATATGATACAGGATATTTTTCCTCACCGATTTAACAATCAGTTTCTTACTAAAAAAAATATTGCAGAAAATGATTATGTTCTTCATTATGATGAAAATTGCTTGTTATTGAAAATCAAAGATGATGTATACGAACTGCCAAAAAGAAAAGATTTTCCGGAAATTTCAGATACCGCTGAAAATACATTTTTGTTTACATTGAATGATGTCCCTTGTTTTCTGATATGGGAAAAGCCAAAGGTGGATCATCCGGATTTTATGTATAAGGAAATTGATTTCTTCCGATCCATTAGCCAGCAAGAGATAGCCTGGATAAGTATAGCAGGATTTCATTTGAGAAACTGGTATACACAAAACAAATTTTGCGGTAAATGTGGAACATATACGCAGCAAAAGCAAGATGAAAGAGCCCTGATTTGTCCGGATTGCAATACCATTATTTATCCTAAAATCTCACCGGCTGTTATTGTAGCAATCATTTGTAAGAATAGAATTCTATTGGCCCGTGGCTCAAACTGGTCTGGAGGCTGGTATTCGTTAATTGCCGGTTATGTTGATATTGGTGAATCGCTCGAAGAAGCTGTAATTCGTGAGGTTAAAGAAGAGGTAGGGTTAGATATTAAGAATATACGCTATTATAAAAGTCAGCCCTGGCCTTTATCTGCTTCGATGATGATAGGCTTTGTAGCAGAAGCTGATGAAAATCAGGTTATAACTATTGATCCTAAAGAAATTGCAGAAGCTGCATGGTTCACCAGGGGAAACCTTCCTAAACATTCTTTGAATTTAAGCATTGCCGGTGAGATGATTGAAAAATTTGATCAAGGAGAAAACCGTATTTTTCTCCCTTTATAAGGAGACCCATTCTATTATTCCATAAGAATATAAAGTGATCATTGATTCTATGAAGATTTCAATTCAAGAGGATTAAACCCTTAGTAATCCCCGGAAACCTCTGGATCCATAGTAAGATTCTGCACCATTGTGATATACAAATACATGCTTGTAACGAAGATCACAAAAAATTGCACCACCAAGCTTTCTAATTTCGGAAGGGGTTTTCACCCAGCTTGATGTTTTCAGATCAAATTTTCCGAGTAACTGCAATTCCCGATATTGATCTTCTGTTAAAAGCTCAATACCCATTGAAGCTGCCATGTCAATAGCGTTATTTTTTGGTTTATGTTCTTTTCTTGATTCAAGTGCGTCACGATCGTAACAAATACTTCTTCTGCCTTTGGGACTTTCAGCTGAACAATCATAAAAAATATATTCACCCGTATTTTTATCCAGACCAACGACATCTGGTTCACCGCCTGTTCTTTCCATTTCATTTAACGACCACAATTTCCCGGGATTGGACACTAGCTTTGTTTGTACATTATTCCATTCTATACCTTTATGGCGGTTCATGTTCTTTTCAAAACGGACTTTTAATACACGAATTAGTTCTGTTTGTTGTTCTGTTGACAACTCTTTTTTTGTTCCCATTGTTAAAATCTGTTTTACTCTTTATTACAAGTAGTTGTAATTGTTTGTTATCCGTGACGGGTTCAGCATTTATTTAATAGTGAACACTGGTTAGCGGATTTACTATGCTTTCATAATGTTACTTCTGGATAATATTAAAAACATTCGAAGCATTGAAAATGTTTACTCTCTAAGGCAATATTTGTAAATAATTAAGAAGCTATATTTTGAATCCCAATACAATAATATCATCAACCTGTGGTTCTTTTCCTTTCCAGTTCTCTAATGTTTCATTAAGAATATCAAGTTGTTCCAGAGTTGATTTATCAGAGATTTCAAGTAGTAAATTATTCAAATTTTTAGGTAAAAATTTCTTTTTGTCTGACCCACCAAACTGATCCTGAAATCCATCGGAATAAAGATATAGTGAATCACCATTTTGGATTTCAATCACATGATTTGTAAATGCTTCCTTCTCTTTAATAAAAATTCCAATGGGCATTTTGTCACCTTTATATTTAATTATTTCGTTATCTCTTATGAGAATTAAAGGATTATACGCTCCAGCAAAATGCAAAGTATTCTTTTTACGATTTAATACACACAACGAAATATCCATTCCATCTTTTGCTTCGTCGTCTTTTCCTGTTTGGCGCAATGCTTGTTTTATTTCTTCGCGTAAAAGTGTTAAAATATCACCAGCAGTAAATGAATCAGAAATTTGACTCATAATTTGATCGAGCAATGATATTCCCAAGATACTCATAAAGGCACCAGGAACACCATGACCTGTGCAATCGGCTGCAGCAACAACTATATTTTCATCTTTTGCACTTAAATAATAAAAATCACCACTTACAATATCACGTGGACGAAAAAAGATAAAATGTTCGCCTAAGTGTTTTACAAAGTTTTCTTTTGGAGGCAGCACTGCTCGCTGTATCCGACTCGCATATTCAATACTTGAAGTAATGTTTTTATTTTGTAATTCTATTTTATCTCGCTGCTCCATTACATGATTTCTTTGAGCTTCAATCTCATCACGTTGAGTTTCTATTTCTTCTTTTTGATGCATGATTTCAGCAGTACGTTTTCGAACCTCTTCTTCCAGAACTTCTTTTGCATGTTCGAGGTTTCTAATACGTGCTTTTATAAAGGTGAAAATGCCAATCAAAATAAGTATTACAGAAGCAGAAATAAACCAAATTGTTTTCCAGAAAGGCTTTCGAATATGGAATGAAAATTCAGATTCGGGACTTCCAATCCATTTTCCTCCTGAATAATTTACCTGTACTACAAACTTATAATCACCTGGAGGCAGATTTGAATAGGTTACCATGCGCAGGTTACTGGCAGCATTCCAGTCAATGTCATATCCTTCGAGTTTATGTCTGTAACTTAAATTCTCAGCTGATCTGTACCATAAGGCTGTATAATAAAACGATAAATGGTTTTTATTGTGTTTAAAATTATTTTGAGAATCAAGTATTGGATTAAAAAATATGCTTTTTTGAGAGATAAATATTTTAGGTAAAACTTTTAAGGTATCATTATAATCTGAATTAAGTTTTATTATTCCTGATGCTGTTCCTACCCATATATTCCCCTTTAAATCTTTATAAACAGCATTTAAATTGGGTTCCTTATAAGCAACACCATCAGCATCGCCATGATATTGGAATGTGCTATCTTTGATATTGAAAATATCGATACCTTCGTTACTTATAAATACCGGGTTTCCCAGGGCATCAGTTGTTAAACTTTGAATAAAATTACTTTTTAATCCATTTTCTTCGTTGTAATTTATAAAACTCTTACCATCATACCGATACAACCCATTGTTTGCACAATTAAACCAAATATGATTATTTGAATCTTCAATAACTGAGTATACTGTCTTCTTTATTGAATCCAACTCAGGATTAGAAAAGCTATAAATACTGTCATTTTTAAAATAGACCACACCTCCTCCATCTGTTGCAATCCAGGTTCTATGTTCAGAATCAGTAAAAGTTGAATAAACATAATCAGAAGTCAAGCCATTTGCAGTTGTAAAAGTTCTGAATTCTTCATTTTTACCTGAGCAATACTTTGTTACTCCACCACCCAGTGTAGAAATCCAAATATTATCCTTATCTCCTGAAATATGAATAACATTATCGTTTGATAAGCCATTCTTCGAATTGTAATTCTTTATTTCTAAAGTAAAAGGATCAATTTTAAAAACTCCGTAACCATATGTACCAGCCCAAATATCACCTAAATAATCTTTATATAAAGAAATGAAGGAATAAGGATTCTCTGGATCGTAAAACAAAAGTTTTTGGTTTATTTCGCCCATTTTTCCTTTATTTACGATGTATAATCCTTGTTGTGAAGCAATCCAGTAGTTTCCCTGGTTGTCAATTACAAAACTGAAGATATCTTTAATCGTAAAACCATCCTTCTGGTTTAGAAACTCAATATTGTTATTTTTCCTTATGGATAAACCATTTCGCGTACCTATCCAAATATTATTCTCCCGATCTTTAAATATTGTATTTGTTTTGTTATCAGCGAGATTATTATTTCTTCCATACGTGGTGTACCAGGCTGTTCCTTTGTCGTCAAAATTTACCTTTATTACACCATTCCTTTTTGTACTAATCCATAATTCATTTTCCGAAATACACACAAAATCATTAACAGAACCAAATTCCCAATCTGTAATGTATGAAAATTCTTTTGTATTTAAATTGTATTTACATGTACCCGCATCTTCCATGGCTATCCACATCTCTGAACCCTTGATTATGATGCGCTTTACAATGTTATCTGGTAAACCATCCAGCATGGTAATTTGATCTGTAAATTTATTTTTATTAGGGTTATATACCGAAATACCTTTGTCTGTAGCAAAATAGAGCAATGAATCTTTATCCTGGACAATATCATATACATAATTATCGATTAGACCGTTATCTGCATTTATATTGTATAATCTCTTTCGGTTTTCGCCCTGATAATTGTAAACACCTTCTCCATAGGTTGAGAACCACACTACACCTTTATTATCTGTAAAAAATGATGATATAACCTGTTTACAATGACCTTCTTCCGGGTTAAATTTAGTGAATACAAAACCATCAAATCTTGATATTTTTCCTGTTTTATGACCAATCCATAATGTTCCATTATTATCTTCTTTTATGGATGAAATCTGGATATCAAATAAACTATCTTTTTCTGTAAAGAGATAAAAATCAACACCATCATATTTTACTAAACCATAATTGGTCCCTAACCAGATATACCCCTTATGATCCTGATAAATAGCTGTTACTTCAACGCTTTTCTTGTTTTTCAGGATTTTAAATGAGTCAAACCTGGGACTTTGCGCAAATGTGTTACAGATGAATAATGTTAAAAACAAGGAAAATATGATACGAGATATCTCTTTCATTATTTTTTAGGAACTAATTCAATATTAACAATTACAAGTATTTCTTCGGCAATTTTTTGACTAACTACAGTGGGAATTTTTATATTATGGTCGTCAAGTAAAACTGTAAATTCTGAACTTACTTTTATATTCCCCGGTGTTACATTCAACTTGCATTTAATAATTCGTTCTTGCTTAATACCATGCGAAGTAAAGCTTCCTTTTCCTCTTACATGATATATACCGGGTTTATTAAAATCTAATTCTTCAATGATTTTTCCTTCAAAAATGGTATGAGGATATTTTGCCGATTCCATATAGTTTTCGTTGAAATGGGTTTGTTGCAACGAACTATTAAACCCGTTAAAACTTTTCATAGCTACCCGAAAAGCAAATGAACGATCAGTGATTTTTAATAAACCTGTAACTTGTTCCGAAGAAGCTTCGATTAATTCAAGTGGTGCATCGGATGTAAAATCAGCAGATCCTTTTGAAACCACATATAAGTCCTGTGCAAAAATATTTGTAAAAAGGAAAACTGAAACAACAAATACAAAGAATTTTCTCATTATTTTTTTCTTTCTAAATTAAATAAACGAATGATATTGAATCCTATACCAATATCTCCATCAAGCCATTTCCCGTTTGTTTCAGGAATAAATGCTTTCTCTGTCATTCCGGTTGCATTGGTAACATGTATTTGAAAAACATGACCGCCAGTTTCTATTTCAACACCTAAAGCCAGTGAATTGTTGTAATTTTCGGCTGTTTTTCCTGGAAAAAGATAATAATACTCAACAACAGCCGTAAAACGATTGGTTATTTTATATCTTCCACCTGCTCCGATTGCACTAACCGTATTTTGATCTTCATTGGTTTTAACCATATTTCTGTGAACTATAACCGGTGATAATTGCAAAGAAAGTCGTTCGTTAAATTTTCGTGTGATAAATAACTCATGAATATAATTAAAGCGTGCTGTCAAAGGATAATCTATTTCAGGGATGGTCCACTCCAAGGTATTCACAGACAGGCCTTCGGACCAGGTAATTGTAAAGGGAAAACGTTTTTTTCCTGTCGATTGCCGTGCTAATTTTATTTTTATAAATCCATCATAAATGTCTTCAAAATTACTGCGACCAATTCCGAGGTCAATTCTGTCGTTTATTCCATACTCAAAACCAAATCGAATGGTAGATTGATCCAAACCATAAAAATCATGAAACCCTCCATTAACATTACCAAATCGATGAGAAATGGAAAATATAAGGTTGTTTTTTCCTGCTGTTTCGCTGGTATATCCATTTATTAAACGAACACTTTTAAAAGTTCCCTCTTCATATTGAGTTTGTTTTACCTCAGGTTGAATGGAATCCAGCATTGAAAGCAAATCCTGACTTTTCAATGAATATGAACAAAGGATTGTAAATATTAAAATGGTAATTTTTCTCATATACTTTAATTTTCGGGCATTCCTGCATTTATCCATGCTTCTATTTTATCAATATCGCAATCAGACAACATGGGTTGACCATAAGGCATCTTATACGGACCGGTATGTTTTATTGCTGGTAATACTTTCCCTGTATTGATAGATGCTTTAACATTCTCATAAGAATTCATTTTTATTCCAACTCTGGGTGGATCATCATCATGACAAACAGCACAAATATCAGTAAATATATAAGTTAGATTGTTATAATTTACATTAACAGTATCACAATTATAATATTCCAGAAGTTCTTCTTCGCTATCGAAAGTACAAGATGTAGAATTGACAAAAAAGTATATGATAATTGTGCCAACGACCAATAAATTTTTGAATAATCTCATATCTCTAATTTTATGATTTCAGATAAATATACTCAATTTAGAGTATATTTGCCAAAATTTAAACTAAAGATTTTTAATTACTTCTTTACTAATTTAGAAGATGAAATGATATTCCCATTTTTTAACTGTACAATATAAATACCTGCAGATAAATCATAACAATCTATTTTGAATTGCGAAGCTGTAGTATTTTCTTTACTTTCAATCTTGATTTTCCCGGTTAAATCATAAATCTTAATTTCCAGAGGACTACTTTTTATACTAATATTAGATATGGTTAAATAATCTCCATCTAGAGGATTTGGATAAATTTGAATGTCTTTAAGTATATCTGCATTTTCTAATTTTGTAGCTGTTGATACATTTATTTTACCTTTCATACCACTTGAAATATGATTTTCACAAATATAGTAATGGGTTCCTTCAGAATTGAATGCTATTTTACCAACTCCGGAAGGAAATGAAAAACCACCCGATAAAGCTGTGTTGCCCTCGGCATTCCATGTATCTACACTAACCTCAAGAACAGGATGAAGTGAGCTTCCATTGAAAAAGACTGTGTCGCCAACATTAATCGTAATATCATTCGGACTAAAAGTAAATCCACTAATATTAATGGTATGAGTTGTCTGAGCGTTTGTAATTAAACAAAAACTAAAGAAAAATACTAAAGTAATAATAGAACGTTTCATAAGCATAGAATTTATTTTTTATAAAAACGTTTTAAGCATCTATTTTGTTCAGTATCATATTCTAACATTTAAATTTTATTTTAACCCAAAATAGTCATTAACCACTTGTTTCTAATTACCTCCACTAGAGAATCCTAATGTTTATGCATTGATTATATGAAAGATAGAATGATAAATCGATTAAGAGAAATTAAAATAATTTCAATTATAAATGCTTACCAATTAAGTTTTACCAGATCGGGGTTAAAACCAGCAAAACCATTATTTTGTTGCACTTCTAATGTCCAAACTTGATTTAATTTGCTCACGGACAATTTTACGGGATAGTTTATCTACTTCTCTATTGTAATTTGGTAGTCCTGATACTTTCTGATGTGCTTTAACCTTTATGAACTCAATTTTCATGGAATCAATCAATTGGATAAGTTCCTTAACAAGATCGGTATTTTGAAGTTTTTTCCCTGCATTTGTGATAAAATCCTTTGATTTTAATTTTAATGCTCGGGTTGGGATTCCAACAACGTACTGGCTATCAGTAAATATTTTAATTACATTGATGTTGGCAAATTCTTTTTTAACATATTCTATCGAATTGATCACAGCGGTTAATTCCATTCGGTTGTGGGAAGTATTTGTAACACTTTCATGTATGATGATTTGCTTCCCTTCAACAAGGATTAAAGCTGCCCATCCTCCTATTCCGTACTTTGGATTACAGCTCCCGTCGGTATATATTTCAATAATTTGGTTCATTAATTGGTATTGTTATATTTAGCCTTTTGCAATTGTATTCTGGGCTAAAGCCCATTAAAATAATAATGGCTAACCCTGACCTTAAGGTCAGGGTTAAATCAATTACAAAATGTGGACTTTAGTCCTTTTAAATAGTTCTAAAGATACAATATGTTTGTATTAATTCTATTCCAATTATCTTTGTTGCAAATATAATTGAAATTACATGCAGAAATTTGATACAATAATAATTGGTGGAGGAGCAGCAGGCTTAATGGCAGCAGGTCAATCGGCGGAATTAGGTGTAAAAGTGCTTGTTTTAGAACGAATGAACAGACCAGGCAGGAAACTGAGCATAACCGGAAAAGGACGTTGTAACATAACAAATACAGCACCATTAGCTGAATTTATAAGTCAGGTTCAACCCAATGGAAGGTTTCTCCGATCATCATTCTCCGATTTTTTTTCAGACGAACTTATTCAGTTTTTTAATAAAATTGGTGTAAAAACGGTTATTGAACGTGGTGGCAGGGTATTTCCGGAAAGTGGAAAAGCTGTAGAACTTGTTCATTCAATGGTGCAATGGTGCAAAAATATAGGAGTTACAATTAAAACGAATGTCAGGGTTAACCAACTTCTTATTGAGGATAGTAAAATTATTGGTGTGCAAGGGATAAATAATGAAAATGGAAAAAACGAGGCAGTAACATATCATGCAAATAAAGTAATTATTACTACAGGAGGCGTTTCTTATCCTGCAACTGGTTCTACTGGTGATGGATATGAACTTGCAAAATTGGCCGGACATAAGGTAAATCCTGTTTGGCCTTCGTTAGTTCCTCTAGAAACAGAAGGATTAAAAGCAAAAAGTATAAATGGTTTAGAGCTTAAAAATATTAAAGCTACCGTTTGGATTGATGGCAAAAAAGCTGGTGAAGATTTTGGTGAAATGAGCTTTGCGGATTTTGGAATTACAGGTCCTATCGTGCTTTCGCTAAGCAGATTAATAGTGCCTGCTCTAAAAGAAAAAAAAGAAATTATATTTAGTATTGATTTGAAATCGGCTTTAGATGATAAAAAATTGGATAATAGGCTTATCCGTGATTTTAATGAAAAGGGAAAAGAAAAATTCAATGAAATATTGACTGGATTACTACCAAAGATTCTTATTCCTGTTTGTCTTCAGGATACCAAAATTGAACCTGATAAGTTAGGACACCAGATTTCTGCTAATGAAAGAAAGGAACTCAAAAAATGGTTAAGAAATTTTGAATTTAAGGTGAAAGGACACAGACCTTGGGAAGAAGCGATAATCACAGCTGGAGGCATTGACACCAATGAAGTAAATCAAAAAACCATGGAATCCAAATTAGTTAAAGGATTATTTTTTGCAGGTGAAATACTCGATTTAGATGCACCAACTGGCGGATATAATTTACAAATTGCTTTTTCAACGGCATGGACTGCAGCACAGAATAGTGATTAATGAGAAATGGTTTGTTTACAAAAATCAATTCAGCGTTTTAAAGATTTCTTCCATTAAACTACTTCTATTGCAGTTAGTTTGCAAAAATATTGAAGTAGTTCAACATGATCTCCTGGTACAATTAAATGATGATTTCCCAAAGGATTATCTTTCAATTTTTGTATATCGTCAGAAGGAATTTCAATTTTAATTTGCGTTCTACATGAATCTTCTCTAGTAGGTCTTTCAACAATTCTTCCAAATGATAAGAAAGCTTTAGTCAAATCATTACTTAATCTGAAAACAGTAGCGTTTTCTGATTTAAACCGGCCCTGAACAGCTGTTCCCTTATTTGTTTCAAAATGAGTATTTATTGTATAATCTGAAATCAAATCAGTGGCAATGGTGCAATGTGCAAAAAATATTTTATCTTCCTCAAGAGCTGCTAAATTAGCCATCCAAGGGATTTGTCCTGTAAGTTCCTTTAAAAGAATTTTACCTGTAATACCAGTTACATCACCTTCGCAACCAGCAGGTAATCCATTTGAATTAAAATTGGATAAAGCTAAACATGCAGTAACCGCATTTTCTCTTACTAAGGGAAAACATTCAACAGTAATAGCATCAAGCTGTTTTGTTTTAACAATTTCATGTAAAAGATTATACACTTTTGAAGAATCTTCCAAATCAAATTCAGAATGATTAAAATGATTTAAGAACTCTTTATTTATGGTATAAGTTGAATATTCGGGGAATTCGTTCCAAGCTATTTTTTGAAGTTGCAAACCAAATTTATTTAATAATAAACTTTGATCAATGTTCGATGAAATAAGCCATTCGGATACTTCTCCAATTAATCCGATTTTGTAGCTTGATATTTTCTTTAGTGCGTTTGTGCATGTAATGAAGTAATTCAGTTTAGTTTCAAGATCTTTTTCAACGTCTATATTGTACAAAACGGAGTCAATTTTATTTTGATTACAATAAGCTTTTATTTCAGATGATGCGGCATAACTATTATTTTCTGTAATAGCCAATAAAAGTATTCTTTTATTTCCTTTTAGTAATTTCTTTGCCTGGTTTTCTGATCCTCCCGTAATTATGAATATTGCATCAGGATTTTTGCCTTCCAATTCAAATTCAATATTCTGAACTTTGTTTTTTAGAATTTCTTCTCCTCTTTTAAATACATCCTTCGATGCTCCCGGAAAAGCAATGAATCCTATTTTAAGTTTATTCATTATTTTATTTTAAAAAATTTGGCCAGTAAAGATGGAGATAAATAAAGAAAAATCAATATTGCTAATACAATTAATAAAGTTGAACTTATCCATTTTCCAAATCCAAGGCCCCATTTTGGAAGTAAGTTTTTTATACTTAAACTTTTGTAATAGGGTTTGGGAGCTTCCATTTCTGGCAAAATCTCTTCAGGTAATTGAATATCCCAGCTTCCAACAATAAATAGCGGCATCAGAAAAGTATATTCAACCTGCTCATCGAATTTTTTTGTTCCAAATAATCCTTTTTGTCTTGCACCTATATTTGCAGAATATAGTTTTACAAAATATTCTTTGTTCCAGATATTTTCATTGCTAACATTTTCTAAGTCGTTCATTAGGTTGAGAATAGATTTATCCAAATCATCAGAAAGGGAATTGTCATTTTCAAAAGCTTTGTGATATAACGGAGCCGCCATTCCCTTGTAGGTTTGCAGATGAATCTTATTTTCATCTTCAGGATGCTTAATTAATTGCTGACAAAAAACTGCGCCTACTGCAATATCAGGTTTTTCGTTTTGTGTATGATCTGTTTTTATGTACCAGGGCGATGCATTGGGGTTAACTTCTAACACAAAGGTAATGTCGCTGTATAAGTGATTTTTATATTCTTCTTTATGCTCTAAATCGTTCATTGAAACAAATCTTCGCGAATCTTTATACCAGTATCCGGGATATATTTTCTCGTTTAAGGATTCATCTGTAGGATCAATCTGGGGTTTGTCGCGATCGGCAATAACAGTAATGTTCACTGTAAAAATAGTTAACCACAACTGCATTTCAATAAACTTATTCTGTACTCCTAAGCTATCAATGATAAGTCGTTTTTTATAAGTCCTGTAAGGTTTTGGCTTATTATCTATTCCTAGTTTAATTAATGATTCTAACGATGATCTTTCGGGTTCATAATACTTTACCGGACCAACAGCTATTTCAATATCGGGTAAACCAAACATGGGATGATCAGGATCAAACTTTGCACTATTGCAATTATAGGTATAAAAAGGTTTTGCTCTTTTTACGAAAAATACTATCGTAAATCTGTATTCCTGCCAGTTTTACTTCAGCACCTTCGAAATTCGAGCCTATACAATCATCAACTCGAATAGACTTTTCTTCATTAAATTGAATTCGGTAGTCATTGTCTAATTGATCAATAATATCATTGTATTTTTTCTCAGTTTCAGCTTTATATTCAGCGATATATTTCTGGTACTCAGGATTTGGTTTTTTAGTTGCTAATTCATCAAAATCAACAATTATTCCTGTAATCCAGATGGCTACAAGAACTATAATCCCAATAATTATTTTGCTTTTCATATTTTGGTCAGGATAAAGAAATCAGAGTTTAACGTAAGTTGATTTATCGGTTAGTTTGTTATTATATCTTTTTAATAGTTCGGAAGTTGAAAACCCAAATGTTTTCTGGAAGTGCGGATAATCCTTAAAATTAGCCCAGTCACCACCCCACTCCCAGCCATAATGCTTAAAAACAGCTACAACTTCGTCCCAGTCTTTTTGATTGTCGGCATCCATATCTAAGTTCCTGTTCCATGAAACTTCTTTTCCTTCTTTTAATAGTAAACAGAAATCTAAGGCTAAACCATAGTTATGATATGATTCTCCGGCTTTAGCATGGGTAACTATTTTTCCATTTTTGGTTCTGCCCTGGGCATACAAATCATTTTGTTCAGTAAAAGTTCTTAAGGTATCTGTAAAACGAATACTAACTCCTCTTTCAAGAATTTTAATATAAATCTCAATGACTTCGTTTCTTAGTTTAGGATGAAGTTTTTTGATTCTTTCAACACTAATTTTATCATGATTTATGTTAATTTCGACAGGTTTTGATTCGATATCATTCCCATCCATAACATCAGAAATTATTTCGGCTTCGTCTGCTTTGGTTTTAACTTCAGCTGTTTTTTCTGCTGCATAAGCTTTACGTAAGTTTTTAACTTCAAGCAAAATTCCTAATAAATCATGCCAGAATTTACTACCCCAGCTGAGGAAGAAACCAGTAAAAAAACAACCTACAATCCATAGCAAATCATCACTTTTATGATTCCACCCAATTTTGCCATTTTCGATTATCTGAAATAAATCTGCTTTAAGGGCAAAAGCCACAATCTCTCCCGATAATAGACTTAATAAGAAAATTTTGCGTTCGCGTGTTTTTTCTTTTTTGGAATCATCTTCTTTATGCCGAAGATTACCAAAGCCTAATTTTCCATCTGAAGGTAATACCAGTTTGAAAAAATTAGAAATGCGTTCTGATATAAAACTTAACGGAAGTAGCACCACAACAAGTGATACCAGAATGTCTGAATTCATAAAAAGATTCTATTTTAAATTTGAATTTGAAAAATTTAAGATAGAATCTTTTTTTATACTATGCAAATAGAATTACTTGCTTATTTTAATTTATCCTTAAATACCTTCTTAAACTTGTCAACTTTAGGGGTAATTACAAAATTACAGTAAGGCTGAGATTTATTATTGTTGTAATATTCCTGGTGATAATCTTCAGCTTTATAAAATTCCTTAAATTCAGTAATTTCTGTAACTATTGGGTTATCATATACATTGGCTTCATTCAGCTTCTTTTTATAATCTAAAGCCATTTCTTTTTGTGGCTCACTATGATAAAAGATTACTGATCGATATTGTGTTCCAACATCTGCTCCTTGTCTGTTTAATGTAGTTGGATCATGAGTTTGCCAGAATACTTCAAGTAAGTCTTTAAAACTTATTATTTGTGCATCATAAGTTATTTGAATAACTTCGGCATGACCAGTATTTCCTGTACAAACTTCTTTATATGTTGGATTTTTAACTGTTCCTCCAGAATAACCCGAAACTGCTGATTCTACTCCTTTTAATTGTTGAAATATTGCCTCCGTACACCAAAAGCATCCTGTACCAAATGTTGCTACTTCCATGTTTTTATTGTTTTGAGCAAGTATTTCCTGGTTTATAGAAAAAATCAGGAATAATGCTGATATTAGTTTAAATAATTTCATTGTCTTTTTTAACTATTAACAGAATTAGCTTTGTAATGTTTATTTATTTAGTTTGTATTTTTATATTTTTAAACCTAACAGGATTTTAAAACCGGTTAGGTCTTGATTAATACCAAAATTTCTAAAATAAAGATGAACTTCAGAGATCAGTTATTAGCAGAATTATCGAAAAGGAATACAGATTATATTGCATCAGTAGTAGATAATAATAAAGAATTATTTAAACAACTTATTGATTTAATTTTAACTAACGAAGAATTTGTTTCAGGTCGTGCAGCTTGGGTTATCGAAACTATCTGGATTAAATACCCTGATATGATTAAACCCTATATTAATGAGATGATTGATTTTCTTCCTAAATCGAAATTTGATAATCAGAAAAGACATTTCCTTAAGATGCTAACTACAATAAATTTAAATGAATTAGATGATGAAAGACTTGGTATCTTAATTGACAGATGTTTTACCTGGTTAGAAGACCCAATGTATCCCACTGCTGTTAAAATGTTCTCTATGCAAATTATTCATAACTTTATTAAAATTGAACCATCTTTAGCATCTGAATTAATTGCAATTATTGAAAACCAGTTTGACGATGGCACACCAGGTTTTAAAAATCGAGGCGAAAAAATCCTTAAAGATTTGTATAAAATTGTTGATTAACAGAGTGTTTAAAAACATCTAAAAATATAGATATATATATATGATGTAATTTAATAATTTTCTTTTACTTTTGCACTCGTTTAAAATGATTAAAGTATTTAAAATATGAAAAAAAATATTGTTGTTAACGAGAACTTTTGTCCGCAAAATCATCCTTGTCCTTCAACCAGAATTTGCCCTGTAGGTGCAATTAATCAAAAAAGTGCGTATAGTGCTCCTGAGATTGATTATAATAAGTGCACCGGTTGTGGAATTTGCACACGTTCTTGTATGGCATTTCAATGCACAAATTGTTAAAACATAAAGAGCCGGTTAAAACCGGCTCTTTTGTTATTTTGCTTGCCAATAACAAACTTTAGGCGAAACTATCTTTTCTTCTTTTTTCAGATTCTTCATTGCTTTATCAACATCTTTTTTATCTAATCCTGTTATTTCGGCAATTTCTCCTGCTTTTAGAGCTTTAGCTGCTTTTTTCATGGCATCGAAAACTTTTTGTGTATTTTCCATAATTATAAATTCAATAAGTTAAAATTTAATTTTTGAATAAAAATAAATCAAATTCTTTATTTTTTAAAACTAATTTATTTTAAAAAAACTCCTATCCATCGGGATTTAACTTAATTTAACAATTAAAGTACGAAATAAATCGTATAAAAATTTGCAAGTACGAAAAAGATCGTATATGTTTGTATTACGAAATAAATCGTAGTGCATCAAAATGTATAATTAGTCGTCTTTTAATTATGAGTTTAAAAAGTAAATACAATCCTACAGAATCTGAACTTGAAATTCTTCAATTATTATGGGAATATGGCCCTTCAACTGTTCGTTTTATTAACGAAAAGCAAAATGAAGAAAAGAGCCTTTCTGCCAAGCAGGCAGGCAAGGCAGGAGTTGGTTATACCACTACATTGAAAATAATGCAGATTATGGCAGAAAAAGGAATGCTTGATGTAAATAAGAATAGCCGTCAGCATATCTATACTCCTTCTCTGGATGAAGATGAAACGAAAAGTAAATTGCTTGATGGTTTTTTAAAGAAAACGTTTTCTGGATCTGCCATGAAAATGGTTATGCAGGCTTTAGGAAATCATAATCCTTCAAAAGAAGAGTTAGATGAAATAAAGAATTTGATTCATGAAATTGAGAACAATCCAAAGAAATCATGAAAATATTATCTGAAGTGATAAGCCAAAATGTTATTACTGCCCTGGGCTGGAATCTTTTTCATATAATCTGGCAAGGTATATTAGTAATGGCATTATTAAGTTTTATTCTACGATTACTTAGCGGGAAATCTTCTCAGATAAGGTATATAATTTCTTTGTTTTCGCTTTTTATTATGCTCGGATTAGCCATTTTTAACTTTACAAAACATTATGAAAAGGAAACAATTGAAAATAGTGTTGTTGAGATTTCCGAGCGGAGTCAACATCAGGCTCCAGTATTGATTGATTTAAACCAAAGCAATATTAAGTTTACATCAAGAGAACTTATTCAAGTTGTAAAGGAGAGAATTGAAAATATTGATCGGTATTTTCCATTAATTGTAAGTATTTGGATATTAGGAATTTTTATATTTATTGTGAAGATTGTTTTAAGCTATATTTTTACTGTAAGATTAAAGTCAGTCGGAACCAGGGTACTATCCGCCGATTGGCTAGATAAATTTCAAAAACTTCAAAAGCAGCTTAAAATAAAAAGAGCCGTAAATTATTTAGAATCGAAACTGGTTAAAGTACCAATAGTTTTGGGCCATTTAAAGCCGGTTATTGTAATTCCTGTTGAAATGATAACAGGAATTCCCACAAATCAAATTGAAGCTATTATTGCTCATGAATTAGCTCATATACGACGTAACGATTATATTTTTAATGTACTACAAACCATTATTGAAACGATGTTTTTCTTTCATCCTGCGGTTTGGTATATCTCATCACAAATTAGAAAAGAACGAGAAAATTGTTGTGATGATATTGCTTTAACCGTTTGTGAAGGATCGCTGATTTATGCAAAAGCATTGGTTTCAGTTCAGGAATTTTCGTTGAACAGGCTATATTCCGCGGTTGCCTTTTCAGGAAGAAAAAAACATTTGTTAAACAGAATTAAACGCATGATTATGAAACCACAAAACAAATCGAATTTTACAGATAAAATTATAGCAGCTATTATTATTTTATCAGCAACCTTAGCCCTGTCGTTTACAAACAGAGCCGATATTTCAAATTATATTTCTGATAAAGGAATTACAATTCCTTCAGAATTAAAAGAAATGGAATCGCTTTCAGTAATTATAGCTCCTGGGGTTCCAGATTTACCTGTTATTCCAAACTTACCAACAAGGATTGATACGGTTAAAAGAAGTAAACATTATCACAATGAAATTGATATTAAAAATAATACCGTTATCAGAACGTATAATGATCAAGGTCATAAGAAGAAGATAGAATTTACTCTTAAAAACGGAAAAGTTACAGAATTGTATGTTGATGGTAAAAAGATTCCTGAAACAGATTATCATAAATATCAAAAAGAAATTGACGAAACCATTGGTGATTTAAAAGATGCAAAAGTTGATATCCGCGAGGCTATGAAAGATATTGAGGAGCTGGATGTTGAAAAAATCCAAATGGAGATTCAGGAAGCAATGAAAGATGTTCATTTCGATATGGCTGAAGCACAGGAAGAAATTGCAAGGGCTATTGAAGAAGCTCATGAAATAGATGTGGAAGATATTTTAAAAGAAGTAGAGATGAGTATCAGTAATTTAAAAGATTTAGATATTGATTTCGACTTTGATGGACTTGATATTGAAATTGGAGATATTCATATCGACATGCAAGAAATCCGTGAAGAAATGGAACAGGCACGTGAATCGATCAGAGAAAACATTGATCTGGCAGAAATTCAAAAAGAAATGTTAAAGGTACAAGAAGAGCTCTCTAAAATTGATCATGAAAAAATCAGAATGCAGATGGAAGAAGAAATTAAGAGTTTTGAACAGCACGATAAAGAAAAGGTAATCGAAGAATTAGAGGAAAAACTTGAAGAACTTGAGGCTCTGGAGTTGGAAGAAAAATAAATCATATTATAAAAAAAAGCCTGCAAATAAGATGTTTTGCAGGCTTTTTTAATTTTTTTATGGAGTACAGGTTAAGTTATCTAAATATCCTTGATAAATTGCTTTATCAGTAATTCCATCGCAATTGATATAATCTTCCAACGCATTTTTATATGCAATGCAATTCTCATAAGAATCGTCCACAATATACGCTGATTGTGCTGATGAAACCTCTAAAAGTTTTTGAGTACAAGAAACCGGATTGTCCTTTTCACATGAAACTGTAAGAAAACCAGCAGCAAGGAGTGTAATTGCTCCAAATAATAATACTTTCTTCATAATTTTTTGGGTTTTGATATTAAAATAACATGATAAATATTGCTAACTAAGATATTAAAAAAGTAAATATCCCAAATTAAAACATTGATTTATTTTATTAATGATATTTTTTTGTTGACAAATGATCTACTATGGATTAGTAACAAGAAATTTTGAATTGAATTCGATTTAAATAAATTTCAAATAAAGAGTTAAGAATGATGCGTTTCTCTTAGTAAGATCACCAAAATAGGAAGTGATGTAAAATTACATAGTTTTATCATTAAACATAAATGCATAACATTATTCTGATTTTTCCATTTTGAGTTTTAAATGTTTTTCAATTAGACTTATTAATCTATTCTCATCAATAGGTTTTGAAATATAGTCATTACATCCGATATGGATGGCTCTTTCTTTTTCATTCGAAATTCCATAAGCTGTTTGTGCAATAATAATAACCTCTTTATTAAATTCACGAATTTGTTCAACTGCTTTATAACCATCTATATCTGGCATCTTTATATCCATTAAAATTAAATCTATTTCCTTGTTTGTTTTGCACTTTTCTATGGCTTCCCTCCCATTTTTAGCATGTAAAATATTTTTAGAAAGATCCTGTAAAATTACGGTTAAATATTCATCAGATGTTTTATCATCTTCAGCAATTAGTATTTTTAAATTTTTATTAGAATTCAGATCGTTTGCTTGATTATACTCTGACAGGTCATCAATTTCTTTTTCATTATTATCTTTCATTGAAGGAATTGTCAGGTAAAATATAGTTCCTTTTCTTTCTTCACTTTCTACACGTATATTTCCCAAAAGCAATTCCACAAAAGCTTTGGTAATGGATAATCCTAAACCAGCCCCTTGTAAGGCTAATGTATCATTAATATCGGCTTGCACAAAACGTTCAAAAATAGCTTCTTGCCTGTCTTTAGGAATGCCCAGACCAGTATCTTTTATGTAAAATTCGAAAATGGAATTTGCTTTCTTGCAACCCAATTCTATTTCTCCTTTTTTTGTATATTTAATTGCATTTTTTAACAAATTGATAAAAATAGCCTCAAATTTTCCCTTGTCTGTTATTATGTTTTCTTCTTTTAAGCTTGGTAAACAATTTAAAGAAAGACTAAGATTTTTGTTTTCAGCATCAGTTTTAAAATATGATACTATTTGCTCGAGAGCCTCTTGCACCTTAAACTCTGAAGTACAAATGCTTACCTGTCCTGTTTCTATTTGTGAGATATTTATTAAATCTTCGATTAAATTTATTAATCGGGTTCCACTCAATTGGATAATATCAATGTACTTATTTTGCTCATCCGCTGATAATCTTGGATTTTTAAGCAGATTAGAGAACCCAATAATCCCATTCATCGGAGTACGAATTTCATGACTCATATTAGATAAAAATGCTGTTTTAAGCTTGTCGGATTCTTCTGCTTTTTCTTTTGCTTTAATTAGTTCCTTTAAGGTTTTGTTATGAGATGCAATTTCTTTTTCTAAATCTAGATTTTTTTTCTCCAGTTTAGCAACTAACCGTTCACTATAAAGTTTCAATATTTCTTTTTCGTTTGTTTCATTATACACCACATTTCTATTTTCTGATTCATTATAGTCAGCAACTACTTTAGTAATAATTTTTAAAAATGTTTCTGGTTCTTGCGGTTTGCGAATAAACTTTTGGGCTCCTAATGATAAGGCAAATTCTTCATCCTTAGAATCAATGTATGTTGCTGTATAAAATACAAAACAGATATTTCTTAATGATTCATCTTTTTTACATTCTCTGCATAATTGGAAACCATCCATCACAGGCATCAGAATATCAGATATGATTAAATCATAGCTTTCGGCATGAAGCAATTCAAGCGCTACTTTACCATTAATTGCAGAACTGACAGTGTAATTATTGCTTTTTAATATTATCTCTAACATTTCAAGGTTGTCAGTGTTATCATCTACTATTAGTACTTTTAAATTATCCTTCATCATATAAATCAGTATTTAATAAAGATATTTATTAATCTCCTCCATTATAGTTTCAGGGTTAATTGGTTTTTCAATGTATCCCGTACAACCGGCATTAAGTGCTTTTTCCCTGTCTCCTGTCATCGCATATGATGAAATTGCTAAAATAGGAATTGAGTTAGCTATTCCTGATTCTCTGATTTTTTTGGTGACTTCTATTCCATTGATATCAGGTAGTTGAATATCCATTAATATTAAATCAGGTTTTTCATGCATGGCTTTTTCGTAACCATCCATCCCTGTTTCAGCCGTAATAACTTGTAAACCATTTTTTTCTAAAATGAATCTAATCATATACATGTTATCTTCATTGTCTTCTATAATTAAAACACGTTTCATAGTTCTTAAATCTTTAATGGCATTTCAAAATAAAATTCGCTTCCTTTTCCTAGCTCACTTTTAACAGCTATATAACCACCTAGTAAGGACATTAGTTTCCTGCATAAATATAAACCCAATCCTGTGCCACTGTTTTTGCGGGTTAGCGATGAATCAATTTGTTGAAATGGTTGAAACAATTTTGCCAGTTCAAATTCAGAGATTCCTATTCCGGCATCTTTAACAGAAAACCTGAAATAGTTTTCTGAAAGATATTCGGAGAAAATATCAACATTTCCGTCGTTATTGTATTTTACTGCATTACTTACTAAATTAAGAATTACTTGTTTTAATCTTCTTTTGTCTGTTGTAATTAAGATGTATTTATTAACTTCATTTGTAATTGTAATATTTTTTTCAGAAGCAAGAGGTTGAATAGATTCAATTACCTCATTTACAACATCGATTAATTTAAATTCTTCATTGTTTAATTCTACTTTTCCGGCTTCTATTTTTGAAATATCAAGGATATCATTGATTAAACTTAATAGATGGTTGGCATTATTTTTTACTTTTAAAAGCTGTTTGTTTTGTTCGTTGTTTAAATTTCCTGTCATTCCCATTAAAAGTATTCCTGTATATCCAATGATAGAATTTAATGGTGTTCTTAATTCATGACTCATACTGGCAAGAAATATTGATTTGTACTGATCAGCATTTTTGAGTTTAAGATTTAATCTATTTAATTCAATCAACTTTTCTTCAATTTCTTCTTTTTGTTTAACCAACAATTTGCTTTTTAGTTTATTATTTCTAAAAGAAATAAGAATAGTAATTATTAAAAACACAACGAAAACTCCAACAACAACAGATAACTTCAGGACTAATCGTTGACGGTTAATAATTTGACCCTGATCACCAAGTTCAGTATTTTTAAGCTCAATTTCGGAATTTAATTTTTCAATTTGCTTTAGTTTGCTTTTTAAATATTGTTCTTGATTTTTAAGCTCTCGTTTTTGTTGATCTATTTTTGTTAACAAATCAGTAAGAAAGTCATTTTTAATCTTGATTGAATCTTTTTGTAATTTTAAAATCTCTTTTTGCGAATAAAAAACTTTTTGCAATGAGTCTGTCCTTTTCTCCCTTTCTTCTAATATTTTATTTTGATTTTGAAGTTCAAATTCCTGTTTGTTAATCTGTTCAAGTGATTTTTTAATATTGAAATTTAAAAATTCAAGTGAATCTTCCATCCGATCAATTCTCTTTTGCATATTCCGCAAATGAACCTGTGATCGCCGATAAAGTCCTGCAACGTCAATTTCGGTTCCTCCTGCAAGCAATATTTCGGGATTAATGGCAAGTTTCTGATTAATTATATTCGCATTATTTACCTCAAAAAGAAGTTGTCCTTCTTTAGAGCGAAATAAGTTGATCATCACAAAACGCTTGTCATTATATTCCTCACTTACCAATAAAATGGGTTTCCCTTCAATGGAATCATATATTTCATCGTAATCTTTTAATTTTTCTGCAGTTAATAATACAATCTGAGCATTAAGGTTTATCCTGCTTTCTATTTCCCGGTTTAAAGGAAAATTTGTAAGCACTTTTACGGGTCTATCTTTTATTTTCCTTTTTATCGAAAAATCTAAGAATTCATTTATGAGATTTTCATTATTACTTAATACTACAATTTTAAAACTATCCAGTAAGTTTTCATTTGGCCATGTAGTATATTTTGCAAAATTATTAACGTAAGCTACAATAATTTTTTCTTTGTCATTTTGTGCAATTAAATAAGAACTGGTTATGAATAACAGTAAAATTAAAATTGAATATTTAGCAACACTTTTCATTGTATGGTCTAATTACTAAGATTATAACTTACTGACAACATAACTGTTCTTTGAGATTGCCTATATCGTTCTACATCACTATTCGATGTGTGATAGTACTTTGTATTTAGAATGTTTTTAACTATGAACTGAATAGTAATATGCTTATAATTAATAAATGAAAATGCACCATTAAATATCAGATAAGGATCAAGGTATTTGCTGTTTGTAGCTGTTACTATTTTTGTATTTTCGCGCTTCCCAATATAATTTGCTCTTAGATTAAAATTAAAATGATTTTTAAATAAGTAATTTATGCTTGCATTTGCTATATGCTCACTTATTTCAGGAATAGATAAATTGAACTCATCATAGCTTTTATTATACGTGTAACTAATTGAGGATTGTAATTTTTGAGATGTATATCTTAAATATAAATCAATTCCATCCGTATTTATTTCTCCCTTATTTACCCATTGATATCCATTTATTACATCTTCTCTGGTTATTGCATTATTGAGTGTGTTTTTGTACGTAATTATATCAAATTTCAGATGATCAAACAGTGCTAAGCCAATGGCACCTTCCAGAGAATGCATTTCTTCGGGCAGTAAAGAATTATTTCCTAATCCGTCGGTATAGTCCCATGGTTTTGGAGCTCTGAAGGCTTCAGCGTAAGATAATCGAATAATTTGATTGTGATATTTGTAAACTATTCCTGCTCGTGGAGTAAAAACCTCATTGTAAATACTGCTATAATCATAACGAAATCCTCCTGAAATAAATAATTGCTTAAATAGTGTAATTTGTGGTTCTATGAAGATACTTGTCAGGCTATTTTTTTCCATCTTTGGTTTAGAAGGTGTCGGGGGTTTTTGATCAGGTGAATTACTATAAGTAATCGAGAAATTTTGAGCCAGTTCTTCATATTCCAGAATTAATCCACCGGTAATTGAAAAGAAATTTCCTGCTTTGTAGTTTAAAACATTCTCTAGGCCTGTCAGGTTATTTGGTCTGTAATACCCAATCTGAGCAGTGTCAACTACATATAATACTGAATTGTCAAGTACTGTTGAATTTCTATTGTAAAGACATGAAGTTAAATTAAGTTTTTCAAATATTTGTCTTTCGTATTTAACGTAATTATTAATAAATCTAATGTTCCACAAGGTTCCGTAGTCTTTGTAAATCGACCCTACAGATTTTACAGAAGTTGCTGAAGAAGCTTGCTTCTGGAGATAATTTGTTCCAATAATAAAGTCTTTTGCTCTAATCTTGAAATCAAATGCATAATCGAGCTCTGAATTATCAATTAAATCTGTCCAGTTATTATCACCGGCCTGACCTTTTAAGTCTGCTTTATCAGTTTGCTTAGTCATTCCAGAAATAAGTACTCCGATGTTTTTTTGCTCGTTTAAATAACTATAGCTCATGTCTGTATTAATCGTATTAAATGAACCGACCAGCGTATTGACATCAACATGTTTTTTTGAAGGACTTTTAGTGATAATATTGATAATACCTGATATTGCATTTGTTCCGTATGCGACTGATGTAGGTCCGTATATAGCTTCAATTTTTTCAATATTCGAAAGGTTATACTGACCACCTCCATAAAAACCCCCCGAATTAAGTTCGTTAACCTGCACCCCGTCAATAAGCAATAAAATCAAATTATTCTGATTTGGTATTCCTCTTTGAAATGAATAACTATTAAATCCCTGTATATTTCTGAACTGGAATCCTGGAAGATCTGCTAAAATATCTTCAAGCGTAAAATAAGCTCTGTCTTTGATTTCTTTTTCCGAAATAACAATTACGGTTGAGGGAACCTCCTCAATATGCTGAGTAACTTTTGTGGCTGAAGTGATATTGATTTTAGATAATTGATCAAAACTATAATCATAAATATCTAAACTATCTGTTTGGGAAAAAGATGGTGCAATAATTGAAAAATAAGTAAGAATACTGAATAGATATCTTATTATTTTACACATAAGAACCTGTTTTGGATACTATGTTTAATTTTAAAGATATGAAGATTTTATCTAATGTCAAAAAAAGAATACGATTTTACAATCGGAATTATTTAACAAACATTTAAATTGATTCCGTGATTTTTTCACAATAAAAGCAGGATTTATTTTAATCTTTTAATATGTATAGCGTTGAAATCAGTTTCATGTATTGATTTGTACTCTACGTTAAACAGATTATTATTAAGAAATTTTTCAATAAATGGAACACCCGGAGCATAATAGAAAGAACCCCCAATTTTAAGCGAATTTAAGATTTCCATATATTTTTTTGCATAATCGATATACGAGCCATCTTCTCGCAAATGGTGATGATTAAAATGATTAGAAAAACCAAGGTTGCTTATTAATGTACCCCAAGTTTCAGGTTTAAAATCATACTCAAGCCAACTTGTATTTTGTAAAATTGATGAGTTCCCGACAGACCTGTCTATTCCAAATACAGCATATCCCAGATTGTGAAAGTGATTAACTAAATTTGCATTTTTCCCGCAGCCAATATCCAATACAGGTTCAATTATGTTTTCAAGTTCAATTCCCAATAATTCAATTTGAATTTCTGGAGAATACTCAGAGCATACAACATCTTGCTTTAAATAAGCATATTTATCGGTATAAATTTTTTCGGCAAACGCATTACTCTTTTTAATCCAGTTTTTAAGAGTAATGTAATGATTATCTGAAACTACTGACAATTCTTTATAATCTGTTTTTTCGGAGATCTTCTTTAAATCAGAAAACAAATTTTTATAAATTTCACGCAGCTCCTGAATACTTTCTTGATCAAATGAATAGAATTGGTTTGTTTTATAAAATTGATCTAATGTGTTTTTAATTGTAAATTCTATTAAATCATTCTCAGATTTTTTATCCATATTGGAAAGTTTGTAATTAGATAAAATATCTGATGTTGATTGTATAAATTCTAATTTACTAATATCAGGTTTACTAAATATGTTTTTACCTGAATTGTGTTTTAACTGATCCAGAATATGATGATATAACTCTTTCATGATTTGTTTTTAGATCATGTAAAGTTACAATTATTAAAAATGCAGAAAGCATCACTAAACTAAATTAATGATGCTTTACTTTTTAAAAACTTATAAATAAACTGATAAATGTTAACGTGAGGCTATTTGTTCAACTTCCCTAAATACTCTTAAGAAGTTTTCTCCCCAGATCCTTTTAATATCTTCCTGATTATAACCACGTTTTAGCAATTCTATGGTTATGTTTTTCATTTCACTTGCATCTTTACAATCTTTTAATCCACCTCCGCCATCGAAGTCTGTTCCTATTCCCACGTAATCAATTCCAATTGTTTTAACCACATAATCGATATGATCAACGGCATCGGCAACAGTTGCCAGTTCTCTTGGATATTTCTTCTGGAGTGCTCTCCATTCATGACTGGCCTGCTTATATTCTTCTTCAGATAAGCCTTGCCAATTGTTCCACTTTATTCGTAGTTGTTGAAAAGCTGAATCTCTTTCAGGGTAAGGAGCTGGTTCTTTAATGTAATCGCTTAAAATACAAATCTGAATTACGCCACCATTTTCTTTTAGGGCATAAAGCATCTTATCATCAAAATTACGAGGATTATCACAAATTGCCCGAACACTCGAATGTGATGCAATGATTGGCGCTTTTGATAATTTGAGTACATCGTAATAAGCAGAATCAGAAATGTGCGATACGTCAATGATCATTCCCAATTGATTCATTTCTTTAACCACCTCTTCGCCAAATGTACTTAGACCGTTAAATTCGGGTCCTTTTTTATCTGTTGATGAATCACAAATATCATTATTACTTGTATGACATAAGGTAATATACCGTGCACCTAAATCATAAAAAGACTTGATATTATTCAGATCATTACCAATGGGATAAGCATTTTCAACACCAATGTACACTGTACTTTTCCCTTTGCTTTTTATTTGATAAACATCCTTTGCTTTAAGGGCGATTTCCGCTTGTTCAGGATACTGGTTTATTTTACTATGCAATGCTTCAAATATTTCTAAAGCCCTGTTATTTGCTTTTAAATTGCCTTCCTCGCTCCTTTCTCCCTGACCTACAAACACAGCCATAAAAACGGCATCCAGTTTACCTGCTTTCATACGAGGAAAATCGATTCTGGAGTACGAAGAATCATAATTATTCCATTTACCTATGTCAAAATCCGGTTCCAGAAAATTTAAAGGAGTATCGGTATGTGTATCAATGGATACAATTTGTGCATGTATTTTATCTGCCTTTTTACTTAAATCTTGTTCACAAGAAGTAATAATCAGCAATGCAAAAAGAACACTTGCAATTCTTAATAAGTTAGTCATTATTTAAATGTTTTTGAGTATACAGAGCTTTAGACGAAAGTTATTCTGAAATGTTTAATTCTATCCTAAAAAAAGAGCCGTAATTTACGGCTCTAACATTTTTAATTTTCTAACTCCCTGTTTTTAACATACTTGTCAAGCCATTGATCTTGCTCCCATAGCAAATGTAATATTGATTCCCGAGCCGTATAACCATGACTTTCTTTTGGTAACAATACTAAACGAACTGTTGCACCTAATCCTTTTAAAGCATTAAAATATCTTTCGCTTTGCATGGTATAAGTTCCTGAATTATTATCGGCAGCTCCATGTATGAGCAATAAAGGTGTTTTCATTTTATCGGCATGCATAAATGGCGACATCTCATAATATATTTCGGGTGCTTCCCAGTAATTGCGCTCTTCGCTCTGGAATCCAAATGGGGTCAGTGTTCTGTTGTATGCTCCACTTCTGGCTATGCCTGCTGCATAATCATTAGAATGTGTTAAAAGATTTGCTGTCATAAAAGCTCCATAGGAATGTCCTCCAACAGCTACTTTGTTTCTATCAATATAACCTAAGGCATCAACAGCATCAATGGCTGCTTTTCCGTTTGCAACAAGTTGTTTAATAAAAGAATCGTTAGGTTCTTCATCACCTTCACCTACAATTGGAAATGATGCGTTATCTAAAATAACATAACCTCGTGTTACCCAAAATATGGGAGACCCATACCATGGATAAATGAACTCATTTGGTGATGAACTCACCTGACCAGCTGTACTTTTATCTTTAAATTCTTCAGGATAGGCCCAGAGAATCATAGGATATTTTTTACCTGCTTCATATCCAATTGGCAGGTATAATGTTCCTGATAATTCCAAACCATCGTCTCTTTTATATTTAATAACTTCTTTTTGAACATTTTGCAGGCTTAAAAACGGGTTTTCAAAGCTTGTAATTTGTTTTAATTCACCCGTAAAGATATTTCTAAAATAGGTATTTGGATAGTTACTTTTTGACTCAATGCGGGTAACTAATAATCCCTTTTTTACATCTTTAAAATCGATTATACTTTCTAAGGTTTCTTTTCCGTCAGCCTGCCATAATCGTTTTGTTTCTTTTGTTTTGTAATTAAATTCATCAACAAAAGGACGAACGCCTTCATCAGAGAATCCATCACCTATCAGGTACATTTTATCATTATTGATTTGCAAGGTACTTTCTCCAAACTCATTTCTTTTCATTTGAAAATTTCCCGGATCATTATATTTATCTTGGTAATTTCTATCAACGATGATCTCTGGTTTTTGATCAGCATTTAAAGGATTAAAAAGATATGCTTTAATATTTCTGTCATTCCACCAATAATCCATTGCAATTGCAGTATTCTCATTTCCCCAGGATATCTGGTACAATCTATTTTTCACTTTTATTAAGCTCTTTTTTTCACTTGTAAAAGGAGCATTAAGTTGAAATGCTTCATCGCGATATTCTGCTTCTACTTCAGGGTCACCTTCATCCAGAACCTCAGTCCAATATAAGGTTGCGGGTTTGTCAGCTCGCCATGACAGATCTCTCATACCCTTTTTTTCTGCCATAAATCCTTTGGGGAGCTCTTCAATAAGCGGAGACTCCAGAATCTTTTTAACAAGCTTTCCTTTATTATCATAAATTGTTGTGGTAAATGGGAATCGGTAATAAGGAACAATATATGAAAATGGTCTTTCGATGGTAGTAACTAAAATATAATTCCCATCCGGAGAAAAGTTTAAACGGCTATACATGGCAACTTCTTTCCATGCCGATAAATTCCCTTTTAAATCCACTTTATATATTTCCGATCGGGTTAATTGTTCAAAATTAAACTCATCATTTTTATTTTTAAGTAAATCCTGATAAGTTCTGTTTTGAGCTTTTTGTCCTTCATTTACAGAAACTGTTGGTCCTGTTGGGACAGCTTCTTTTTCATCAATTAAAGGCGTTTTATCTTCTGGTAATAAGGTGATTAATAAAGATTTTCCATCTTGAAACCATTCAAATGGAATTCCCATATTAGCATTTAAGTTATCTTTTGTAATTTTTATTGCTTTAGCATCTGTAATATTGGCAATCCACAATTCTACTCCTTTCGAAGTTGTATTTGTAAAGGCCATCATGGACTGGTCGGGAGACCATGAAAAATATGATAGTCGTGCATTCTCCGGCAATTCCTGAATTTTTCTCTCTACTCCGGTTTTAACTTCCAGAACAGAAATTTCTGAAATATATCTTTGACGACTTGAGATATTTGTAACTGGATTTATCCTTAATCCTCCCAGTCTAAGCTCCGTTTCTGAAAGCTCATCAATACTTTTATATTGATTTCGATACATTAAAACTGCATAATCTCCTTTTTCATTCATGTTTATCTGAGGAGGTAATTTGACATCAGCTAATTCCATTATCTCTGCCGGAGGAGTTTGATATATTAAGTCGATCTGACTATAACTAGTTGATAATAAGGCAATACTAAATATAAATAACAATAAAAACTTTCGCATAACTTATATTTTGGGTTAATAATATTACTTATGACAGCAAACGAATAAAAAAGTTTAATAACGCTTTCCGTCGTTCCGAACCATGGGTACAAAGCGTACTGGGGCTACTATTTTTTTAACTAATTCACCGTTCCTTTTTTCTAAAAGGATTAATTCCTGAGTGATACTTCCTCCAAGAGGGATAATCATTTTACCACCTTCTTTTAATTGATCTTCTAAGGCTTGTGGAATATTTGAAGGAGCACAGGTTACAATGATTGCATCAAAGGGAGCATTTTCTTCCCATCCTTTGTACCCATCTCCTATTTTAAAATGCACATTTTCGTAATTTAAACTTTCAAGAAGCTGTTTTGCCTTTATTCCCAGGGCATCAATAATCTCAATGGTATACACCTCTTTTACAATTTCTGCCAGTATTGCTGCCTGATAACCCGATCCGGTTCCAATTTCTAAAACTTTCATACTCTCACTTAGTTCAAGTGTTTCGGTCATTAAAGCAACAATGTATGGTTGTGAAATGGTTTGTCCTTCTCCAATAGGTAAGGGTCTGTCTTCATATGCCATTCTTTCCTGGCTTTCAGGAACAAATAAGTGCCTTTGCACATTTAGCATAGCCTGAATAACTTTCTGATCTTTTATTCCACGGGCAACAATTTGTTCACGAACCATTCTTTGGCGCACTTTCTCATACTTATCAGTATACTTATTTACCGGGAGAAATGAAAAGAAAAATGTACTAAGTATTAAAAAGTAAATTACCTGAGTGTTTTTTAAAGGGTTAAATTTCATCAAAAAGTAGGTTTAATAAATTACAAGTATTAAAGTTAGAAAATAAATTTTCTAAATCATTAAATCAAAACCTTATTTTAGGATAAATGTTGACTTTGATTTTGTAAAATCTTAATTCTTAAGTTCTAAGATCAAAAAAAATAATGGTCAAAATAGAACCTGATTGGGAGCTTATTATTCCTGGAGATAAAAAAGAGGCTGCCCAAAAGCCGGGTTTTTCTCGCAAACCTGCCTGCGGCAATCAGGGGTTCAAAGACGCAAAGAAAAAAGTTATATTAATCATCTCTTTGCGACTTAGCGGTTCTGCGAGAGTTTTTATAATTTGACTTTATGCATACCCTCTAATATCTCTACCACAATTTTTCGGGATATTTCCCTTCTTCTGTTAACTCTTTAATTTTTTGTATTACAATTGGTTTATCCTCTTGATAGGTAACACCAAACCATTGGTCGGTAGCTTCTAAAACCTTAACCGTAGCATTCCCTTTTTTTACCTGATGACTAACAATTGTAGGTATATAATATTCTGATTTTATGTTTTCGTAATTTTCAAGAATAAATTTTTTAAACTCTTTTTCCAACTCAGGAAAAACATCGGGAGTAAATCCCCAAAAGTTCATCGAAACAAATTCATTTCCAGTAAAAACAATTTCTTTTTCCTGATCTTCGGCAACAATGATATCATATTGCCAACCAATTTTAGTTCGCTCAATAATATCAATCATATTATTTTTATCATCTACAGTACAAACGCCTCTGGATACTTTACCATGCTCAGATAATGTATTTTTCAGCCGATATCCAGCCATGCAGTATTTCCCTTTTAAATTATTCTGTTGACTTTTCATGTAATCAGCAACTACCTTAAAAGCACTTTTTCCATAAAAATCATCAGCGTTAATAACAACAAATGGCTCATGGATTATATCTTTAGCCATTAAAACAGCATGGCCCGTACCCCATGGTTTAACACGATCTTCAGGTAATTTTATTCCTTCGGGTATTTTATCCAGTTCCTGAAAAACATATTCAATCTTAATTTTTTTACTGTATTTATCGAACAGCAGTTCTTTCATTTCCTTTTCAATATCCTTACGGATAATAAATACAATTTTATTGAATCCTGCTTCAATGGCATCGTAAACTGAATAATCAATTATTGTTTCTCCACCTGGGCCAACCTGATCAAGTTGTTTTAAGCCACCATAGCGGCTTCCCATTCCTGCTGCTAATACTAATAAAGTTAAATCCATATTTTTGTTTAAAGATTAATATACAAAGTTCAGAGTTTCTATTGTCAATTGCAAATCAACAAATTATTCATTTAAAATTTTTCTGGGTTTTAGTTTATATCCCCAAACACTAAAGTAAAAAATAACCAGGTAACAAGGAATACAGATCCAATAAGCATTTTGAGGATGATTGGTAAAATAATCGGCCATGGCCCCCCAAATTAAAGGGATTGTAGCACCACCGGCAATTGCCATAATTAACAGAGATGATGCTGTTTTAATATGTTTACCTGTATTATGAATTGCAAGTGGCCATATTGCGGGCCATACAATTGCATTTGCTATTCCGAGCATAGCTATAAAAAACACCGATGTGGTTCCTGTAGTGAATATGGCTGCAAGTGTAAAAATAATTCCAAGAATGGCACTCAGTACAAGGGCTATTCGTTGAGAAATTACCCGGGGTATAAGGATAAGGCCTATAAGAACATAACCAACAATCATGGCTACCAAGGTGTAGCTGGTGTAAACCTTGGCCTGTTCAATGTCAATACCTAAAAGCATACCATAACGGATAATGGTATCACCTGCAATAACTTCTACACCAACATAAAAAAACAAGGCAATTACTCCCATCCAGAGATGTGGAAGATGAAAAATACTTGCAACTTCATTCATACTTGTATCTTTTTCAGTTGCATTGTCTTCTTCGGTTTCTATTTCAGGTAAAGGAGAAAACCGCATCATGATACCAAGTAAAAACAAGCTTATTGCAATGATCGTATAGGGTGCTATTGCACGCATAGCAAGTGCATCCAGAGCAATTTCTTTTACTTCAGGACTCATGCCTGCCAGACTCTGTACAAAGCTATCGCCATCACTTAGAATAAAATAGGCAAGTATTAAGGGAGCAAGAGCTCCGGCAACTTTATTACAAATACCCATAATGCTAATCCTGCGTGCGGCAGTTTCAACGGGTCCAATTATGGTGATGTATGGATTTGATGAAGTTTGTAAAACAGTAAGTCCTGTACCCATAACAAATAAACCTATTAAAAAAACCGGGAATGCACGAGTAAACGCAGCAGGGATAAAGATTAATGCTCCAAAAGACATAATCCATAAGCCTACCATCATCCCTTTCTTAAAACCCGTTTTTTTCAAAACCCAACCCGATGGAATAGCCATAACAAAATAGGCTATATAAAATGAAGAAGCAACCATCAAAGATTGGAAATTACTTAATTCACAGGCTATTTTTAAGTAAGGTATTAGAATGCCGTTTAACCAGGTTATAAATCCAAATAGAAAAAATAAAACTCCAATGATGATCATTGAAGTTAGAAATCGTTTGTTACCAGAAATCATTAAGTATAATTTTAGTTAGTTGAAACAAAAATATTAAATATTTGGAATTTTACATCTTTAAAGAAACTTAAACTAGCTTTTAGTATTCACTTTAGCATAAGATAGTTTCGTAACAGTATGGTTTTAAGTGATTTTTGATGTTTATATTTGAGGCCCGTTACCTATTTCCATTTTTCCTGAAAAATATCGCTTTTTATTTTCTAAAGAATGTTTTACAAATTCTTGCGTACCTATTCTACTGATCTGGTTTAGATTGTACACTTTCATGTTATGTGGCAGCACATTTGCTCTGTCTGCCGCAGGATGCAATTTTGTACAAGGAAATGAATTACACTCAGTACAAAAAGCTAAGTCTTTTTCAGATACACATGAATAAGTTTTGCAAGTTTCCGGCATTATAGGACATGCTCCATTATTGGGACGGCATCCATCACACGGGATTTTTTCTTTTGGAATTCCTTTTGAAACTAAAACATCAAATAGTCCCTGATTATCCCTGCATAAATACAGTTCACAAATGCCACAATCAATTCCGCATGGAGCTACCAGCTCAAGTCGTTTATTATCAATCATAATATATTTATTTAATAAATGATTAATCTTTCAATTTTAAAAAATCTCCATCAATAATTAATAATTTCACTCCGTTCCTGGTTATGGAACGATGTGAACTCAACTCATCTGAAACAACATAGCTCATTCCTTTTGTTAACTTAAATTTTTCACCATCAACAAGTTCACTTACAAACTCTCCTTCTAAACAATGAACAATATGTCCTTTTTTGCACCAATGGTCGGCTATATAACCTTTTGAATATTCAACTATTCTGATTCGTAATCCCTGAAATTGAGCCGTTTGCCAAAATGCAATTCCTGTTTCACCTTTATGTTCTGTTTTTGGAACTTTTGTCCAGTCAATGGTTTGAAATAAGATATTTTGGTCATTCATAATTGCTTGTTTTATTATGTAAAGAAGATTTAGTTATTGAGAACATGATAATTAAGCTCTTTTCTTTCTGAGCTTTTTAAGTTCAATAAATCGTCGTTCATTCTGCAAACCCGATAATTTATAGCTAATATATTCGACTCTTAGCATCAATAAAAGCAATATTCCTGTTGAAGCAATGGCTCGAACTGAATAAATCGTAGCTAAAATTCCTTTACTCGATAATAATGCAAATATGGGAACAATCATCATTAGAATCCATACTGAAAAAGGTTCTGTATTTTCTTTTGATTGCCATAAGCGTCGGATTACAGGAAAATATGAAATTACCAAAACACTTTGAATCATGATATGAGATAGAAAGTGTGTTTTAGTTATGAACCAAAATAATGTAATTACGATTACAGCAATTAAACATACCTGATCAAATTTGGTAAACTTGGAACTTTTATCCCCAAAAAAGTAGATCACCACAGTAACAGTTGTTACTAAAAGTAAATCGGTAGTATTTAGGATATTGTCCCAAAGGCTGAAGTTATCATTTGCAAGATATGTAGTAAGGCTCATTGCGACGGCTAAGGAAAAAAATACCCACATGGCTAAAGCAGGTTTTATTTTTTGTTTATAGGTTAACATACAGTACCTTACTCCTATAAACAGGTTGATTAAGGAAACCGCTATAATTGAGAATTCTTTCATAGTCATTTTTTCCCAAAGATATATTTGTTCTGAATTGCTGCATTGCAGAATGATATGTTTTTTACCATAAAATAAAAGTATTTTTGAATCTTAAAACTTTTAGTTAATTTCGAATTATATTCTTAAAAATAGAAATATGATAAAAAACAGAATAGAGGACCTTGTATTTCAGAACAGAACAAAAGATCAGCTTATTGAGGATACCTTGGCTAGTTTAAGCGGATTACTTGCTGATGTTTTTACAGGTGATGATGTAAACGAATTAAAAAAAGAATTCCCCGAAGGGATTCAGATTGAGGATATTGGTATTCAGTTAAAAGCTACTGCAATTTATTTGGATAGTAAGGAATTTGAGGTTCCCTGTATTGAAATTGCTATAGATTTGGTTCAGGAAAAAACGCAATTTGAAATTGGAACTTATTCGTTAATATTTAATGAAGATTGTGAGCAAATTGACGAGATATTGAACCTGGATTAAAAAAAACTCCTGCTAATATAAACAGGAGCTTTTTTTTATCGTGCATGCTTAAATGCCAGTTCGAGGCTTTCTGATAGTTTCTGATAAACTTCATCTTCGGTGCCAATTCCATCAATATGATAAATATTCTTTTGTTTTTCGTAATAATCTAAAACAAGCTTTGTTCTTGTTTCGAAACTTTCCAGCCTTCGGATTATAACATCCGTATCCATGTCGTAATATCTGCGTTGTTCAGTTTTACTTCGTGCATTTAATCGTTTCATGGATTCTAAAATAGGCACATCTAAATTAAATACACAGGAAACAGACGAATTCAATTTACGCAGCAATCCATCTAAAATATATGCCTGAACAATTGTTCGGGGAAATCCTTTAAAGAAAAAGCCTTTAGCATCAGGATGAGTCTGAATCTGTTTTTCGATTAATTTTATTGCAAATTCGTCAGGAACAATATCTCCCTTTTCCATATATTCTTTCGCATTGATACCCATTTCGGTACCTTTCTCAATCTCTTTCCGTAACAAGGATCCTGTTGATATATAAACCAGATCGTATTTATCAGCCAACATTTTTCCCTGTGTACCTTTACCTGAACCCGGAGGTCCGAATAGTACAACATTGAGCCATGTTTTAGTAAGCGATTGCTCAACTACATTGGTTATCCTGTCAAATATGTCTTCTACTGAACCTACTCCATCAACCGAGTAACAAATACCTTTATCCTTATAAAATTCAGCAACAGGAACTGTTTTATTCCTGTATTCTTTCAGTCTGTTTTCAATTACATCAGTGGTATCGTCGGCTCTGCTTTCCTTTTTTGCACGTTCAAGCATTCGCTCCATTAAAATATCCTGGGGAACCTCTAAACTAACCATGCAATTGAGCGAAGTGTTTAGTTTTAGCAGCAATCCTTCGAGAATGTAAGCCTGAACCACTGTTCGTGGAAAACCGTCGAATAAGAAGCCATTAACTTCAGTATTTGTTTTAATTTTTTTCTCAATGATTTGAACAATAATTTCATCGGAAACCAATCCTCCTGTTTCAATAACTGTTTTGGCTTTTAATCCTAGATCTGACCCTGCGGCGATTTCTTCTCTTAATATATCACCGGTTGAAATATAAGCCAATTTATATTTCTCAATCAGTTTGTGAGACTGGGTTCCTTTTCCTGCCCCCGGAGGGCCAAATAATGCGATGTTATACATTGATTACATTTTTAGAGGTTATGTTTAAAAGCTAAAATAAGATTTATTGCTTAATTACACAATTTATATTCATATTATGAAAAGAAAAAACCCTGTAGGTTGATCTGCAGGGTTTTACTTATATCTGTTTTAACATGGTTTAAATTACAGTTAAATATGCATATGCATATGAAAATCTTCCACTTTCGGGCACCATAACGAGGATCTTCTCTCCTTTCTTTAAATTTCCGGAATGGAATAATTCTTCAAGAATAATATATATTGATGCAGATCCAACATTTCCAACTTTGGTTAAATTTGTAAACCATTTCTCATCTGTTATTTCTATTCCCTGAACTTTTAATTCATCATATAATTTCTGTTTAAAATACATGGATGAAAGATGAGGTAAAAAATAATCTACTTCAGTAAAACTATTGATTTTTCTTTTGTTTAAAGATGAAGCTAATGCTGTAATACATCTGTTTACAACATACTTATCGAGCAACTTTACATCCTGCTTTACCGAGAAAATCGATTGTTCAAGCCATATTTCCTGATCGAATTCTTTCCATCCTTTCAAAGATCCGTCTTCTGTTTTTTCAGAACCTGCATACATACATGCATCTAATTCGTTGGCATACGAAATAGTATCAATCCATTCTATTTTTAACGAAATACCGGTTGAATTTGGTTTGTTTTCCAAAAGCATTGCTCCTGCACCATCGGATAACATCCATCTTAAAAAATCTTTTTCGAAAGCAAGGATAGGATTTTTTTCAAGGCTATTGGTGCAGTTCATTTCTCTGTTAAACTTATCGGCACGCAATAAGGTCGAAATAACTTCAGAACCAGTACAAACAGCGTTTTTAGACTGCTCAGACAATACCGATAAATAAGCATATTTTAAGGAATGCATTCCGGCACAACAAACTCCGGAAGGTGAAATCACCTCAAGCGGTTTGTTCTTAAGATGTCCATGAACCATAGAGGCATGCGAAGGAAGCAATTGATCCGGCAATGAAGTTCCACATGATAAAACTTCAATGTCTTTTACCGAGAAATGATCATTTTCAAGATTTTTAACTGCATTTGCTGTTAACTCAGCATTGTTGTAGTTTATATTTCCTTCTTTATCGATAACATAATACCGGTTTTTAATTCCGTTTTGCCTCAGGACAATATTTTTTGATCTGGATGGCTTGCCATTTACCATGCCCAGTATTAACTCCATATCATCGTTAGATACAGGTTCGTTAGGTAAGAATTTGGCTATATTGTTTATGTATACGTTATTCGGCATTTTGTGTAAGGTTCTGTTTATTTGCTTTATTTTCTGTACTTGAGTAATATCTAATTTGTTCTTTAATCTTTCCTAATCTAAAGGGAGCAAAAATAATAAAAAATATGTATTCTATGGGAGCAATTACTAAAATTGCAAAAGGAAAATAGCAGGCAAATATTCTAACCCTTGTTTTTCGTGCAGGATTGCCGGGTCCTCCTTTTTTTAACATAAATTTAGACCACTTTGTAAATACCCTGTTATATGCCATATTTTCAGTGGTTGCCAGGTAAGGATTTATTTTTACAGCTTTTGCTTTTACAAGATTATGCTGAAGATCATCGAAGTTGTTATGTTCAATATGTTTTTTAACAATCTCTCCATATTTTTCAGCCCCTTTTATATCTTCATCTGAAATAGCCGGTTTTGGGAAAAATCCCAGGAAACGATCTTTCTTACCTGTAAACAGAAAATAGGATATGGTTATGATTCCTGTTAAATTTTCGGCTCTGTCGCGCAATACAATATTGCCAATTAACTTCCCTCCCAGTTCATCAATTTTCTGCTTTACATATTCCTGGGCAACAACCCACATATTCCTTACGCCAAGCAAGGTAATTACCGGTTTTCCTTTAAATATTCTTTTAGCCTGATCTGAGAGTAGAAATGAATTAGAAGGTATTGATGGTGACATATACCACACGGAATATGCAAAAACGATTAAATCAAAATTTTCATCACCCAGATCCAACGGTTCCAGTTCACAAGGAATATGTTCAACTGATTCGGGAAAAGCATCGAAGAAATTATAACCTTTCCAGGGGAACTTGTAATCCTTTACCGGCAAAATATTTGCATAATGAATAGAAAAATTATCAGAATTTTCGAAAGGCTTTGCAAAATTTTTTACAATCTGGCTTAATTGTCCCGACTGAGAATAATAAAGAATTAATATTTTGGTCATTACGTTAACAAAACAGAATTAAAACGTTCATAAAGTGCAGGCTAAAATTAGTTGAAAATATTGTAAAACAAAGTATGTTCTACAATATTTTCATTGATTTTTATCAGTATTTTAAGACTATTTGCTTGTCGGGTTTGAAAGAAAGTAAATAGCTATACCCGCAATTAAAATGTTAAGTATTAATGAATTGTCAAGTCCCTTATCTATAGTGTTAATAATATTATAAATGGATATCAAGGTGATTACAAATCCTGAAATTACAGTTAAGGTAGTTTTTTTAGTGAATCCTGCAACAAATATAATGGCACTGAAAACTAAAAAGAATGAGGCAATGTAAAAACCGACTTGATCTAAATGAAATTTGGTAAATGTCTTAAAATATTCAACATAGGCATATAAAATAAGTCCTACTCTCATTAACCACACGGATACAGGTAATAAAGCTTTTATTGGTTCCATAACTTTAATTTTTAAGGTTCTGTAAATCTCATATTTATGTTTAATTATTTCAGAGCAATACTGAACAATTATTGTTTTTTCATGTTTCAGAAAATAAAAACTAATATTATGAAAAAAAATCGAAAATATATAATCATGTTTTTAATTTCGGGATTAATTATTCAAAGCTTTAATTCATGTGCTAAAAGTCCGGATAAAAGCAATGCAATTATTGAATCAAATGCTCCATACGATGCGATAATTGTTCCTGGGGTTCCATATAATGATGAATATTGGACTCAAATATTGCTGGGAAGAATTTACTGGTCGTACTATTTGTATGAGAAAGGAATTACAAAAAATGTAATTTATTCTGGATCGGCGGTATATACTCCTTATATCGAAGCCGAAATTATGGCCATGTATGGAAAAGCGTTGGGTATTCCTGAGGACAGAATCTTTACAGAACCCAATGCTGAACATAGTGTCGAAAATGTTTATTATTCTTACCAGATAGCAAAAAAACACGGATTTAAAAAAGTTGCTTTAGCAACAGATCCATTTCAGTCGAGAATGATGAAAGGACCTTCCAAAAGAATGAAAATTGATATCGATTTTATCCCTTTTTCTATGGAGACCTTAGATACTATGGAAATAAAGGATTTTACTATTGATTCGCATAAGGCCTTTGTTGAGAATTTTGTTTCACTTGAAGAACGCGAAAACTTTTTTCAGAGATTAAGAGGTACTATTGGCAGAAATATTCCATTTAAAGATTAATCAGTGTTTATTAAGTAAATGGTGAATTGATGTTGTTAAGTTAAGAGAAAAAATAAATTCCTGGATTTAAATACCATTGACCAACAGATTTATAATCAGAACTAAAGATTCCCCCTTTGAAAAAGCTACTCTTTATACACA
>DMBU01000077.1 GCA_003446015.1 Bacteroidales bacterium | reverse complement strand
AGTTACATTATTGTTTCTAGCAACAAACAAATACCAACTGTATTTTTCATTTGCAAAATCACCAAAGTCGCCAGTAACATTTGGATTATTAGCCGTACCCCACCATTGAGTAAACATTCCTGTACCAATTACCTTACCAAAATTAAAATTAAAATTACCATCAATCTGTACGCGTGGAATGTCTTCAAATCCATGATTAACAGATGTATCATGGCTAAACTCCAATCTTCCAATAGTAAAACCAGCGGTTGTTGCATTTATTCTATGTCCTAAACCAACAACACATATATCAGTAGCTTGAGGTAAATTCCCAGTTAATGCTGCTTGAGAAGGTAGTGTCCCATGAGGGTCTTCCGACCATGTAGTTAGAGTATGCCAATCTCCGGATTGTCGACTATAAAGAACCCTTCGGTTATTAAATTGTCCATTTAAACCCGCAGCAAATTCTCCATCAACAAATCCAAAAGTAGGTTGTTTATATTCAAGTATTGGACTGTTATTAATTCCAGCATTTGCATCTACCCATATATTATCTATTAAAACGTGTTCACGCCATGGATTTGATACGTTAGAGGTGTATATAAAACGATAATAGGCTTCAATTGCCGGAATAGAACCAAACCCTGACTGCTCCGAAATCCAATAATAATTCAAAACACTTGCTGGATTTGCTGTCGAAGCTGGATGATATGAATTTACTGGAATTACTGTCATCCATCCTGTTAAGGGAGAAGGAACAGTATAACCATCAACATAGATTTGTCCCGGAGTATATCCGACAACCCCAACAGGGAAAGTTTGAACTAATGTGTTTGCCGGATATGTACCGCTAAGAGTAAAATGAAAAGTTAAACCCCCATCTGAGCTGTTTCCTGCAGTTCTAAAATATTTAGTATTGCTCCATCCATTAATGGAATTCGTTACTTCAAGGTTATAAATATCAAGGTTAAATAAAGTATTTGCAGCAGTTAATGTTATATCTGTTGCTTTAATATCGCTTAATAGGATAACTCCATTTGTATTATTAAGATCAATATGTCCAAAACTTTGATTTGTTGCGGCATATGCTCCTTTAATTGTATGTTGAGTTGAACTTCCAATTAACACAATGCTCCCTCCAGAATTATTTGCTATTGTACCATCAACAATTTCTAATGTATCACCATACATTTGCAGATCAAAATCTGTTGTATTAAAACTACCACGAGTCAATATCATATTATTTAAAACTCTTATAGGTACCGTACCAGCAGTTCGACCTGGACTTAGTACTTCTACATCCCAAAAAAGTGAAGGATTTGTGCGTTGATTTTTTTCTATTTCAAGATTATGAAAAATTAACGGGGCAGTACTAGCTGTATTACCTACAACAATATCAGAATTCACACCACCAATAAATCGCGTAATATTATCTCCATGAGTATAAACAGCCCCATCTTCGAAAATAAAATCCCCACCAATTTCCAGGGTATGTCCATCAGCATCTAATTCAGTATTAGCACCTATTGTTAAATCATTTAATATTGTTAAATCATCCTGTAATAATAAAGTCTGAGAATTTGGATTAGCAGATTCTGTTAAAGTTAAATTGTATAAAGGAACTATGGAATTGATTTCAAACTCAGGATGGGCGGCGGCATCAAGAGTTGGTAGCATTACTTCAAAGGTTCCACCTGTAACATTATAATTTCCCTCCTGACAAAGTAAATGAATACCATTCGTAGCAGTTGTATTTATAGCATTTATCTGAATTAAACCTCCCGACATTTCGAAAACATCTTCGGCATCTGGTAATGCAAAAACAGCAGAAGAGCCACGGCTATCAGATAATGCCGTAATATAAAAACTACCCCCTGTTTGTATATAAGCCAACCTACCATCTGCATCAGCCCTTTTTAACTGAGTTGTATAAATATTACCCCCAGTTAAAACCACTCGACCAGGAGTTGCAATATTACCATAATAAGTAATACCACCTGTATTAGCAGGGTTTGTAAACGATCCTGCACTTACTTGTAAAGTACCATAAAGGGTAAAACCACGCCAGCCTCCACCAGCATTGCTTGTAGCAACAGTTGCACCATTAATCCAAAGACGGGCTGAAGCAGGAACACTAAATTCATTACAAACTGTTCCGGTTCTATTTTCACCAAGTCGTGGAATTGATATATTTGAACCTAACTTTAAAGTACCATTGTATATGACAAGAGCTAATCTTTCCCATCCTTCAGGTCCATCTGAAGGATCTAAGCAAGTACCACCAGAGATTGGGCCAAATAACCTAAAATTATTAGTATTCGTAGACAAAACCGACAAAGTATAGGTGTCATCAGTTCCTTTATCAACAAACATTCGGTAAAAATCAGTTATTCCGTTGCATGTCAATGTATTGTTTGTAGCCCCGGTAAATGTAACTTTAGCAACACCTGTATTTGCAGTTGCACAATCATATTGTGTATTATTAGCAAAATCGATGATCCCATTATTGGTAACATCACCCTGAAAATCAACATAATGTATTGCATTACCTGTTCCAACAGTAAAACTTGTACCTGTATTGATGGTTGCGGTTCCTTTTACCAAAAGATTACGTGAAGTGGCTGAGGTGTTATTTATTTGGAGTGTTCCCTTTTTTATAATCAGGTTACCACTTATGGTATAGTCAGCAACTAATGATAAAACATTCGTTGTGTTATTCAAATCCACCTCAACATTATAAAAGGCATGATCTGTAGTCAGCTCATAGTCAGTTCCATAAAAGATAACCGTTCCTTCACCCAGTCCTTCAGAGATAAAATGAGTTGCATCACCTGCAGGGAAATTATCACTAGACAATAAAATACGACCCTCACCTTTAATCACAGTAAAATCATGGCCTGAAGTACCAGCTAAATCTAAACGACCAATTACAGTTAATTGCTGAGTAAGTTTTCCATTTTCAGTAATAGTAACTGTTCTGCCGGAAAGAATCACTACATTATCATTGGCATCAGGTATTTCGCTAAGTGGGTTATTAGGGAGTGCTCCTGATGGATCAAGTGTCCAAATATCAGAATCTGTCCAGTTACCGCCTACCAATGTATACCATGTTTGAGTTGAGCTACCCTCAACAGGGCTATTTGTCTGATCAACAGTACCTAAAGTATAATAACCGTTTGCCAAAATGGCGTTTGTAACTTCAAAATATATCTGGTCACCACTTTGTATTCCAGAAGAAGTTGTTGGAACTACTGTATAATTCCCCGATGTTCCAGCCCGATAAATTAAACGATAATTTGTGATATTTTGAGGAACACCTCCTCCTTCAATTCCATCACCAAAATCAAAAAACAAACGAACATCAACGTCAGCGCCTGCAGATTTTTCGAGATACCAATCTCTGTTCCATGCTGCACCAAACGCTCCAAGATTAGTTGTTATTTCTAAACCAGTTCTGATGGAAGCAATATCATTTGTTGTATTATCGTGAGCAACAAAAATATATTCTCCATTTACATTTAATGCAGAGTTATCCTCATATAACCCAAATCCTTCAGAAACTGAACCATTATGATCACCATCAGATTCAATCCCGATACCTATAGCATCATATATATATGTTGCTGGATTAGAAGTAAACTTATCATTTGAAATTGTCAGATTATACCTAGTGCTTAAATAGTTTTCAACGATTGTTCTTTCCGCCGAATTTAATTGTCGGTTAAAATAAATTACTTCAGCAATCATACCATCCCATCCATCTCCTGCACCCGTATCCTGACCTCCTTTACCAATTAAAACATTATCTGATCCAGAAACAGATCCAAGAACAAGGCTTCCATATGAAAGTGCATTTGCTGAACCATCAATAAATAATTCAGGAGTAGTATTTGAAACCCATGTAAAAGTTATTAACTGTTCATCTGTAGTCTGAACACTGCCCGAGCTAACCACAACTCCATTGGCACCAGTACTTGCCGTAACAACATTGGTTTGACCTCCAAAACTAGCAGCAGCGTCATAACGTAATGCTAATGTATCATCAGAACCAGCAGGATTATCAGCGATAAAAAATCCTTTATCGGTACTAGTTAAATCAGATTTTATGACAAAAAGAAATGTAAAAGCAGATTGTCCGTTAATATAACTTTCTCCGTTATCATCAAACAAATAATCTCCAGCTCCATCAAAGTCAAGTGCATCAAATCCATTTATAGTTGAAATGGTTGGTTGATTTGAAATAGTAGATTGTATAAAATGATTATTATAGCCACTTAAATCAAAAAGAGTATCAACTCCAATATCAATACTTGCAGAATCACCACGCAGCCAAACTTTTAAATTTCCAGCCCCACTCGTATTCCCAATACCTCCAGGACCATTTTGGGCATTTAAATCTATAAACGATATACTTATTAAGATTAAAATAAGTATATTCTTTAAAAAGTATGTTTTTATATCCATAATAACTTTGCCCTTTAATTATTAATTTCTTCAATTTCAAAAAATAAACACAAATATACTAATTGTTTAACCTAAAACATCAATAAATGTTACAATTACGGTATGTTTAATTTATAATTATTAGAATTAAATTGATGAATGATATAGATTATTAGACTAAATTCACTAAAAGACTCCGATTACATACAAATTTATATCTATTTAAAATATAGAACTATAGTAAAAATACCTAATTTCATTTAAAAAGAACCATATTCCCAGGTAAAAATAACCGCATTATCGTTCTAATCCACAATAAGATTGCAACTAAGTTTTATAAGCCCACAAGAATATAAAGTGATCCTTGAATTGTGCCTTCGTAATCTTTCTTGTAAATCAGAAGTATGACCAATATAATATTTATCCAAACTAACTGAATACAAATATGTAGAAGTAATGTGTTTCCATATAAAAAAAACCCGGCTTCTGCCGAGGTTTTGTGGGAGATACTGGTTCCGATAATTATCGGAACGAACCAGTGACCTTAAAGAAACTAATATAATGTTGTCTAATGTTCTAATTTAATATTCCATAATAAAAAAAGACTCCATTTCTGAAGTCTTTTTGTGGGAGATACTGGATTCGAACCAGTGACCCCCTGCTTGTAAGGCAGGTGCTCTGAACCAGCTGAGCTAATCTCCCTTTTTTGGTCTGCTTTGTTTTCTAAAGCGATGCAAATATAATCCTCTTTTTTATTCTACAAAAATAATTTTTAACTTTTTTAAAAAATCATACCACTTCTGCTACAACAAATGTACTACCTCCTATGAAAATCAAATCATTATGTGTTGCATTTTTTTTCGCATTTTGTAATGCCTCTTCAACTTTTTCGTAAGATTCTCCCATTAATCCATATTTATTCGCTTTTTCTTTTAGCAAATTTTGATTTAATGCGCGAGGAATATCTGCTTTTGTGAAATAATAGTGTGCTTTTTGAGGTAATATTTCTAATATCTTGTCAATATTTTTGTCGTCAACAACTCCAAATACAAGATGTAAGTTTTTATAAGGAGTTTGTTTAATCTGGTCAATTACATAGGTCATTCCCTCTAAATTATGCCCAGTATCACATATAATTGTTGGATTAACGCCTAATATTTGCCATCGACCCAACAGACCCGTATTATTTATTACACTTTCAAGAGCTGCATAAATATTTTTTCTGTCGATTACATAAGCTAATTGAATCAATAAATCGATTGATCGTAAAACGGTTAAAACATTTCTTGCCTGATACTTTCCTAATAAATCTAACTTTAAATCCAGATAACAAATTCCACTATCATTTTTGACATTAAAAACCTGCTTATTATCTACTGACAACATTTCATAATCGATAGAATAATATTGATCTGCGAAATAAATTTCTGCCTGTCTATCTTCTGCAACTTTTTTAAATACCTGTTTGGTTTCTTCTTGAGTTTCCCCAACAATAACAGGAATATTTTTCTTGATTATTCCGGCTTTTTCAATTGCTATTTCAGCTAAGGAATTACCTAAAAATGCAGTATGATCTAATCCTATGTTTGTAATTATTGATAAATCTGGCTGGATAATATTCGTTGAATCTAACCTACCTCCCATCCCAACCTCAACAACGGCCACATCAATATTTTCTTTTTCAAAATAATCAAAAGCCATTGCAACTGTCATTTCAAAAAAAGAAGGTTTAATTTCTTCAAATTTTTTATGATGATCTTCTACAAAGTGTACTACAAAATCTTCGCTTACCATTTTACCATTAACCCGAATCCTTTCTCTAAAATCTTTCAGGTGCGGAGAAGTATATAATCCAACTTTATATCCCGACTCTTGCAGAACAGAAGCTAACATATGCGAAACTGAACCTTTTCCGTTTGTTCCTGCAACATGAATGCTTCTAAATTTTCTATGAGGATGATTAAAGTATTTATCCAAATCTAATGTATTGTCTAAGTTAGCCTTATAAGCTGCCTTCCCTTGTCGCTGGTACATTGGCAATTGATCAAACAACCAATTGAGTGTTTCCTGGTAATTCATATAATCCTAAAATGAGGATTCAAAATTAACTAAAATTACCATGCATTATAATGAATTCTTTCTGGTTTAAATCTCTCAGGCATTTCTTTTTCTTCGGCGGGATATCCTATTGAAATTAAAGACATTGGTTGAATATTTTCGGGTAGTTTAAAAATATTTCGTATTTCACTCTTGCGTTCTTCTCGTGGATGTATCCCCAACCAAACTGCTCCAAGACCCAGTTCATGAGCAGCCAACAAAATATTTTGTGTTGCTGCCGAGCAATCTACAACCCAATAATCTTTACTTAGTTCAAGATTTATATCTCCACAAACCAAAATAGCTAACTGTGCCTGTTTTAGCATCTTTGCATAGGGATGTACCTCTGCAATTTTATTTAAAATATCGCTTTCATTAATTACAATAAAATGCCGGGGTTGTTGATTACTAGCCGAAGGAGCATACATTCCTGCTTTAATTAACGTATCAACCTGATTACTTGCGACCTCCTGTTTTGTATATTTTCTAATACTTCTGCGTGTAAGAATCCCTTCGATAATATTCATAATAATTCAGTATTTATGTAGTTTTTTCAAAAATAAATATATTATTTTAGTAAGAATAAAATTAACATGTATACTTCTGACTAAAAATAAAATCTTATGAAAAAAACTAAAAAAGTATTTGTTATCGATACCAATGTTATTCTTCACGATTTTAATTGTTTATATAAATTTCAGGAAAACGATATTGTATTACCAATCGTTGTGCTTGAAGAACTTGATCATCTAAAAAAAGGTGACAGTCAAATTAATTTTCATGCAAGAGAATTTACGCGTGAGTTAGATAAACTATCGGGTGATAATCTTTTTAATGGTGGCATTTCTTTAGGTAAAGGACTCGGTAAGTTATCCATTGAGACAGGCAAACCCTATTCTGAGAAACTAAAAGAGTCATTTCCAGAACCCACACCTGATCATCGAATTCTTGCGATTGCCGAAGATGTAAAAGTAAAAAAGAATGGACAAGAGGTTATTCTGGTAAGTAAGGATATAAATCTAAGGATGAAAGCAAAATCGCTTGGGATTCTTGCTCAGGATTATAAAAATGATCAGATTACAGATATTGAAACCATCCATAAAGATATTGAGACTCTTGATAACGTTGACGATCTGCTCATTTCCAAATTCTATGAATCTTATGAAGGAATTCCAATTAAGGAGTTTAAATTTAAATTAAATCCTCAACCACATCAGTACTATATTCTTAAAGGCCAGAAATCATCTGCATTGGCTCATTACGATCCTTTTAGTAAACTACTGCAAAGAGTTGAGAAACACAAGACTTATGGTATTGATCCAAGAAATGCTGAACAAACTTTTTCGATTGATGCTTTAACAAGACCTGAAATACAACTTATAGCACTCACCGGAAAAGCCGGAACAGGGAAAACATTATTGGCGTTGGCTGCAGCCTTACACCAGGAAAAGAAATTTAATCAAATTCTTTTGGCACGTCCAATAGTTGCTTTGGCTAACAGAGACTTGGGATTCTTACCCGGTGATGTTAAAGAAAAGATATTACCCTATATGCAACCTTTATTTGACAACTTATCGGTTATAAAAAACCAGTTTAAGTTACAAAGTAAAGAATACATGCAAATAGAAGACATGCAAAAAGCGGAAAAGTTAGTAATAAGTCCTCTTGCATATATTCGTGGTCGTAGTTTATCAAACGTATTTTTCATTGTCGATGAGGCTCAAAACCTTACTCCTCACGAAGTAAAAACAATAATTACACGCGCTGGCGAAGGAACAAAAATAATTTTTACGGGCGATATTCACCAAATTGATTCTCCTTATTTGGATTTAAAATCCAACGGATTAAGTTATCTTGCCGACAGAATGAAAGGACAGGATATTTTTGCCCATGTTAATCTGGTTAAGGGAGAAAGAAGTTATCTGGCAGAATTAGCAAGTGATTTACTTTAAGTGGTGATTGGTGAATAGTGAATAGATTAATTTTATAGGTCATTAATAAATATAAATTGTGTTATGAATTCTATTAAGCAATTATATATTGTACGTCATGGAAAATCGGAATGGGATTATGGTGAGGTTCCTGATATTGATCGCCCATTAAAGGAACGAGGAATAAAAGATGCTTATACTATGGCTAATAGAATTTTATCTGAAGGTAATTTGCCTGATCGAATTCTTTCCAGCCCCGCTATCAGAGCCTTACATACGGCAAGTATTTTTGCCAGAACTTTCAAGTTTCCTTATCATGAAATTGTAATACAAGAAGCTATTTATATGGCATCATTTAACTTAATCCTTGATATTATTAAACGAACCGAAAATTCTTATAATTCAGTAATGATTTTTGGACATAACCCAACTTTCACCGATTTAGCAAATTATTTTTTAAAAGAAAAAATTGATAATATGCCTACAACCGGAATTGTTAAACTAAAATTTGAAACTCAATCGTGGTTTAATATAAATGAAATAAAACCTATTGAATCATCTTTTGATTTTCCTAAAAACGCTTATAATTTATAGATTTTGGAACTACTTAAATTTGCAGCCATAGATATTGGAACCAATGCCATTCGTTTATTATTTACGAATATCATTGAGAATGGAGATCATGCAATTTTTAAAAAATCATCCATAACTCGCGTTCCTGTTCGATTAGGAACAGAAGTTTTTACTAGTGGAAAAATAAGTGATCAAAAGCTCGAAAAACTTATTCATGCCATGATTGCGTTTAAACATTTAATGAATGTTCACGATGTAATTCGTTACCGGGCTTGCGCTACATCAGCAATGCGTGAGGCGAGTAACGGAAATGAGGTTGTAAAAATCATTAAAGAAAAATCCAATATCGACATTGAAATTATTGACGGAAAAACTGAAGCCGAAATTATTTACAACAATAGAATTATTGATCCACTTCAAAACAGTACACCTTATCTATATGTTGATATAGGAGGTGGAAGTACTGAAATGTCTCTTTTTTCAAATTCAGAAGTTGTGTCATCTACCTCTTTTAATATTGGAACTATACGTTTATTAAATGATATCGTAAATCCAACAGAATTTGAAAATCTAAAAATGTGGCTAAATCATATTAAAAAAGAATATCCTAAGTTAAAAATTATTGCATCCGGTGGAAACGTTAATAAATTATTAAAAATTTCAGGAAAGAAAGAAGGAAAACCACTTCCAATAAAAGCATTAAAAGATGTGTTTAATTATATAAAATCTTATTCTTATGATGATAGAATAAAGGTACTAGGTTTAAATCCAGACCGTGCCGATGTTATAATTCCTGCCTCTGAGCTACTTTTTAACATTATAAGCTGGTCAAACGCAAAAGAAATTATTGTTCCTAAAATTGGAATTGCAGATGGTATTATCAAGCAGATTTATAAGGAATATCAGCTTGAAAAGAGTAATTAAAATTAAATAATATAACTTTGCTTCCTGAAAATAAATTTTTATGGAATATTCAGGGGATAAAGGGAAGAAAGTCGCATTTCATACGCTTGGTTGCAAGTTAAATTTTTCTGAGACATCAACCATTTCAAGAAACTTTAAGGAAAAAGGGTTTGATATTGTTAACTTCAATTCTGAAGCTGATATCTATGTTATTAATACCTGTTCGGTTACTGAACAGGCCGATAAAAAATGCAGACATGCTATTCATAAGATTCAAACTAAGAATCCTAATGCATTTATCGCAGTTGTTGGATGTTATGCTCAACTCAAACCTGAAGAGATTGCTTCAAATCTAGGAGTAGATCTGGTTTTGGGAACTAAAGAAAAATTTAATATTCTTGATCATTTAAATAACCTGAAAAAGAATGAAGTTCCTGAGATCTATTCCTGCGAAATTGAACAAATCGATCATTTTGATTCATCACATTCAGAAGCTGATCGTACCCGCTCATTTTTAAAAGTTCAGGATGGTTGTGATTATTCTTGTTCATACTGCACCATACCATTAGCAAGAGGTAAAAGCCGAAATAAAAAAATTTCAGACCTGATACTTGAAGCAAAAAAAATTGCTCAATCGGGAATAAAAGAGATTATTCTTACCGGTGTTAATATTGGTGATTTTGGCAAATCTACTAATGAATCTTTTTTCGACTTAATTCAGGCATTGGAAAAAGTAAGTGGAATTGAAAGAGTGCGCATTTCTTCTATTGAACCAAATCTTATTACTGATGAGATTATTGAATTTGTTTCAAAATCAAAAAAAGTTCAACATCATTTTCACATTCCATTGCAATCAGGATGTAACAAGATTCTTGCAAAAATGCAACGCAGGTATAATCGCGACCTGTTTAAATCAAGAGTTGATCGTATCAAAGAACTAATGCACGATGCTTTCATTGGAGTTGATGTTATTGTAGGATTTCCAGGAGAAACTGAAGATGATTTTGATGACACTTATCAGTTTCTTTCCGAACTTGATGCTTCATTCTATCATGTTTTTTCTTATTCTGAACGTTCAAATACAAAGTCGGCTAATTTTGATCATAAAATACCTAAAAATATTATCAGTAAAAGAAGTAAAAAACTGCATGAGTTGGCTGAAGAAAAACAACACAATTTTTATGTAAAGAATCTGGGTAAAGAAGCCGATGTGCTATTTGAAGCTTATAAAAAGAATGACTTAATCTTTGGATTTACAGGCAATTACATTAAAGTAGAGACCGCATTTGAGAAAGCATTAATAGGCAATATTAAAAGAGTAAAACTTGAGTCTGTCTCGAAAAGCGGAAATGTAATTGTTAAAATGCGTTAAAACATACTTGTAGATATAGGTATGCAATGCATGGTTTATTATATTTGAATATTAAAAAACTAACTATGAATCTCGAAAATATTTGTAAGCAAGTAATTGAACTAACAAAATCGGTTGGTCAGTTTATTTTAAACGAAAAAGACAAAAATTTAACTATTGAGGTTAAAGGCATTCATGATTTTGTAACTTATGTTGATAAAACTGCAGAACAAAAGCTTGTAGACAAATTAGTACAAATTCTTCCTGAAGCTGGATTTATAGCAGAAGAAGGTACATCGGTCAAAAAAGGAGATATGTACAACTGGATTATTGATCCTCTGGATGGAACGACTAACTTTATACACGGCCTGTCTCCATATGCAATAAGCATAGCTTTGATGGAAAATGACAAAGTTATTTTGGGTGTTGTTCATGAGCTTAGCTTAAACGAATGCTTTTATGCATGGGAAAATAGTGGAGCATATTTAAATGGGAAAAAAATAAAAGTTTCTGAAATTGGAAAAGTAAAAGATAGTCTTATTGCAACAGGATTCCCTTATTACGATTATGACAGAATTAAACCCTTCATGACAACTTTGGAACATTTTATGGCTAATTCGCATGGAGTGCGCAGATTAGGCTCCGCAGCAACCGACTTAGCATATGTTGCATGTGGCAGGTTTGAAGCTTTTTATGAATATAGTTTAAGTCCCTGGGATGTTGCTGCGGGAGCATTTATTGTTCAGCAAGCAGGAGGATTAATTTCGGATTTCAGGGGAGAAAATAATTATATTTTTGGAAAAGAGATCATTGCCTGTAATAACAAGGTTTTTAATGAGTTTTTAGATACAGTAAAAACAATCATGAACAATTAAAAGTATTCAACTAGTGAAAAGAATTGGGGTTTATTTATTTATTGCATTTAGCTGGTTACTGGGAAGAGTTCCTCATTTTATTCTATATGGTTTAGCCGATATTGTTTACGTTCTATTATATTATATTATAGGATATCGTAGAAAAGTTGTATATAAAAATCTTCGAAACTCCTTTCCTGAAAAATCCGATAAAGAAATACGGCTTATTGCTAAAAAATTCTTTCATCATTTAAGCGACATATTTGTTGAGAACATTGCATTGATAAAAATGTCGAAAAAAAGAGTTTTACAAATGGTTGAATATGAAAAAACCGATATCCCAAAAAAACTTTTTAATGATAAAAAAAGCATTATTGGCGTAACGGGTCATTATAGTAATTGGGAACTTTATTTAACACTTCCAGAAATTCTTCCTCATTTGGTGATTGGTGTTTATAAACCGTTGAATAATAAATTTTTCGATAAACAATTTTACAAAATGCGCGAAAAATTTAATGCAATACCGGTTACAATGGCAGATTCGTATAAAACCGTTTTAAAATATAATAAAGAAAACACCTTAACTTTTCTTGGTTTAGTTGCCGATCAAAGACCCCCAAAAGAAGGCGGACATTACTGGACTACTTTCCTTAATCAGGAAACGGCAATATTTCTTGGACCTGAGAAAATTGCTACAAAGTTAAATTCTGCAATTATATTTATTTATTCAGAGAAGATTCGACGAGGAAAATATTTAGTAAAAATAAAACAGCTTTTTGAGGATACATCAGAATGCAAAGAACATGAAATAACAGAAACACATGTACGATTTCTTGAAAACTTAATCAAAGAAAAACCGGAATATTGGTTATGGTCGCATAAAAGGTGGAAACATAAAAGAGATTCTGAAACTCCTTTACACTAAATTTTAACCAAATGATGAAAACAGCAGTTGTAATTCTTAATTGGAATGGCAAGAAATTCTTAGAAAAGTTTCTGCCAATCTTAATTAAAAACACAACCGACTCCAATACAGAAGTTATTATTGCAGATAATGCTTCTAAAGATGGTTCTGTTGATTTTTTAACCAAAACTTACCCTGCTATAAAACAAATCCTTTTTGATAAAAATTATGGTTTTACAGGAGGATATAATAGAGCTTTGGCACAAATTGATGCAGAATATTTTGTGTTGTTAAACTCCGATATTGAAGTTACTGAAAACTGGCTTTCTCCATTAGTTGAACTGATGGATTCCGACAAATTAATTGCAGCCTGTCAGCCCAAAATTAAAGCATTCCATAATAAAGAACAGTTCGAATATGCCGGAGCTTCAGGCGGATTTATTGATAAATACGGTTACCCTTTTTGTAGAGGAAGAATATTAAATACAGTTGAAAAAGACGATAAACAGTATGATAATATCAGAGAAGTTTTTTGGGCAACAGGAGCCTGTATGATTGTTCGCGCCGAATTATATAAAAACATTGGTGGATTAGACGAGGATTTCTTTGCCCATATGGAAGAGATAGATTTATGCTGGCGTTTAAAAAATCTTGGTTATAAAATACTTATAAACCCCAGGTCGGAAATTTATCATGTTGGTGGAGGAACTTTGCCTAACAATAGTCCATTTAAACTGTACCTGAATTACAGGAATAATTTATTTCTTTTGTATAAAAACCTGCCAAAAGGGAAATTATTCCCTGTAATATTTACAAGAATGATATTGGATGGATTATCTGCAAACATCTTTCTGTTAAAGTTGTCAATATCAAGCTTTAATGCTGTATTAAAAGCTCACATCCATTTTTACAAGTCTCTAAAATCATTAAAGGTAAAAAGAAAAAAACTGCTTTTAAGTGCAGTTGATCATCACAAAGAAATATATCCCAGAAGTATTGTTTTTGATTATTTTTTGCGAAAAAAACACACTTTTGATAGGTTAGATTTTCATACTAAATAGATAACATATTTTCAAGATTATTGAATCTTTCATTGTAATCTTCCAACGACCTTTTTATTACTTCGTGGGCTTCTTCGATTCCATATGTGTGAGTTATTTCAGTGTTCGCTTTATTCCCTGGCAAATCTTTATACGTAAGGAAATAATGCTTTAGTCTGTCAATAACCAGCTCCGGACAATCAGAGATATCTTTATAATCACCATAAACAGCATCATTATTCAGTACAGCAATAATTTTATCATCAGCCTCATTTCCATCAAGCATTCTAAAACCTCCAATAGGCCTTGCTATAACTAAAATGTCACCATGTGTAATAGCCTTTTCGGTTAAGATACAGATATCGAGAGGGTCCTTATCTCCTAAAATTCCTTCTTTCTCTGTTTTTTCTTCACAATACTTTGCAACTCTCTCACCACAATAAGTTTGTGGTATAAAACCGTATAAGGCCGGAACTACATTTGAATATTTTTGTGGTCTGTCTAATTTAAGGTATCCACTTACTTTATCTACTTCGTATTTAACTGTATCAGTAGGCACAACTTCAATATAACAGGTTATGATATCGGGTGCCTCCTTGCCTACTTCAACCCCATGCCATGGGTGCGACTTGTATCTCAATCCCATCAACTTCCCAACAATCGGGTCCATTATTTTATTTCCCATAGTCTTTTATAGTAATTCTACAATTTTTTCTAATCGAATCCCTCTTGATCCTTTTATAAGTACGTTTGAGTTAACAATATTGTTCTTCTCCAGCCAAATTTTAAACTCATCAACATTTTTGAATTTTAAAATGTCATTTCCATTTTCTAATGAGTAATAGATCTCCCCGATTAAAAAAATCTGATCAAATCTATTTTCTTTTAATAAATCTAAAATTTTTTGATGTTCTAATCTTGAATCGCTTCCAAGTTCAAGCATGTCTCCTAAAATAATACACTTATCATTAGATGGCATTTGACTAAAATTTTTTATTGCAGCCTCAACGCTTGTTGGATTTGCGTTATAAGCATCAAGAAACAAATTGTTCTTTGTTGTTTTTAAGAATTGTGATCTGTTATTTGTTGGAACATATTCCTCAATTGCAGATACTATTAGTTCCGGTTCAATATTATAATAATGCCCAATACAAGATGCTGCAAGAACATTTTCAAGATTGTAATTGCCAATTAGTTGTGTGTTTATTTTTGTTTCAAAGTCCCCCAAATTAATTTTTAAAGAAAGGTATTGTTCTGAAGATATAATTTCACCATAAACCGGGGAGTTTAAACTTCCAAAAGCAATAGTATCTAAATTCATCCCTTCTACTATTCTTTTAAGTAAACTGTTCCCTGAATTATAAAATACTTTCCCATTTTTTGCTTTTAAATACTCATATAATTCTGATTTAGCTTTTATAATATTTTCAAATGATCCAAATCCTTCTAAATGGGCTTTCCCAATATTGGTAATAATCCCGAAATCGGGTTCGGCTATTTCACATAAAGTTTTAATTTCATTTATATGATTAGCTCCCATCTCAACAATCCCAAGTTGAGTATTATTATCCATAGACAATAATGTTAATGGTACACCAATATGATTATTTAAATTCCCTTTCGTAAATGAAACATGAAACTTTTTACTTAAGACACTAGCCACTAATTCTTTTGTAGTAGTTTTTCCGTTTGTTCCAGTTATTGCAACAATTGGGATATTTAATTGCTTTCTGTGGTAGTTCGCTAATGATTGCAAAGATTTCAGAACATTTTCAACTAAAATAAAATTACTCCCTTGAACATATTCCTCCTTATCAATTATGGCATAAGGACATCCTTTATCTAATGCACTTTTAGCATACGCATTTCCATCAAAGGTTTCTCCTTTAAGAGCAAAAAACAAAGAATTCTCTTCTGCATTTCTGCTGTCAATGATTATTTTCTTACTTTTAAGAAAAATTTGATATAAGTCTTCTGTTTCCATATTCCATAAACAAAAAAACCTCATAAGAATGAGGTTTTTAATTATAAAATTGTTTTTTCTATTTACCTGTTTGACTACCTACACTAATCATTGCGCATCTGAAACCTAAATCGTCTCGCGCTTCATCCTGATCTAAGAATCTTCGAGATGCTGGATTTAACCAGTAAACTCTGTCCTTCCATGATCCACCTTTATAAACTCTAACTTTATCGGTTACTAAAGATACCATATCACCCTCATTTTGTGCATACATAGAACCTGTTGAAGCATTACCTCTTGCAGCCTCTTGACTTTCATAATCCAGACGAGACATCAAATCACCATCTCTGTAATTAATATAGTCAGATGTTTGGTAGTTAGTTCTACCAGCTGCTTCTTCATCAGTTACTGCTCTTGTTTTTAATCTACCTAAGCTATCTTTAGCAGCAATGCTCCCGTCTTCATTCCTTACAAGAGTTTCAAATACGTTACCACGATAAGGACGAAAATCATTTACATCTTCATAGGATAAAGGTCTGTATACATCTAAAACCCACTCGTTAACATTTCCTGCCATACAATATAATCCGAAATCATTTGGCCAGTAAGATGAAACAGGAACAGTTATAGCACCATTATCATTTAAATCACCTGCCATACCCATCATATCACCACGTCCACGTTTGAAGTTGGCCATCATAATACCTCTATTTTTCGCATCAGCATTTCGAACATTATGACCATCCCAGGGGAATAATCTTCTTTCATATAATCTTTCATCGTATGTATTACCGATTAATGCAACGGCTGCATATTCCCATTCAGCTTCAGTTGGAAGTCTGTATTTAGGAAGTAGAATACCATCTTCCATAGTAACTCTTCTGCTCTCTTTATTTGGATCCAAAGAAGGTAGGTTTTCAACAACTAATCCTTCGTATTGTCCGGCAAGATATGCTCCGGTATTGAAATTTTCACGGCCAATTTGATTTGGGTCCATATCAAGAATACCTTCGTTAATAAGCATCATCTCATTAACGCGATCTGTTCTCCAAACACAATAGTCATTTGCCTGTAACCAATCAACACCCACTACAGGATATTCATTATAAGCAGGATGTCTGAAATAATAATCAACGTATGGTTCATTAAATGCTAATGGACTTCTCCATACTAAAGTATCTGGTAATGCATTTTTATAAACTTCAGGATAATCAACAAAAACTCTTCTTATCCAATGTAAATATTCTCTGTAATCAAGATTTCTTACTTCTGTTTGATCCATATAAAAAGAAGCAACAGTAACTCTTCTTGGAACATTGTTCCAGTCATAGGTAACATCTTGTTCTGTTTGTCCCATGGTATAAGTACCTCCTTCAATAAGGACTAATCCCGGGCCAGGTTGTTCTTCATAATTTGTTTTAACCTCAAAACCTCCGTTATCAGGATTGTTATATTCCCAACCAGTAGTTGTTGATTCATTTCCTGTTTTTACAGGTTTGTTCCCACCACCGAATAAACTACAGCCGGTTACAATTAGCAAACTAATAAGTACTAAAGGGAAAATGTTTAACTTTACGTTCATGGTAATGCTATTTTTTATTTCAAATATAGTAATTTTTATCTTCTACAAACAAGAATTTATATACAAATATAACTAAATTTTAGGACATTTTATTGCCTTTATTTTTTTTCTCTTGCTTTTATACATGAATTTATATAAAAAGGTTACCTCATGTCCTCCAGATATTATCCCACTAAAACCACCCAAATAAAATGGCACATCGTAACTGTATGCAAAGGTAGAATAATCTGTAATATATCCTAACATCAAGACACAACCGGTTAAATCAAAATTAGTATTTGTTTTTAACCATATCCCTGTTGTTAAATAAGTTTTATTTAAATAAACTCCTAAATTTAATTTTGATGAACCTCCCTGCATTTGAAATATTAAATTAGGAGATACGGTCATATGCACTCGTTGAAGACTATTATAAAATGGGATTTCCATACCTCCATGAAAAGTATATTTCCTTCCAATCGGTCCGGGATCATCACTTCCTAATGATATTTTAGGATTTGTTAAATGATCAACAGATATTCCTGCATAATAATTATCATACCAGGTCAACATTCCAAATGAAAAATCAAAATACAATGATTTTTGAGACAATCCGCTCTCTACACCAGCAGATGAGACTCCATTTACCGGATCCAGCATATCAGGGTAGGTTAAATTATTTCCATTTAAAGTTTTAATGTTATATCCAAGTCTAAACCCTGTGGCAATGGCCCACTTTTTTCTAAGTTTCAAATGATATGAATAAATAAGATTAAACCCCAAATCGTTTATTACTCCTTGAGCTTGTCGGTCGTTCATTATCTGAAATCCTATTCCTCCACTTAAATTGTCATAATATTTATCTAGTGAAGCACTATAAGTACTGTAATCCCCAAATGATGTTGGCAATATGGTTTTATAATTCAGTGAGAGCCTGGCATAATCATCCGAACCCGCAAATGCAGGATTTAAGTACAAAGGGTTCGCATAATATTGCGAAAATTCAACATCCTGACTGTACAGTTGTTTTGTAATTAAAATCATTATGATAATTAATGTTCTTTTCATTAAAAGCGCAACTATACTTACAATATTAACTATTTGATTCTCGTTGTTATTATTATGATTTAAGATAACGAATATAAAAATTCATTATTACATCTAATAAAGTTTTGTTTCTTTGCATAAAATTATCAAACCTAATGAAAAGAATACTCATTTTTAACCTTTTATTTTTCATCATTTTATACACATTTGGTCAGAAAAAGACTTATACCCGAAAAATAAGCTGGGAATTACCAAAGAAGATTTCTCATTATTACCAACTTAATCAGAAAAATATAAACACAACAGAATTCCTGTTTTTCGAAGGTGCTTGTTACAATAACCAGGAAGACAATTACCCACACTATTATGAACTAATTAAAGTTAACTCCCAAAATGTTGAATTAAAAATATCAAATATTAAATATGAGAACCTTAGTAGTAAAGAACTATCAATTTTAAAATATAAAAATCAAATCCCTGAAAATATTAGCTATGAATCTGTGATAAGTTTTAAACGGAAACAACCCTATTTACAACTGAATCTTTTGCCAATTAGGAAGAATCCTTTAACCGGTCAAATTGAGAAAGCTATTTCTTTTGATATTGAAATTGTGCCAAATAAGAATATCATTTCGAGTAAACTAAGTTCTAAAAGCTTTACTTCTGAATCTGTTTTAAAAAATGGAACATGGATTAAAATTCGTTTAAACTACAATGGAATTTACAAATTGACTTATTCGGACTTAATCGATATGGGATTTGCAAATCCATCTAATGTTAAGGTGTATGGTAATTCTTCTGGAATGCTTCCATTATCGAATGCAGAAGATTGTCAGGATGATTTAATTCAAAATGCTGTTTATTTTGAAAAAGGCGTAGATGGAGTTTTTAACAACGATGATTACATTTTATTTTATGCCAAAGGCCCTAATGAAATGGAATATGATATAGCTAATAATTTCTACTATTTAAATAAACATCAATATTCAGATTATAATTACTTATTCTTAACTACGGATATCGGAACATTAAATACGATCAATAATATTAATGATCCGACAGGTACAGCTATCGAAACATTGAACTCCTTTACTGATTTTCTGCATCATGAAATTGATCGGGAAAATTTACTCGAATCAGGACAACTGTGGTTTGGTGAACATTTCGATATAACAACCAATTATAACTTTGAGTTTGAATTTCCGAATCTCATACAATCGAATCCTATTCGCTTAAGATCAGCTTTAGCTGCCCGATCATCCTCAAGTACGACTTTTGATATTAAATCGGGCAGTCAAACAATTACTAACCAGGAAATAGCGGCAATAAATATGAGCTCCTATACTTCTACATACGCTATTAGAAAAATTGCCGAAGGTAATTTCACAAGCACAAATGATAATTTTACAATAAATATAAACTACAATAAATCTTCATCTTCATCGGAAGGATGGCTCGATTACATTACACTTAATGCAGAACGACAAATAGCACTAAGTAATGATCAACTCATTTTCAGATATTATAATCCTGATCTCACATCTAAAATCATCACATTTGAAATCAAAAATACAAATTCAACCACAAAGGTGTGGAATATTAGCAACCCAAATCAACCACAAAACTTGGCACTTACTAATATTACAGGAAGTTCCGTATCAATTAAAGTAAATGTACAACCCGGATTAAATGAATTTATAGCATTTAATACTGAAAATTTATTCGTTCCTGAACTTGTTGGGAATATAGAGAATCAGAATTTGCATAATGTGAATCATAAAGACATGATCATCATTACGCATCCTGATTTTATTTCTCAGGCTAACGAAATAGCTCAGATTCATAAAAATAATGATGGATTATCAGTTGTTGTTGTTACCCCCGATCAGATTTTCAATGAATTTTCGTCAGGCACGCCAGATGCTGCTGCATTTAGAAATTTTGTAAGAATGATTTACGATAGACCAACTACATCTGATACCTTGAAATATTTATTATTCATTGGCGACGGATCATTTGATCATAAATCAATTACAGCCAGTAACATCAATTATATTTTAACTTATCAATCGGCAAACTCTTTAAACCCAACAACATCATTTGTAACAGACGATTTTTTTGGACTGCTTGATGCTACCGATAATGTTGAAGCCAGTAATTCAGGTTTGGTTGATATAGGAATTGGAAGATTCCCTGTAAAATCGAGTGAAGAGGCTCAACAAATGGTCGAAAAAATAAAATCATATTTAGATATAGAAAATAAGGGAAACTGGATTAATTCACTTTGTTTTATTGGCGACGACGAAGATAATAACATACATATGCGCGATGCTGATCGTTTAGCAAGTTTTGTTGACACAACTTATAAGTATTTCTTTATAAATAAACTATATCTTGATGCTTTCCCTCAGCAATCATCTGCTGTTGATGAAAGCTATCCGGAAGTTAACAGGTTAATCAACGACGAAGTAAATAATGGTATTTTAATTTTTAATTATACCGGTCATGGTGGTGAAGCAGGATTAGCACACGAACGTATATTATCTATTGATGATATTAATTCCTGGGTAAATTTCGATAAACTGGCAATTTTCATGACTGCCACCTGCGAATTTAGTCGATTCGATAATCATAAATACACATCGGCTGGTGAACTGGTATTGCTTAACCCTAAAGGTGGTGGAATTGCACTCTTCTCAACAACCAGGCTTGTTTATTCAAGTCCTAATTACACGTTGAACCGTAATTTTTACAATTATGCTTTTGAAAAAGATTACAAAGGCAACAATTATACTTTAGGTGATATTATCAGGTTAGCAAAAAACGCTTCTGGTACAGAAAACAATAAAAGAAACTTTACTTTGTTGGGCGATCCTGCATTAAAAATGCCATTACCACAGTATTCTATTAGTACTGATTCAATAAATCACAACAGTGTTAATACATATACCGACACCCTGAAAGCTTTAACAAAAGTTACCATCCATGGACATATTGAAAACAATACAGGAAATTTGATATCTTCATATAATGGAATAGTTTATCCACTTGTTTTGGATAAAAAAAGAACAATTACAACCCTGGGGAATGATGGCGATACACCAATGGATTTTAAAATCCAGAACAATATTCTATATAAAGGAAAGGCAAGTGCAATAAATGGCAAGTTTCAGTTTAGCTTTGTTGTTCCCAAAGATATATCGTATAATTTTGACAAAGGCAAAATAAGCTATTACTCCATCGGTGCAAATATTGATGCAAAGGGTTATTTTGATGATTTTATTATTGGTGGATCAAATAATAATGCCGAATCTGATGACATTGGTCCAAATGTGCAGTTATACATGAACGACGAAAATTTTGTCAGTGGAGGAGTAACCGATGAAAATCCTAAGTTATATGTTGTTTTAAATGACAGCAGTGGAATTAATACTGTTGGAAATGGTATTGGCCACGACATTACTGCTACACTTGATAATAACACCAGTAATTTAATTGTACTTAACGATTATTATGAATCGGATATTGATGATTACCAAAAAGGAAAGATTGAATATTTATTTTCAGAACTCGATGAAGGTGATCATAATTTAAAATTAAAAGTTTGGGATGTATACAATAATTCTTCGGAAGAAAATCTGGATTTTATTGTAGCAGAATCCGAAAATCTGTCAATTAAAAATCTATTCAATTACCCTAATCCGTTTACAGAACAAACAGCATTTTACTTCGATCATAACCGACCCAATGAAGACCTCGAAGTTTTAATACAGATTTTTACTGTTTCAGGGAAACTAGTAAAAACAATTAGTACCATAATAAATTCAAATGCTTTTCGTTCTGATGCTATTCAATGGGATGGACTTGATGATTTTGGCGACAAAATCGGGAGAGGTGTTTATATCTATCAAATAAAAGTCAGAACTATTGATGGAGAAACAGTTAAGAAAATTGAAAAGCTTGTAATACTAAAATAATAACATGGTTAATCGGCAAATAATTCTATATTTGCAGACTTACATTTTACTCGAACTATGATGAAAAAAATTTGTGCACTCGGAATTTTATTAACCCTATTTAGCTTTACTATTTTTGGACAAGACGTAATTGATAAACAAGACTTGATTGGATCAAATAATCCTTTGGAATATTCTGCATCATTTTTAACTATAGCCTCAGACTCAAGAGCTGGTGCAATGGGTGATGTTGGAGCAGCTACATCACCAGATTATAACTCAATGCACTGGAATCCTGCTAAATATGCTTTTGTTGAAAGTGATATGGGAATTGCAGTATCATATACTCCCTGGTTACGTAATTTAGTAAATGATATTAATCTTGGATATTTATCATTTTATAAAAGAATAGATAAAAAGCAAACCATTGCAGCTACTTTATTGTATTTTGATTTAGGTGAGATTCAATTCACAAATGAGGAAGGCTTATATGATGGGCAGCATTCGCCCTATGAAATGTCTGTTGATGCTACGTATTCAAGAGCTTTTTCTGAGAAAGTTTCTGGTGGAGTTGCTTTTAGATACATTCGTTCCGATATAACAGGAGGAGCCGTTGTTGCCGGGGCAGAGACAAAAGCAGGAAATGCTGTAGCAGCCGACATTTCAATGTACTATTTCGACCCTGACTTAAAACTTGGTGAAAATAACTATGAATTATCTTTCGGTATAAACATATCAAATATTGGAACAAAAATCTCATATACCGATATCCAAAAGGATTTTTTACCAACGAACTTAAAGATTGGTACAGCAATTAAATATAACATTGACGATTACAACTCATTAGCTTTTGCATTAGATTTAAATAAATTCTTAGTACCAACACCCCCAATAACAATTGATAGTACACTTTTCGGGTATGATTCTGATGTTTCTGTTCTTGAAGGGATCGTTCAATCATTTTATGATGCTCCGGGAGGATGGGAAGAAGAATTACATGAAATAAAATACTCGGTAGGAGCTGAGTATTGGTATGCGAATCAGTTTGCTGTTCGTGCCGGATATTTTCACGAACATGAAACAAAAGGAAATCGTAAGTATTTTACAGTTGGTGTTGGTTTAAAACTCAATGTTTTTGCTATTGATTTTTCTTATTTAATTCCGGTTAAACAAAATAATCCTTTAGCAAATACCATGCGATTTACAATAGGACTAGATTTTCAGGCATTTAAATTACAAAAGAAAGAACGATTAGGATAATGAACATTAGAATCGGTTACGGATATGATGTACATCAATTAGAAGAAGGAAGAGAATTATTCCTTGGTGGCATAAAAATACCACACACCAAAGGTTGTGTTGCCCACTCCGATGGTGATGTTTTAATACATGCTATTTGTGATGCGATGCTTGGTGCTGCTGCATTGCGCGATATTGGTTATCATTTCCCCGATACAGATCAGGAATATAAAAATATCGATAGTAAAATATTACTGGAAAAGACTAAAGATCTTATTTCAGATAAGAGATATACATTAGTTAATTTAGATTCTACAATTTGTTTACAACAACCAAAAATAAAAGACTTTATCCCTGAAATGGTTAAAACAATCGCCCAAATATTATGTGTTGAACAAGACCAAATTTCGATTAAAGCTACTACAACTGAAAAACTGGGATTTGTTGGCAGAGAGGAAGGAATTGCTGCACATGCTGTGGTATTAATTCAAACTTTTAAAGAAAAAGCATAAATAGATATTGCACAACACAAGTTTCCTCTTTTATTCTTAGCTATTTTTTTACTATCTTTCAGAAAGATTTCATGCTTATAACTTGAAATTTAATCAGCAATAAATCAATATTTTGGATTTTTAATTTTAATAAATCTGTTTAACATGAAGAAGACTCTTGTTTTAGGAGCAAGTCCAAATCCAATTCGCTTTTCGCATAAAGCTGTGAAAAGTTTGGTTCGACATGGTCACGAAGTTGTACCTATTGGAATTCGTGAAGGAGTTATCATGTGGCAAAAAATTATTCTGGGGAAACCTAAACTTAAAGATATACATACCATAACTTTATATCTTAATCCCGAAAATCAAAAAGAATATTACGATTACATTCTTGAACTTGCCCCTAAGCGACTCATTTTTAATCCGGGTTCAGAGAACAAAGAGCTTATAGAGATCGCGATGAAAAATAACATAGAAGTTTGTATTGCTTGTACATTAATCATGCTAAATTCAAACAATTACTAATGATTAATACAATAACATCCATTGAAGATTATAACAAAACCATTGAAAACAACCCTGGACTTTTAGTTTACTTTTCACATGAAAAGTGCAATGTGTGTAAGGTTTTAAAACCCAAGATAGCTGAACTGCTTCAAAAAAACTTTCCAAACATAAAAATGTACTATTCCGATACTGTTATAAATCCTGAAATTGCAGCCCAAAATTCAATATTCACTGTTCCCACAATTCTGATTTTCTTTGATGGAAAAGAATTTCTGCGTAAAAGCAGAAATATAGGAATTGAGGAATTAAGAAAAGAGATTGAGCGCCCTTACCATTTAATGTTTGATTAACAATTAATCGAAACTTCTTTAAAATTTTATTTTAAAATCACTTAAGATACCTTAATAATTTGTAACTTACATTTTTGAAATGCTTATTAAAGCTACTAAAAATGAAACTAAATATTAAAAAAATATTTGGATTAAAAACATCAAAAACAAATCAAAACGAAACTGATCCCGCAAGATTTAAGAATGTTGAAAATTTGCTCAATGAAATTGGAGGACTAAGTCGGTTTACACTTAACTTTTTTCGCGAATTAGTCCGACAGCCCTTTGAGCATAGAGAAATGCTTAAGCAATCATACAACATTGGATTGAGTACCTTACCATTAATAGGAATTACGGCCTTTATTATGGGACTTGTTCTTACTCTTCAATCAAGACCGGTTATGGCTCAGTTTGGTGCAGAATCGTGGTTGCCGGGAATGGTTTCTGTTTCTATTGTTCGCGAAATAGGTCCTGTAATTACAGCCTTGATTTGTGCCGGGAAAATTGGTTCTGGAATAGGTGCCGAATTAGGATCAATGCGTGTTACTGAGCAAATTGATGCTATGGAAGTATCAGGTACAAACCCAATTAAATATCTAGTTGTTAGCCGTGTAATTGCAACAACTTTTATGATTCCAATATTAGTCTTTTATTCTGATGCTGTTTCATTTCTGGGTTCTTATATCGCAGTAAACCTGAATGGCTTCATTGCATTCCCATTATTTATTAATCAGGCTTTTGATTCGTTACATTATTACGATCTCATGCCAGCTACAATTAAAACCTTTTTCTTTGGTTTTGCCATAGGACTTATTAGTTGTTACAAAGGATATTTCTCGGAAAATGGAACCGAAGGTGTAGGTAAAGCAGCTAATTCAGCAGTTGTAATATCATCACTGGCCATATTTATAATAGACTTGATAGCAGTGCAATTATCAGAAATTTTTCATGTGTTTACCTTGTAAATGAAAGAACAAACCGAAAATATAGAAATCGTAACGAACACATTTGAAAAAAAGAAAGTTGTTATTCAGATTGAACATTTAAAAAAATCTTTTAATGGAAAATCCATATTAAAAGATATTAATTTAAATGTTCACAAAGGAGAGAATGTAGTTATTTTCGGAAAATCAGGAATAGGAAAATCTGTTCTCATAAAATGCATTGTTGGTTTAATATACCCTGATTCGGGTTTACTTAAAGTTTTTGATCAGGATGTTGCAGAAATGAACCCACATGAACTAAACGAACTGCGCACAAGAGTTGGATTTATTTTCCAGGGAAATGCATTGTATGATTCAATGACTGTTCGTGAAAATCTTGAATTTCCCTTACGAAGAAATAAAACGATTCAGGATCCTGCTGTGATTGAAAAACTTATTTTTGAATCGTTGGAAAATGTTGGTTTAGTTGATGCCATTGATAAAATGCCCTCAGAACTTTCGGGAGGAATGAAAAAACGTATTGGTGTAGCAAGAACCTTAATTCTTAAACCTGAGATAATTCTTTACGACGAACCAACAACAGGGCTGGATACATTAACTTCAAGAGAAATTAGCAGCTTAATTGTTGAAATACAACAGAAATATAAAACATCATCTATTATTATTTCTCACGACCTGAATTGTGCTAAAATTACATCAAACAGGATGTTGATTTTGCACGATGGAGTTATTCGTGCTGAAGGCACTTTCGATGAACTTAGAAACTCAAATGATGAATGGATAAGTTCGTATTTTAAAATTGACTAAAACTTAGTATTATGCGTGACGTTAGGAAGAATAATATTCGACTTGGTTTTTTTGTAGCTATCGGAGTTTTGTTTTTTATTCTGGGAATTTACTATATCGGAAGCCAAATTAACATCTTTAGTAAAAACTTTCAAATTAGCGGAATCTTTGAAGATATAAGCGGACTAAAAGTTGGAAATAATGTACGATTCTCCGGAATAACTATAGGAACCGTTTCCAGAGTTGAAATTATTAACGATTCTTTGGTTAGAGTTGACTTATCTGTTCAGGAAAATGTAAGACAGTTTATTAGAAAAGACTCCAAAATGGAAATAGCTGCAGAAGGACTAATGGGGAATAAAATTGTTAACATTTATGCAGGCACCACAAATTTTGATATTGCTGAAGATAGGGATATTCTAGAAACCATTGAAGTTGTTCAGATTGATAAGATTCTTCGACAAATAAATACTTCAAGTATAAATACAGCTATAATAACAAAGAATGTAGCAGAAATCACAAATAAAATTAATCGTGGTGAAGGAGCTTTTGGGAAAATATTTGCTGATGAGACTTTTGCAGCTAACCTTAGTAAAATTGCCGAGAGAACTGCTGTTTTAACTGATAATTTTGCTGACATCACTAACAAAATATCAAAAGAAAAAGGAACAATTGGAATGTTGTTATCGGATACTGTTCTTGCAAATCAATTGTTTTTGACTGGTGCTAACCTTCAAAAATCAACACAAAACTTAGTTGAAATTACTGATCAAGTTAATAATGGTCAGGGTCTGTTTGGAGAAATTTTTACTGATACTTCATTTACCTCGGGACTAAGCAGAGCTGGTAAAAATCTGGATTACACCACTGAAAAAACGAAGATTTTATCTGACAATCTTGTAAAAATGACCAATGAAATTAATGAGGGTCAAGGGCTAATCTCTCGTCTGATTTATGATACTGCCTTTGCCGATAGTGTTGAAATTGCGGTTCAAAACGTAAATAAAGGAGCAAAAGAATTGGAAGAAGCTGCGGGTGTTGTTAAACGTAACTGGTTAATCCGATTATTCTCCAAAAAAGATAAAAAGTAAAACGGGCAATTCTGCCCGTTTAATATGTACATCAGGCATTCCTGCCTGATGTTTTTATTTTTCACAATAAATTCTAAGAATAAAGTTGCACAACAGGCATTCTTGCCTGTTGAGGAAAACGATTGTGAAAGGTCGTTTTACTGCTACATAACAAGCATTTTTTACCTACTGAGTACCTAAACGGATAAGAATGTCCGTTTTACTTTTAATACACTTTACAATAGTTGACAAGCCTGTCCCAAAGGTAGAAATGTCCGTTTTACTTTAGAATAATTTATCAATCAACTCATCATCAGCAATATTTGGAACAGTAACTTTCAAATCCGGTGTGCGTTCCATCTCTCTCTTAATAGCAAACATAGCACCATTATTTCTTGCCCAGCTTCTTCGGGCAATACCATTATTTACATCCCAATGCAACATCATTCGTAATCTGCGGTCGGCATCTTCGCTTCCATCCAACACCATTCCAAAACCACCATTAATTACTTCGCCCCATCCTACTCCACCTCCGTTATGAATAGAAACCCAGGTTGCACCACGGAATGAATCGCCAATTACGTTTTGGATTGCCATATCGGCAGTAAATTGTGAGCCATCGTAAATATTTGAAGTTTCGCGGAATGGAGAATCGGTACCAGAAACATCGTGATGATCGCGACCTAAAACCACAGGTGCTGATAATCTTCCATCTTTTACTGCTTTGTTAAATGCTGCTGCAATTTTTGTTCGTCCTTCACAATCGGCATATAAAATACGAGCTTGTGAACCAACTACCAATTTATTCTTTTTTGCCTCGCTTATCCAACGAATATTGTCTTTCATTTGCTGTGATATCTCGATCGGTGCTGTTTTTGCAATCTCTTCCAAAACATCCATTGCAATTTTATCAGTTAAATCCAAATCTTCGGGTTTTGAAGATGCGCAAACCCAACGGAATGGTCCAAATCCAAAATCAAAACACATTGGTCCCATAATATCCTGAACATACGATGGATATTTAAAACTACCATCTTCTTTCATTACGTCAGCGCCTGCCCTACTTGATTCTAACAAGAAAGCATTCCCATAATCGAAGAAATACATTCCTTGTTCTGTCAATTTATTAATGGCAGCAATCTGTCTTTGTAATGATTTCTGAACATATTTTTTAAATTCATCGGGATTTTCGGCCATCATTTTGTTTGATTCTTCATATGCTAATCCGACAGGATAATATCCTCCTGCCCATGGATTATGCAACGAAGTTTGGTCAGAACCTAAATGAATATGAATATTACGTTCAGCAATTCGTTCCCATAAATCGACTATATTTCCAAGATATGCAATTGAATGAGCCTGTTTCTTTTTACTAAATTCTATGGCTGCATCAATAGTTTTATCAACATCTTCAATTACCTCATCAACCCATCCCTGCTCCTGACGTTTATAAGCTGCTTTTGGGTTAATTTCAGCAGTAATACTAACAACACCTGCAATATTTCCAGCTTTTGGTTGAGCCCCGCTCATTCCTCCCAGGCCCGAGGTAACAAATATTTTTCCTTCGGGTCCTTCACCCTGTTTCGAGATTTTTCTACTTGCGTTTAATACAGTAATGGTTGTTCCATGCACAATTCCTTGTGGACCAATGTACATAAACGAACCAGCAGTCATTTGACCATACTGAGTTACTCCTAAAGCGTTAAATCGTTCCCAATCGTCTGGTTTTGAATAATTAGGAATCATCATGCCATTTGTTACAACAACCCTTGGAGCATCCTTATGCGATGGAAATACTCCCATCGGATGACCTGAATACAAAACCAATGTTTGTTCATCGGTCATCTCTGCCAAATATTGCATGCTTAATAAATACTGAGCCCAATTTTGAAATACGGCACCATTTCCACCATAAGTAATTAACTCATGAGGGTGCTGAGCCACATCATAATCCAGATTATTACTTAACATTAACATGATGGCTTGTGCCTGACGTGATTTTGCAGGGAAATCATCAATCGATCGTGACCAGATTTTATAATCAGGACGGAAACGATACATATAAATACGACCATACTTCTCTAATTCTTCTGCAAATTCCTTTGCTAAAACTTCATGATGTTTTTTATCAAAATAGCGTAAGGCATTTTTTATAGCTAATTTCTTTTCCGTAATTGTTAATATTTCCTTGCGTTTAGGAGCATGGTTAATTTCCGGATCATATGTTTTTGGAGAAGGTAATTCGTTAGGAATTCCTTGTAAAACTACTTGTTGAAATTCTTCTCTTGTCATTATATTTTATTTATTGATTTTAAAATCCCGTTATTTAAATCCTTAACGAAACCCGACGGGCTTCTATTGGGAGACCTAACAGGTTTTTAAAACCTGTTAGGTCTTGTATTCTAAGGATACCGAATTCTCATTCGGTTATCAGCTAAAAAAGGCTTGGATTGATTTAAAATCATCATCAATTTATTTTTATACTTAAAACAATGTCAAAAATACAAATTATGTATACATGAAGAAAGATAAAAATCATGCTTTGGCAAATAAGTATGACATATTTTCTGAATAATAAGATTAGCATGTTATTTGATTCAACCCGAGATATACTTAAATTTGTTAAATCATAAATCTTTAAAAATTACAAATATGAAAAAAAGCACAATTACAATATTAATTGTTTTAGGATTATTATTCCTGATAGTAATGAAAACAATATCATGGATGAATAGCACTTATGATAAGGCAATTAATTATCAAGAAAATGTAGATAAAAGTTGGGGTGATGTTGTGACTCAGTACCAAAGAAGAGCTGATCTTATTCCAAATTTAGTAAATATTGTAAAAGGATATGCAGCACATGAGCAAGAAACTTTAACAGGTGTTATAGAGGCAAGAGCAAAAGCAACTTCTACAACAATTGATGCAAGTAATTTAACACCTGAGAATATGCAAGCTTTCCAACAAGCACAAGGTGGATTAAGTTCTGCGTTATCAAAATTAATGGTAGTTGTGGAACGATATCCTGATTTGAAGGCTAATCAAAATTTTTCGGAATTACAAGCTCAACTTGAGGGTACTGAAAATAGAATTTCTGTGAGCAGGATGAAATATAATGAAAGCGTAAAAACATATAACTTTCATATTAGAGGGAAATTTAGGAAATGGGCTTTAGGTATTTTCGGTGAAGAAGATGAGTTCCCTAAGAGAGAAATGTTTGAAGCAGTTTCTGAAAATGCAGAACAAGCACCTAAAGTAGAATTTTAGTTATGAAACCTTCAGAATTTTTTAACGAAGAACAACAGAAAAATATAACCGATGCAGTTAAAGTAGCTGAACTAAACACATCGGGTGAAATAAGAGTACATATTGAAACAGACTGTAAGGATGATGTATTAGATCGTGCTGCTTATATTTTTGAGAAACTAGCGATCCATAAAACCGAATTGCGAAACGGTGTTCTCTTTTATCTATCGATTAACGACAGGAAATTTGCAATTTTGGGTGATGCCGGAATAAATGCTGTTACGCCTGACAATTTCTGGGAAGAAATTAAAGAAACTGTTTTATCTCATTTTAAAAAGGGTGAATTTGATACCGGATTAAGTAAGGGGATTAAAATGGCAGGCGAAGCTCTGAAAAAACATTTCCCTTATCAAAAACAAGATGTTAATGAGCTTTCAGATGAAATATCATTTAACGATAAATAAAATTATTATGCGAAATAAAATCAAACATATTGTACTGATACTTTTATCTTTACCATCTATAAATGCTATAGCACAGAATTTTCCTGAAAAAGCAAATCCTCCAAAAATTGTAAATGATTATACAGATTTCCTTTCCAACGCAGAAATTCAGGCTTTAGAAAATAAACTGGTAAATTTCAGTTATGAAACCTCAACCCAGATTGCAATTGCAATTGTTTCTGATCTTGATGGATATGATCCAGCTTCATATGCATTTGGTCTTGGAGATTATTGGGGTATTGGCCAAAAAGGGAAAAATAATGGCATTCTTATATTGGTAAAACCTAAATACCAGAATTCCAAAGGAGAAGTATATATTGCAACCGGATATGGCGTTGAAGGTGCTGTTCCTGATGCTATTACAAAAAGGATAGTAAACAATGAGATACTTCCATATTTTAAACAAGGACAGTATTACAAAGGCCTTGATGAAGCAACAAACCGAATTATGGAATTAACCCGGGGAGAGTATACTGCTGATGAATATAGTCGAAAAACACAAAGCAATACAGGATCAGCAATTCCAGTAATTATTATCTTTTTAATTGTGATCATATTTAGCATTATGGGACGTGCACGACGTGCCCGTCATTATGCAGTAGGTCATAATATTCCTTTCTGGATAGCTATGGGAATGTTGAGTTCCTCTGGAAGAAGCCACGGAGGAAGCTTTGGCAACTTCTCTTCAGGAGGAGGAAGCTTTGGTGGCGGAGGCGGATTTGGTGGCTTTGGTGGCGGAAGTTTTGGTGGCGGAGGTGCCGGAGGAAGCTGGTAAATAAAGTACTGAGATATTAGTAATTAGATTTTAGATAATAAAATACAAAAACCAAAACACAAATTACAAATAAGATTAATTTTCTTGTTTGAAGTTTGTGTTTTTTTTGGAATTTGGTATTTGAAATTTGGTATTTGAACTGTATTTAAAAAACCTGATATTTCTCCTTTTTTTTTGTAAAAATTATATCTAATTATGCACTTGTATTTAAATAAGTAAATACATAGATAAAAACCATTAAATAACTAATAATCAATAGATATGTTTAATAAACTAATTGCGGCAATGTTGCCATTTTTCCCAAAAAAATTCGTTTGGTTGTTTTCTAAACCATACATTGCAGGGGAAACTGTAGAAGATGCTATTAAAGCTTCAAAAGAATTAAATGCTCAGGGTTGCATGGTAACCATTGACATCTTAGGCGAATTTATTAAGACTTTAGAAGAAGCTGAAGCAAATACAAAAGAATACATCGAATTAATTGAACGAGTTCAAAAGGAAAATATCGATGGAAACTACTCTGTAAAACCAACTATGTTTGGTCTATTAATTGACAAAGAAGTTTGTTACCAGCACATTCGTAAGATTGTGGCTAAAGCTGCTGAATACAACAATTTTATTCGTGTAGATATGGAAGACTCTCCATGTACTGATATGGAAATTGAATTATTCCGTAAGCTAAAAGCAGAGTTCCCAAAGAATGTTGGATTAGTTTTTCAGGCTTATATGAAAAGAACTTACAAAGATCTTCAGGATTTAATGGACATTCATTCAGAAGAAGCTCCTTTGAACTACAGATTATGTAAAGGTATTTATGTTGAGCCAGCTGAAATAGCTTACAAGAAATATGAAGTAGTAAATGAGAATTTCTTAAAAGATATCGAGTTCTGTTTAAAAAACGGAGTTTATCCTGGTATTGCAACGCACGACAAACCAATTGTTGAAGGTTCATATAAATTGATTGAAGAATTAAAAGTTCCAAAAGAAAAATACGAGTTCCAAATGTTGTATGGTGTAACTCCTGCTTTACGTCAGTCAATTATTGACAACGGTCACAGAATGAGAGTTTATGTACCTTTCGGAAAACAATGGTTCGGATATTCAACACGAAGATTAAAAGAAAATCCTAAAATGGCTAGTATGATCATGAAGGCTATCTTCTTCAAAGGATAATCTTAAAGATAAAAGTAAAGCCCGAGTTTGTTAATTCGGGCTTTTTATATACTTCATTTACTCTTCGAGCTCCTCAAGTAACTTTTTAGCTGACAACCAAATGGGTCTGCTTTCGATTCTCCATTTTATATAACCAATTGTAAAACCTATTCCTATTGCCAGAACATATACTAATTGCACCCCTGTAAAAAACTGCCAAAAGGTCCATCTTTCAATAAACCGATCATAGAGAACGAGTAATGAAGCTGCATCAATTAATAAAACAGCAAAACCAACTAACAGTATATTTTTTTGCCAAAAACTGTATCTTCGTTCAGCGTCTTGAAGGACTTTTTTTACCGGATCGAAATAATTAACAGCTTTGTATCTCCTATACATTGTTCTAAACTGTAAAGTAAACAAGCCAAATGCAATAACATAACAAACTCCGGCAATTCGATCCCTGGATGTTATCTCTGGATCAGGGTTAGCTAGAAATATTCCTGCATAAAAGAAAATAAAAATAAAGAACACGATCTGAAATCTTTTCATTATTTTCTTATATTTTGAATCTTTTAGCTCTAACTCATTTACAAGTGATCCAATATCAAAATGATTTATATATTCCTTTTTCATTTTCATAATATTAATAATTGGACAATTTTAGAGTTTCTTTCAACTCATTTTTAATTCGATGGATTTTGACTCTAACGTTAGGCTCCGTAATACCAATAATATCGGATATCTCTTTATGATTAATCCCTTCGAGCACAAGTGTCATAATTATTTTATCAATTACTGATAATTGATTTATTTCATTATCAAGCCTTTGAAATAATTTTTCTTTTTCTTTAGCAACATTTTCATCGACATCAATAAAATTTTGCAAACTATTTTCTTTATCATTCAAAAAGATTTTTTGCCTCCGAATCTCTTTATTTGAAAATCCCATTGCCGTATTTACGGCTACCCTGTATATCCAGGTACTCATTTGAGCATCACCACGAAAAGAGTCCATACTTTTCCAGATATTAATAAGTACCTCCTGAAACATATCTTTATGATCTTCCTCATTAGAAGAATAATATTTACATATGCTTGAAATCCGCTGTTCGTTATCATGGATAACCTTTCGAAATTGTTGGTCTTTGTTCGTCATTCTTAATACTATTAACTCTAGCTAGTTAAAACCGGTTTGTTATTTAGTAATCTAAACAATAAATATGTTACAATTTAAAATAAAAAAAAGCAGAAAAAACTAATTTTCTGCTTTTTATCTTGCAGTAAAAAGATTCCGAGTCGAGCCCGGAATGACAATTTATGTTAGGTTTTCATTCCTGCACTGCGACCGGAATATCTCTTGATATCAAATGTCATTCTCACATAAGCGGGAAACTCTTTTCTTGTTATTATATCTTTTCAACCTTACATGCAGTCAATTTAAATGCAGCAATTTTGGAGAAAGGATCTAAATCGCTTCTTGTTAAACGGTTTACAGGTGATTCTGAATAATGCCAGGGCATAAACAGTTCCCCTTCTGCAACATGATCGCTTTTTTGAAGTGTAGTCTCCAGTTCACCCTGTTTTGAAGTAACTTTTACTTTATTACCATCTTCAAACCCAAATTTAACTACATCGCCCGGATTCATTAAAACATAAGATTCATTTGCAAAATCGGTTAATGCTTTGTTTTTTCGCGACATGGTTGCAGTATGGTAATGATATAAAATTCGTCCACTATTCATAATGAAAGGAAATTCGTTCGTAGCTTTTTCTTTTTGTGGAACATATTCAACAGGATATAAAATTCCTTTTCCGTTCGGTGTATTGAATTTATCTAAAAACAATGTACTGGTACCCGGATGATCTTTCGTTGGACAAGGCCATTGAATTCCCTGGTGTTCAATTCTATCAAAGGATATACCAGACATAATTGGAGTTGCTTTTGCTATTTCATCAAATATTTCAGAAGCGTTTTTATAACTCCCAATATCAAATCCCATTCTTTCAGCAATTTTAACAAGAATTTTCCAATCCTCGAGCGCTTCACCTGGCGATTCAACTGCTTTTCGCACTCTTAAAACCCTGCGATCGCTATTCACAAATGTTCCTTCTTTTTCGGCAAAGGATGCTGCTGGTAAAATTACATCGGCATAAGGTGTAGTTTCTGTATGGAAAATATCCTGAACAACCAGAAAATCCATTTTCTTTAATGCTGCCTCTGTATGATTCAAATCGGGGTCTGTAAGCATTGGATTTTCGCCCATAATGAATAATCCTTTAATTTTCTCATCATATGCAGCATGCATAATTTCAACCGTAGTTAATCCGGGTTTACCTGAAAGATCTTCATAGTTAGCATTCCATATTTTGGCTACCCGTTTTCGGTTTTCATCGTTCGTAATTGGGATGTAACCCGGATAAACTATAGGTGAACAGCCTACATCGGTTGCGCCCTGAACATTGTTTTGCCCGCGAGGAGGATCAATACCCGCTCTCTCCTTCCCTATTTGCCCGGTAATTAACATCATATTGATTAAAGAAAAAACATTATTTGTTCCTGTAACCTGCTGACTCAATCCCATACCTGTTGCAATCATTGCTGTTTCAGCATTTGCATACATTCGGGCAGCAGCAATAATTTTCTCTTTTGGAACGGAAGTTATTTCTTCTGTTTTTTCCGGAGTATATTTTTCTGTGAGTTGCTTCAATTCTTCGAAAGCTTCCATCCCCCGATCAACCCGCTTTAGTATAAAATCACGGTTAATTAAATTTTCCTTAATGATCACATGTATCATTCCGTTTAATAAGGCAACATCTGACCCTAATCTCGGCTGAAGCCAGATATCAGCATAGTTAACCAAAGGTGTCCATTTAGGGTCACAAACAATTATTTTATTGCCATTTGCTTTTCCTTGTTTTACATATGTTGCGGTTACAGGATGTGTATCAATAATATTATTACCCGTAACAAATAAACAATCGGCAGTTGCAAAATCCTCAATCGAATTACTTCCTGCTCCATCGCCAATTGATTTTAACATGGCTGTAACCGTTGAAGCGTGGCATAAGCGTGTACAATAATCTATGTTATTCGTTCCAAATACAACACGAACAAATTTCTGGAAAAGGTAGTTGTCTTCATTTGTACATTTAGCTGATGCATATCCGGCTAGAGCGTCATTTCCGAATTTTTCTTTTATCTCACCAAATTTTTGAGCAATTAAATCCAATGCTTCATCCCAACTTGCTTTAACAAATTTTCCGTCTTTTTTAATTAAAGGACTTGTTAAACGCTCTTTGCTATGAACATAATCGTAACCAAACCGGCCTTTTACACATAATCTGCCATCATTGGGTAAAACTCCTTCAACTCCATCAGAACGAACAATCTTTCCATTCTGAATTGATAGCTCCATCTGACAACCTACTCCGCAATAAGGACAGGTCGTTATCACTTTATGCTCGATTTTATCGATTTGAATCTCTTCGCGATGTGGTTTTTCAACTATAGCTCCGGTTGGGCACAACTGAATGCATTCGCCACAGCCATCGCATTCTGATTCGTTCCATTGATCAAGGCCCGCAATAATATAAGAAGTTATACCACGCTCTGAAAATGAAAGCACATTTTTACCTTGAACCTCGTCACATGCTTTTATGCAACGAAAGCATTTAATACATTTTGTGGCGTCGTAGGTCAAAACAGGAGAGCTATCATCGGTTTTGTAATTTAAATCTTTACTAATGTTTGGATATTTTCTATTATTAGGATTGTCAAGTTTATAATGAGCAACCCAATCTCTAAATTCATCATTGTATGTTCCATCATAATGGTCGTTATGCTCTGCCAGTAAATAATCCAGGGTATGTTTGCGGGTTTCTTCCAGTTCCTCATCGAATGCGGTTACTTCCATTCCCTCTTTTACAGAAACAGTACACGACATTACTAATCCATTTGTTCCTTTTATTTTAGTAACACACAAACGGCAAGCTCCTGTTGGTGATAATTTTCGATGATAACAAAGACTTGGAATATTTATTCCATTTTCGTGAGCTACCTGCAGTAAATTTGAATCTTCTGCAGCTTTTATTTTTTCCCCATCGATAGTTATATTTACTAATTTGCTCATATCTTAGGATTTTAAATTCTAAAATTGATTTTCGAAAAATTGTTTTATGCTTTTTATGGGAAGTATTGGCGATTGGCCTAAAGGGCAAAGTGATGTTGCAGCCATATATTCTGATTCGTTCAATAATTTATTTAGTATTTCTTTTTTGTCCTTATTATTATTTTTTGCTTCATCCATAATCTGAAGAAGCTGAACAGTTCCAATTCGGCATGGAACACATTTCCCGCAGGATTCGTGCATAAAGAACTTAAGAATTGAATGAGTCATATCAAAAACTGATCTTCCTTCTGACATTACCATAATAGCTCCTGATCCTAAAACAGCACCTTTATCTTTTAAGGTCTCGTAGCCCATAGAAGTATCCAAAACCGATTCATCAACAAAAGTTCCTGCAGCACCGCCTAAAATTGCCGCATAGAATTTTTTATTGTCTTTTATTCCACCAGCAAACTCATAAATTAATTGTCGCAAAGTAACACCCATTTCTGTTTCATAATATCCGGGTCTTTTAACATCACCGCTAATTGTAAATATTTTTGTGCCTGAAGATTTTTCTGTTCCTAATGATTTATAATGATCAGCTCCTTTTTCAATAATGTAAGGTATATGAGCAAAAGTTTCTACATTATTAATTAATGTGGGCATTCCAAGAAGTCCCTTTTCTGCAGGGAATGGTGGTTTTATTCGTGGGTATCCGCGCTTACCTTCTAATGATTCCAAAAGTGCTAATTCTTCGCCACATAAGTAAGATCCGGCTCCTAATTTGATTTCAATATCCAAGCTAAATCCTGAGTTGAAAATATTGTCGCCAACAAACCCTTTTTCACTCGCCTGATTTAGTGCAAACTTCATACTATCAATTGACTCAGTGTATTCTCCTCTTATGTATATAAATGCTTTTGAAGCACCAATTGAGTACGCAGAAATAATCATTCCTTCAATTAATAAATGAGGATCCATTTCCATTATAATCCTATCCTTAAAAGTGCCCGGTTCACCTTCATCGGCATTACAAATAACATATTTCTGATCACCAAAAGCTTGTGTGGTAAATTTTAGTTTTAAACCAGTAGGAAATCCTGCTCCTCCTCTACCTCTTAGATTGGATTTGATAATTGTTTCAATAATTTCATCAGGATTTATTTTTAAAGCTCTTTCAACATTTTTGTAACCACCTAACTTAAGATACTCATCAATACTTCCAGGATTATAATTTCCTATGTTCCTTAATGCTATTCTTTTTTCTTTAATCACAACTATCTCTTTTATTGATTTGATTTAATTCCCTGGAATATTTCTTTTATTTTCTCTGAATCAAGACCTTTGTAAACCTTATCATTAATCATTATTACAGGTGCTTCGTCACAATGGCCAATACATTCAGAAGCCTCAACGGAAAACACATGATCATTAGTAGTCTCACCTAATCCGATTCCAATATTCTGTTTGATATGCTCTATTAAACCATTTCCATCGATCATATGACATAAAGGAGATTTACATACACGTATTACGTATTTCCCTCTTGGTTTAAGACTAAACATGGAATAATACTTTACAACTCCGTACACTGAGCTATAAGTTGTATTTAAATATTTAGCAACCAACTTTAAGTCATCTGTACTTAAATAATTATTGGGATTCGTATTTTGAAGTTCGTGCAAAATATTGAGTAAGTTATCGTTATCAGGCTTAAACTTCGATATGATAGAATTCTTATCCATATGAAAGCATTTAGGCAAATGTATCATATAAATATAAGGCAAATATCGAAATATATCAATATGTAAAGATTAATTAGATTGATTTTAATTAACCAAAAAGCTGTCTAAAAAGTAAATAAAGTTAATTCATACATTTTATTTTTCTTTGTGTAATTCTGTCATACGGGCAGGCTGTTCGTATATTCGTTGTAATCCTGGAGTTCAGTTTTTTATATTCAATCACGAATTAATACAAAAGTTTCTCAAAGGTTTCTCGGACAGCCTCATAGTTTAAATATACTTTTTTTATTTGCCAAGCTACCATCCTGATTCAATCTTCAGCATACCAACAAAACGGTATTTAGTGTTTTTTTTTCTACAGTTCAATCTTCAAATTTATCATAATCAATTTATTAGCTTTTAGATGATATATACAATTATAAAAATTACAAATACAGATGAACTGAATCTGGTTTATATTGTTTAAATATTAAATAACCAAAAATATTTATTATTATGCCAATTATAGAAATACTAATTATTACAACTGTATTATTGCTAATAGCAGTGCTCGCCTTATCTGTAAGATTAATCTTCACAAAAAAAGGTGAATTTCATGGAGGCTCATGTAATAGTCATTCAGGCAAACTTAAAGAACAGGGAATTGGTTGTGGTTGTGGAGGAGGAAACTGTGGAAGCTAGTTATTAAAAAGTAGATTCAGGAAAAGCCCTGAATCTACTTCAATCTTTATAATTTATACTTATACAATTCAGCTAAAGCCTGGTGGTATTCTTTTTCAAGCAATAAATAATCATCGTAAATCTCATAATAATAAAACATTTCAGTAAAGAAATCTATTAAAGAGATTTCGCCCAAATCAAGAGATTTACTTAACAGTTCTTCATTATTTACAGAACTTAAAACAGTTTCATAGCTTGTCAGACTTTCTTGTAAAGATTGAATATTACCAACTTTGATTTTGGTATCTGCAATCTTTGATTGCTTTATGGAAATAGTGTTTAAATCGAAATACGCTGATTCTATTTTAGCTTTTTGTATGGCATTTTTACTTCCCCACAGAGGAATCGTCAGCCCAACTAACACACCTTTGAATTTCTCATCAACCACTGTTTCGCTGCCATAACCTACTCTAAACTTAGGTAATTGTAAATTTTTAGTTACCTGAATTTGTTTCTGAGATGCCTCAACAGCTTTTTGATTAAACAATATTTCAGGATCGCTTGCTAATTTTTCAAATAATAAAGAATCAATTTCTATTAAACTTTCCTTCGGATATTCATCCACATTTAAACTTAAATCAAGACCTCCATTTAGATTTCGAAGTTTTTCCTTTATAGTCAAAACATTAGTTCTAAGTTCCTTCTCTTGTTTTTGAACCTGAAGCAAGTGCAATTTAGCCTTATTTATCTCCAGTACATTTGCATCACCAAGTTCTAAGCGAATTAGATATGCGTTATATGTATCTTCGGCAAATTTCAGGCGTTTATCTGCAACAGATATTTTTTTCATTAAAAAAACATACTCTACTAAAAGGGTTTTTGCTTCGCTTAAAATATTTTGTCTCAATACCAAATGATTCAATTCCTCCTGTGAAATCATCAATTTCGAATACGCAGATTGATTTCTATAGTAACATGGCATTTGAAATGATTGAGTTACTTCAAATACTTCCTTTGGTCCTGGAACAGTTGAATTATTCGGGAAATATCCATAGGATAGTTCTGGCCCTTCCGGTAAATTGTCCTGTTTATATTCAAATCTTTTACTTTCCACAAGCTTTTCTCCTGCTTGTAAATCTGTATTGTTTTCTTCAATAGCCTTTAATACATCATTAAAAGTTTGAGAAAAAACATTTGTTGAGAAAATAAAAAAGATGTAAAGAAAGATTAGTTTTCTATTTTTCATTTTCAGTCTCCTTTTTATGTATTAAAAAATATATGATTGGCAGAACATAAATATTTAACAATGTTGATGTTAACAAACCACCCAAAATAACTTTCGCCATTGGACTTTGTATTTCGTTACCTGTTGCATCGCCTCTCAATGCTAATGGTACAAGTGCTAAGGCAGCCGTTAAAGCAGTCATTAATATTGGATTTAATCGATCGGCAGATCCACTGGTGATATAAACATCTAAATCTGTTCCTTTTGCTTTATAATATTGGTAGTTTGAAACTAATAAGATTCCGTTTCGGGTTGCAATTCCGAATAAGGTTATAAATCCAATAATAGCAGGAATACTGACAATTCCTGATGTAAAATAAATCGTAAAAACACCTCCGATTAATG
>DMBU01000028.1 GCA_003446015.1 Bacteroidales bacterium | reverse complement strand
GATTATACAATTAATGTAACAGCTACTGGTTTTGCTTACTTCATGGGTGGAAATTCAAACTCAGAAGTTCTTGGAAACGAAGCATCAACTGATATTCTTGTTTATCCTAACCCTGCAAGTTCTTACATTAATGTAAATGTTCTTAATGGAACTAAACAAGGAACTGTTAGTATTTACAACATGATCGGTTCATTAGTTAAAGTTGTTGAGATTGAAGGTAATGTAAAAGAAATTAACATTTCTGATTTACCTGCAGGTTCTTATATCATTTCAGTAGAAGATGAAAAAGACCCAATCGTAAAACAATTTATTAAAAAGTAATTGTATTTGAAGAAAGCCTCCGGGCTTTCTTCTTACTAAAAACTCTATGCAATTCCATTAACTCACTCTGGTTTATTTGCCTCAAACTTGCATAGATAAAGAAAGTCCGGTTTAAGCCGGACTTTTATTTTATTTAGTTCAAAAATACTTAAAACAAACCTCGAATCTCAGCAGCTTTTGCCATTAATTCCACAATATTTTCAGGGTTAAATCTTTCACAATTAAGTATCAAATCATAGTCATTATCATCTAAAGGTCGGCCCGCAAAATCATATTTTAATTGAGCTCTTTTATTATCCATTTCTTCGGTAAGCTTTTTAGCCTCGTTATAGGAAATCTGATGCCTTTTACTTACACCCCTCACCCGAAACTCAAAAGGAGCTATTAATCGTACATGTAACGAATTTGGAATATCTTTAAGAAGTGCTGAGCCTCCTCTGCCAACAATAATTACACGACCATTTTCACCTATTGAACGAATTACCTCACCAATAGTAGTCTTAATTTTTCGCTCACTTTTATAATATTTGCTCGAAATAGATTCTAAAATCTCGTCCACTGCACTGCGCTTTTCAAATTTGAAAACAAACTCAATTTTTTCAGGACTTAAACCTAAATCCATTGCTGCCTGGTTAAGAATTTCCTTGTTAATTACTTTCCAGGGTTCTTGTCCTTTTCCTTCAGTTTTAGTTATTAGTTCTGCCAAATCAGCAGCACATAAATTTGCCGGGCACCCAAAATCTCGTGATATGGTAATAACAGGTCCAAGTGATTTTAATTCTTTTTTTGGAACCCGGTATTTATATCGCTCTTCAAGGTATTTAAGTAAAACGTTTGACATAGCCTTTTAATTTAGATGGATTACCTTTACAAGGTATTAAAATTTCAGCCAATATCCAATTTGAGAAGTTATGATTTTTTACTTAAATAAAACTCTCTTAATTAAAGAACTTTATTCAGTAACCCAAATTTAAAGATTCTTATTATTTGCCTAGGATGTTATTAAAAACCTTGTTTTGTTTAAGTGGGACATGGTTTGTATTTTTTGAATAGACAGATGACAATGGTCTAAATTTACTTATGGATTCGTTCTCTTTAGTTATCAATTCTGTTTCGCTAACATCAATACTTACCACATTTTCTCCATCACAAATTGGGGTTTCCTCCCAAGAGTAACACATATATTCTTCACTTGCATCCTTCCATGTCCAAAAAGCCTTCCCAATTTCTTCAGAATTATCATCTTCGCTATAATATACAAAGTAGGTTCCTGAATTTGAAAATCCAACGACAGTTTCAATTCCATATGATTCAACTGCATTACCATCCATGCTTGCTAATTCCCATAACCTACATAACAACTTTGATTTTGCACTGTTATTTGTAACCGCAATTTTTGTTGCCCCAATTGTAATTACATTGGCTTGATTAGAATAAGGTGTTAATTTGAAACTAATATCAGTTTCATTAATTTCTGTAAAATTAATGATTCCCAGATCAATTAATTCTATTGTATTTTCGCCAAGGATTTCGTAAAAACCAAAAGAAAAATTAGTGTTCTGTAATTCAATAATAAAATTTCCGTAATCGTTGAATTCAAAAGATACATATTGAACTTTGTTTTGACTTTCAACATTCCATTTACCAATTATTGTTTCTTTATCAATTATCTTTTTCTCAATTAAAATAGATATTGATGAGGTATCGACTCCTTCCTCATTAATGGCCATTAATTCAATGGAAAAAATCCCTTTAGTTGAGTATATGTGAAAAGGATTTTCTTCAGTTGAAATTACACCGTCGCCAAATGACCACATATAACTTGCAGCGTTTTCTGATAGATTTACAAAAGTCATTGTATCTCCAATAAATGCAGAACTGTCATTTATACTAAAAGCAGCAATTGGTTTTTGATTAGGAGAATCTTCATCACAACTTATTAATAATATAGTTAAAAACGTTATTGTGAATAATAAGAAAAAAAAGTGTTTCATAAATTTTAAAATAAGGTTAATAAATAAAGAGTTAAAAAAAATAGTCAATGTATTTACAATGACTATTTTGTGTGATCTAGACAGGATTCGAACCTGTGACCCACAGCTTAGAAGGCTGTTGCTCTATCCAACTGAGCTACTAGACCAGTAGCTTTTCAGCGTTGCAAAAGTATAAAAATATCTTTAACCAGAAAAAATAATCGCTATTATTTATATTTTTATTTGTAAGAATGAAAAAAGCCACTTTTCAACAGGTCTAAAGTGACTTTTTTATCGAGTTAAACTAACTCGACTAAGCTTCTGATTTCATTGCATTCACCAATCCTTTTTTCTCGATTATCTCCATCAACTTGTCAGGTAGTGGTGCAAATTTAATTTCTTTATCACCAATCTTCACGATTCCTTTATTGAACATGATCTCAACTTGATCACCGGCGTTGTATGCGTTTACAATTTCAGGATTAACGATTAGGGCTAAACCCTGATTAATGCACGAACGATAAAAGATTCGATTAGATGATTTAACAATTACTGCTTTAATTTCAGCATGTGCCAAACCAACAGCAGGATGCTCCCGTGAGCTTCCACAACCGAAGTTTTCACCTGCAATAATAATATCACCAGCAGCTACAGTCTTAGGGAAATTCTCATCAAATCCGGCAAATAAATGTGGCATAATTGCAGGCGCATCTGAACTCAATACATTATAAGTTAAATTTCCTGCAAACATTTGATCCGTATTAATATTATCAGCATCGGTATAATTCCACACATTACCCAATTTTCTATTATCTCCAGGTTTAATATCAACTGTTGAACCTGCTGCCTTCTGATAAGGAAATTTATCGTTGTATTTTTTGCCACGTGGATCGGTAATTTCACCCGCAATAGCAGAAAAAGCAACAGTTGCAGGAGAAGCTAAATATATAGAAGCCTCTTTATTTCCCATACGACCCTTAAAGTTCCTGTTTGCAGTAGAAATTACTGTAAATCCATTTGCCGGAATACCTTGTCCGGTTCCTAAACATGGACCACACGACGCACTTAAAACTGTAGCTCCTGCATGAATCATTTTTGTAATGATTCCTTCTTCAATCATCTGTAAATATATTTTTTGCGAAGCAGGAATTACTAATAACTGAAATCCATCGGCAACTTTCTGTCCATCCAGAATTTCTGCTGCTATACGCATATCTTCTAAACGACCATTTGTACAAGTACCTATAACACCTTGATTTAATTTAGTACCTTGAACTTCTGAGATTGCTTTTACATTATCAACATGATGTGGTGCTGCAACCAAAGGAAAAATATCACTTAAATTAATTTCAATTTCTTTTAGATACTTTGCTCCTTCATCAGCCCAAACACCTTCAATCTTATCCTTACCATAGAATTTAGCTAAAACTTCATCAGCACGAAAAACTGCATTCTTTGCTCCCATCTCTGATGCTAAATTAGCAATGGTCATACGATCTGAAATATTCAACGTTTTCACGCCTTCGCCATGGTACTCTATTGACATATAATCGGCTCCATCGGAACCAATCATTCCAATAATCCATAGCGAAAGATCTTTTGCATAAACACCTTCGTTTAATTTTCCTTTCAACGTAATTTTAATTGATTCAGGTACTCGAAACCATGTTTCACCCTTTTTCCAAATACCTGCAGCTTCTGTTCTATCAATTCCGGCAGCCATTGAGTTAAAAGCACCAGCTGTACACGTATGACTATCACTACCGACAATAACCATTCCAGGCATTGCATGGTATGACATAATTTGGTGACAAATTCCTTTACCTGCATCATAAAACTTGTCAATTCCCTGATATTTTACGATGTCGCGTACTGCCTGATAATCTGTTGCTAATTTAGCATCTGTTGGAGGGGCATTATGATCCAACACAATTAATAACTGATTAGGATCAAATACCTTATCGCCACCCATTTTTTCAAATGTTTTTTTGATACTTGCTGTATTATCGTGAGTTAAAACGATATCGGGTTTGCTAAATACGATACTCCCACATTCAGCATTAAATATTTTTTCTACAAAAGTTTTTGGATTCATATGTTTACTTTTTATTTATTTTATCTTTTTTATAGAGTTCTTTGCTTCTAATTGATAAGAATTCAGAAATCAGTAGTCAGAATTCTGATTAATTTTACTCATGTAAGAAACTAACATTTTACTAATTTCTTCCAATAATTTATCAATCTCAGAATTCTTTATATATCCCAAATCATTTGATAAAATGATATAATACCTACATTCTTCAACAGATCCTTGAGCAATGTTATAGAATCTTAATTTATCTTTTTCTCCTTTTCTCGTATATCCTTCCGCAATATTTGCAGGAATAGAAACTGCAGCTCTTCTAAATTGAGATGTTAAGCCAAATAACTCATCTTTTGGAAAATCTTTAGTAAATCTATAAACATCCAAAACAAATTCATGAGCTTTTTGCCATACTAACAAATCCTTAAAAGAACTACTCATCATCTTCTGTATTCTGAATTCTGTATTCTGCCTTCTAATTATTTAAAAGATTCCCCCGTTCTGGTATATATCCATCTGAACATCATAAAAAGGATTAGCCTGAACAGTTTTACCATTTCGTTTATTTGTAATTATTCCTGATTCCAAATCAACTTTAATTTCATCTTTATCATTCAGATCTAATCCATCTAAAGATTTATAAGTAAGAATTGGGAAAGCTGCGTTAATTGCATTTCGTTCGTAGATAGCTCCGAAGCTTTCAGCAATAACCGCCTGAACACCGAGTGATGTAAAACAATCAACGGCTTGTTGACGCGAGCTTCCACTACCAAAATTTTTGCTAACAATTACCATATCGCCGGGTTTAGCTTGCTTTGCAAAATCTTCATATCCTTTTAAATTATCAAAAGTATATTGTCCCATCTCCTTAATATCGGTAATTGCTAAATATCGATTATGGAAAATCATATCCGTATCAATATTGTCTTTTGGAATATACCAAGCTCTTCCTTCAAGAACTTTAGGGCGTACTACTTCTTTTTTAATATTTTTTTGCTCACTAATTTTTGTAGCATCAGATTTTGGTTGGAATATCATTGGTTCTAAAGGAATATCGTCGGGTGTAGTAATATATCCGGCCACTGCTGAAGCGGCTACCACAGCAGGAGATGCTAAATAAACCTCACCTTTACCCTGTTTACCCGGAAAGTTTCTATTTCCAGTACTAATGGTTACTTCACCTGCCCCATTTTGGCCAACCTGACCTGCAGCACAACCAGCACAACCAGCATTGGAAACTAATGCCCCTGCGTTTTTAAATATTTGCATAATACCCTCATCCATGCATTGCATCCATACTTCGTCGGTTGAAGGAACAATTTTCAGCACAACACCAGGTGCAACCTGACGACCTCTAAGAATTTCAGCGGCAGCACGCATATCTTCAATGCGGCCATTTGTACAGCTTCCAATAAATGCAGAATCAATTTTGGTAAGTTTTACCGAATTTACAGATACTGTATCGTGAGGTTCACCCGGACGGGAAACTAATGGTTCAAATTCATCAAAGTTAACTTCAAATACCTGAGCATAAGAAGCATCAGGGTCAGCTTTTACTAATTCTAATTTACGCCCGGCACGTTCTTCACTATATCTCATTATTTCTTCGTTTGGAGTAAATAATAAGATAATAGCTCCCATTTCGGTACCCATTGAAGAAATAGTTATTCTTTCGTCAAGAGTTAGTTTATCGATATCATCTCCATAAAGCTCAACTGAATAACCTAACAATGAATTTGCCCCAAAACGTTTTAATAAGTTTAAGGTAATATCTTTTGCACTTATATTAGCAGGTCTTTTCCCAATAAAATTAATTTTAACTGATTCTGGAGCTTTAAACCAAACAGCACCTTTTGCCCAGGCAACAGCTATATCCTGATCACCCATTCCCTGACCAAAGGCTCCAATTGCACCCAAAATGTTTGCATGAGAATCGGTTGTAACAGCTGTAGAACCCGAATATGCCATTCCTTCATGGATCAATAAATGAGTTCCAATACCAGCATCAATATCATATATTTTAATTCCATTTTCACGTGCAAAGTTTCTGCATATTTGTTGATTTACTGCATATTTCTGATCAGATCCTGTTGGGTTACAATCGAACGTGAAAAACGTACGTGATGGATCATGTACAGTTAATCCATTATCGATTATATTCTTTACAACGTTAGCACCTCCAAAATCCCTGGCAGCTCTAACGTCCATAGTTACATCTAATATATCTCCCGGTTTAACAACATCTTGTTTTGAATGGTTTGCCAGAATTTTTTCGATTAATGTCATTCCCATAGTTAATAGCTTTTTTGGTTGATTATTATTTAACAAAATTACAATATTTAAACTTCTAAGTTATAAATACTTTATACTTTAAAACATAAAATTCATGTGTGTTATTTTACAAAATTACTTAACGATTCTTCAATACTAATATCAGAATAAAACTCTTTCCAGCAATGAATATATCCATCTAATAATTCTTGTTCTGTAAAATTTTTAGGTTTAAATACAACATTTGCAGTATTGTACTTGGTCCAATTATAATGTAAAATTCTATTTTCTTTTCTAAACTGATGCCAAACGGGAGTTTGAGGAAATGGAGTAAGGATATAAAATTCAGCTGTTTTAATATTCGCTTTTCGGACAAAATCAAGCGTTATATCAAAAACATGATTATCCTGATAATCAAAACCTAAACCGGCGGAGATGTATACTTCTATTCCTGCTTGTTGGTATCGATCAACAAATTCCAATCCATAATCGAAATATTGTTGCGCCCCTTTTTGAAATGCTTTTACAGAATATGGATCGCATCCTGTAACCAAATAAAGATTAATAACACCGGCGTCTTTTAATAATTTTAAAAAGTTAGGATCATAACTTGTATTTAAAGAACCTGACATGAAAATTCGAGGTTTTACTGTTAGCTCTGAAAATGCAGTAAAAAGTTTTGTTCGGTAATCACGGCACTCACGGTTTGGCAAAAATAAAGTATCATCAATTAAATAATAATCACCAATCATTTGTGAAGAATTTAATTCCTCAATAACCCGATCAATTGATTTAAATCTGAAAGTACGTCCAAACTCTGATGGGATAATGCAGTTTTCACAAAAAAAGCTACATCCACGCATAGTCTGTATTAGTTTTGCTTCCCAATCGTAATTTTCTCGTCCTGTGAATATCTCTCTTTCAGGAATAGGAATAAGATCTATATCAGCAACTTCTTTATGATAAACTTTCTTTAATTCACCTTTCTGAAAATCATTTAACATTTCATCCCAAACACCTTCAACTTCACCAACACATATGGCATCGAAATATTGAGAAGCTTCTTCGGGCATAGTTGATGGATGCATTCCTCCTCCTATAACAGTTTTACCTTTTGACTTAAATTTTTTGGCAATATCGTAAGCGTAATTAGCCTGAGGAGTAAAAAAACTAATTGCAATCAAATCTGTATTATCATTGAAGTTTATTTCTTCTATATTTTCATCGTAAAGTTTAATATTGTGTTTATCTTTTGACAAGGCAGTCATAATTGGAATTCCCAACGCAGGGGGCATGCTAAAGTCTCCCAGATGCCTTTTTGCACCTTCTGATGTTCCTAACTCTATTCTTGACTCCAATAGCTTTTCAAACTTTGGATATATAAACGTGATATTCATACAATTACCAACCCTCTATAATAAATTTATTTAGCCAATAAAACTAGTGTTTTAAGGTAAAATACAAAACTTTAGAGGCAAAATAATTTCGAAAATTAAAGACTTATTTATTTTTTAATTTTATTGTATTCTAATTTATCTTTGCAGCTTAAATTTCAGATCATGCAACAGTCTCTGCAATCCAATATTATTAAGCTATACATCATTAAAGTTGCTAAATGGTTTATGCTTTTTATGCCTATTGTTGTGCTATTCTATAAAGACAATGGACTGGAAATGCGACATGTGTTTATTTTACAAGCAATTTATTCTGTTGCCATTGTCGTCTTAGAAATTCCTTCTGGTTATGTTGCTGATGTTTTGGGTCGTAAAATCACATTAGTTATTGGAACAATATTGGGATTTTTAGGTTTTTTAAGCTATAGTTTTTCATATGGCTTTGTTGGATTTCTTATTGCTGAAGTAATTCTGGGATTAGGTCAAAGTTTAATTTCAGGCGCCGATTCCGCTTTATTGTATGATTCATTATTAGAAACTGGGAAAAAAGATAAATACATAAAATATGAAGGCCGTATGGTTTCTGTGGGCAATTTTGCAGAAGCTATTGCAGGAATAATAGGTGGTTTGCTTGCAACTTTAAGTTTAAGGTATCCTTATTATGCTCAAACCATGGTTGCGTTTATTGGAATTCCCGCTGCATTGATGCTTATTGAACCAATAAGACACAAGAAACTGGTTAAAATGAAATTTGTAGACGTGCTGAATATTGTAAAATATGCTTTGCACGACAATTACGAACTTAAATGGAATATTATATTTTCTTCGGTGATTGGAGCATCAACCTTAACTATGGCATGGTTTGTTCAGCCATATTTTGAATTGATTTTATTGCCTGTCAGTTTATTCGGCGTTCTCTGGACAATTCTCAATTTAACTGTTGGATTCAGTGCAATGATAGCTCATAAAATAGAAATGAAGCTAAAACAAATCAAAATAATGATTGGCATTACAATTTTAATTCCTTTTGGATATATTATACTTAGCAGGATAAATGCTTTATGGGGAATTGGTATACTTTTTATATTTTATATTGTAAGAGGAATTGCTACACCCATTTTAAAAGATTACATAAACCAATTGTGCAATTCTGATATAAGAGCAACTGTTTTGTCGGTCAGGAATTTTGTAATAAGAATTTTCTTTGCAATCATCGGGCCTATTGTTGGATGGTATACCGATCATTTTAGTTTACAGGCAGCTTTGTTATTATCTGGTATTGTATTTTTAGTTTTGGCCGGTTTTACTTTATTGATGCAACTTAATAAGATAAAAGTTTAAAGATAAATGCTGCAAGCTACAAGCTGCATGCTGCATGCTTCTGTATTCTGAATTCTAACTTCTAATTTGACGATGATCCAATAAATGCAGAAGTTGTTGCAACTAAAACGGCAGTTTGTATTTCTTTTAAGGCTTGACTAACAGTATTACTTATCTCAATGTTTTGGGTCAATTCTTTAATTATTTTGTTTGCAGCTCTATTTTCCTTTTTATTTATAAAAAGAATTCTAGTTAATTTACAACTATTCATTAAACTCAGTAAGAGGATACTCTCTAAATCGGGTTTCTCATTTTCCAAAACAATTTTTCTTAATTTACTAGTTTGTTCATCAACTGGTTTTGTATTCAAAATGGGGTATCTGTAAATGTTGATCAAACCCCACAAAAAACTGTTTTTTTCTATTTTTATAATTCCTTTAAGCTTAAGTTCATTTAAAATTTGTTTTTTAAACCCGGTAGAATTATTTCCAATTTTATTTATCCAGTATTTAATCCTTCTGTTTTTCTTTGAGTTATAAATTAATTTAATACATCCATCAATAACCTGGTTTTTTGTTAGTTTTGAATCAACCAAAATCAACTTTTTCCTTTCAATATTGATTTTATTTAATTCCGACAACTCCATTAAAATAGCACCAGCAATGCCATAGTTCAATGACATAGTGTCTATCAGGAACTTTCCTTTTTTTGAATCGAGACTCAAAAGAATAAACTTTTCAAATACATTCAGGTTCATAATCACTGAAATAAATCTATATAAAAGTACTAAATTAGATCTTAATTAAAAAATAATAGCATTTCAGGTTTTTCGCAAACGTTTTAAATGGTGAGTTTTAGTATAAATAAGAAATTTATCCCATTTTTATCTGTTATTTCATTCACAAATCCTTGATATTTGTTACAATTTATTGGAAATTTATTCATTATTTCGTACTCCTTATTACTACTCATTAATTATTGAAATTTATGAAACTTGCTGTAAAAGATGCCATGCGATGTGTCGGTTGCCAAAGCTGCATGTTTGCATGCTCAAGAAGAAGCGGAAATGCTGGTTTATCAAATACATGTATTGGAATAAAATCGGCCGGTGGAATATCCAAAGGCTACAATGTTATTGTTTGTCGTTCTTGTGTGAACCCTCCTTGTGCCAGCGTTTGTCCTACAGGAGCATTAGTGCCAAAAGAAGGTGGTGGTGTTCGGTTAAAATCTTCGAAATGCATTGGTTGTGGATTATGTAAAGATGCTTGTATTATTGATGCCGTGTATTGGAACGAACATGATGATAAACCGGTAATATGCATACAGTGTGGATATTGCGTATATTATTGTCCATACGAAGTACTTGAATTAATTAAAGATGTGAAAGGAGTTGACCATGTTGCAGAATGATACGTTATCAAGGGTTTTATATATCGACTTATCTAAAAAGAAGTATTTTATTAAAGATCGTAAAGACCTTTTTGAAAAATACCTTGGAGGAACCGGAGTTGCAACTGAATTGCTATTAGAAGAATGTCCTGAAGGAATTGATGCCTTCGATGCTGAATCACCCATTATTTTTGCAGTTGGTCCGTTAACCGGAGTTTTCCCCTTAGCCTCAAAAACTTGTGCCATGTTTAAATCACCTCATACGGGCGATTTAGGTGAAAGCCATGCTGGTGGTCGAAGCGCTATTGCTATTCGAATGGCAGGTTACGGAGCAATTGTAATTAAAGGAAAAAGTGAAATCCCAATCTATCTTTCAATAGCAAACGGTAAGGTTGTTTTTAAAAATGCAACCACTCTGTGGGGAATGAAAGATGGTTCCATTGCTGCACGTGTAATGCGACAAACTGAAGGTGGCGAAGGACTAAGAGCTATATTTAGGATTGGTTTGGCTGGTGAAAACATGTCGACTTTTGCAAATGTAACAACCGAAACTTATCGGCATTTTGGACGATTAGGATTAGGAGCTATTTTTGGAAGTAAAATGCTCAAAGGGATTGTTATTTCTGGGAAACAGATGATTGAGGTTAGCAATAAAAAAGAATATCGCCTGTTATATGACAAAATATACAATATGGCAACCGAATCTCCCTTAATGCAAAAATATCATGATGTGGGAACAGCCATAAATATTAAATCGTTAAATTCTGCCAGAGCCTTGCCGGTAAAAAATCTTCAAATGAGTTCAACAGATGCAATAGAGCCTGTAACCGGAGAAGAAATCGCGAAGCATCATTTGGCTCGTCGTGTAGCATGTGCTCACTGTCCGGTAGCATGTATCCACCTGGCATACCTGAGAGAAGCTTACGATGATGATCCGTATTTCTATAAAACCACTCCTGTTTGCTACGATTTCGAATTAATTTACTCATTGGGAACCATGGTTGGAATTACAGAACCAAAAGGTCTTCTCAAATTAATTGATGTTGTTGAACAAGTTGGTGTTGATGCCATGAGTATGGGTGTTGTTCTTGCATGGATAACCGAAATGTTAGAGAAGAAAAAAATTACTAGTGATGATATAAATAATATTTCTATAAACTGGGGTGATGCCGAAGCATATATTGAGCTGGTAAAAAACATTGCAAAACCAACAACTGAATTTTTACGTGCATGTGCCAAAGGAGTTAGTTTTGCTTCATCGGTATATGGAGGCAAAGAATTTGCTATGCAATTTGGCAAAAATGAAATGCCCGGTTATCATACAGGTCCAGCAGGTTATCTGGGATTTTTAATCGGAGCACGACATAGTCATTTAGATAATGGAGGTTATTCGGTAGATCAAAAGGATTTAATTAAAACAGATTTAAGCCCTGAACAGGTTATTGATAAATTGTTAGACGAAGAAGCTATTCGCCAAATCTTATCAAGTATTGCAGTTTGTTTCTTTGCCCGGGGGATATATGATCTTAAGCTGGTAAGTGAAGCTATTCAGTTACTTGGTTTCGAATACGACGAACATCAACTACACGAAATTGGTAAACAAATTCATTTGAAAAAGTATCAATTTAAAATGCGCGAAGGTTTTAAGTTTGATAAACTTATAATTCCGGAACGAATCTACGAAACCGTTGATCCTACCGGGAAAATAACAAAAGAATTTATAAGAAAAGGATTAGATTACGCTCAAAATCTAATTAATTAGTAGTTTTATTAACTGACGAAAACCTGCTTTATAGAGCAGGTTTTTTTTTGCAATTTATAACTTTCCTTCAAAAAAGAGTTCTTCTTTCAGTCTGGATATTTCTTTTTGAGCATAAGAGTAATAATTTTCCTTATTTAAAAGTATGATGCTATTATCATTGGTAACTTTTTTCAAATATTCAATGGCCTTTTGCTTATCATTCATTTTATCGGAATATACTGAAGCTAGGTCAATTAAAATCCCATTCTTAGAACTAACCGACCAAATCCCCATTAGTTCGAGGTTCAGAGCCCTTTCATACCACATAATAGTATGACGATAATTTCCTAGTCCCAGATGATTCTCTGCAATATCAATATAGATGTCAAATAAGGTATTATTATCTGTTCTTAATATGTCAAGCGCTTTTTCAAAGTAAAGTGTACTTGAATCGGGCTTGTTTTCACGTCTATAAACTAATCCCAAATGTTTATATACTTCTAAATTCATTGCCACTTTATCCGAGAGTAACAAGAAATATTTGGCTTTATCAAATTTTTCTGTTTTAAAATAGCTTAGACCCAGTTTTCTAAGAACTTCTTCATCCTTAATATCCAGTTCATAGGCTTTTAAATAAGCATCAACTGCTTTATAATGATGATTTCGAATAACATGTAAATCACCTTTCAAAACATATAAAGACTTATCCTGGGGTTCTATTTCAATGGCTCTATCAATGGTTTGAAATGCCAGGTCAAATTCTTCTTTTGCTGCATATGTTGAAAAAAGATATTTATATGCTTTAATATCTGTACTATCTAATTGAATTGCCTTAAAGAACCATAATTTTGAATTTTTACTATCTCCTTTCTTATACCAGCACAAACCAATACTTCTGGTAACATAAGCATTTAATGTATCATTGCTATATAGTTGGTTTAAAACGTTCAAGGCATCATCAAACTTTTTTGCTTTTAAGTAATGATTACCAAGCCAAATTCCTGAATAAAAATGATTATTATTTTTGTCAAATACTAGTGAGAAAATCTCGGTAGCTTCTTTCTCTTTCTCCTTTTTTTCTAGTAATATAGCGTATTCTGTAAGAAATTCAATATTTTCTGGTTCTAAGTTTAGCGCATTTTGTATGGAAATAAAAGCTTGCGGATAACGATACATTAATTTGTTTACCATAGAATTTTGATAATGAAAATATGCATTGTCAGGATAAGTATTTATGAGCTCTTCACTTTTACTTAATGCTTCCGAATATTTTTGAGTCAGAATAAGCAAATTAATTTTTTCAGACTGCGATTGTGCAAAAATCTGTATGCAGTTATATAGTATTAAAAGTACTAAGAACAACTTTTTCATTTATTTACTGTTAGGGTTAATATGAATATAAACCGGAATTTACATAAAATATTATACTAATTTTCAGATAATCGGGTAAAAACACCTGTATATTTCAATTCTTTTTGCTATAACTTGCCAATTAATCTATAAGTTATTAAAGGTTAGTTTAGAATAAAATTTATACAAGAAAATGCTTAATCAAATTAAAAACATTCTTGACAAACATGGAATTAAAGCCAGTGATGAGCTTTTAAAAGATCTTACTCAACAGTTTGATCAATCTACTGCTGAGCTAAACGAAAAATACAGAAGACTAACAGAAAACTCTCCTGAGATCACATATATTAATAATTTAAATAAAGGTGCTCTGTATTGGTCATCAAAAATCAAAGATATTTTAGGATTTGATCCTAAGAATATTGTGGAAGATACAAGTGAATGGACCAAATCACTGCATCCTGAAGACGTCCCCAAAATCGATAAGGTATTAAAAAATATTATAGTTGGTAAAACTTATGAGATTGAGTATAGAATTTATGATATAAACAAAAATCTGCATTGGTTTTATGACCGTATTTTTAATGTTTATAAAAAAGATGGAGATCTTATTTTAGAAGGTATTATTTCAGATATTACAGAACGTAAAAAGGCAGAAGAACAATTAAAAAATCAAAATATACTTCTAAACGAATTAAATGCCACAAAAGATAAATTTTT
>DMBU01000133.1 GCA_003446015.1 Bacteroidales bacterium | reverse complement strand
TAATTAAGGATCGACTAATTAAAACCCTATCCCAATGAGAAATACTAAATTTTTAAAATTAAGTCTGGCTCTTATCGTGCCCTTATTCTTTTTTAGTTGTGAAAAACCTGTAGATCCGCCACAAGCTAACTTTAGTGCATTTGAATACTATTCTACTGATACTGAAATAGATATTTCTTTTACAGATCAGTCTTCAAATAGCCCTGATCAATGGTTTTGGACCTTTGAAGGTGGAATTCCATCTACATCAACCGATCAAAATCCAATAGTTACTTATACAAGTTCCGGAACTTTTGATGTGACCTTATGGGTTAAAAATAGTGGTGGAGAAAACGAAACTTCCTATTATAATTACATCAACGTTGTTCAGTTTAATAACCCCTTATTTACCGATATTGATGTGACTGTTGATTACGAAACAAAAACCATGTCTCCAGACGAATATGTTCGATTTGTAAAAATTGATGATACTTCGGTAGATTATACAGCAGAGACTTCAGGAAAAACTACGGGAGGAACAGTCGTTGGAGAAGAACTTTCCTGGGATAATACTGTCGATTTAACTTCTTATTCTTCTTACAACCTTATTACTTATGATTTTATTTTCTTTTATGTTACAAATTCAAGTGGTTATAGTCTAAGTCCATTTTTTGTAAACTTTAATGCTTATGACGAAACAGTGGATAATATAATTATACCAAGTGATGGTGTGCAATACCGAACAGGATACTATTATGCAAATTATGGCATGGAAGTGCGAGCTTACTATCAGTATGATTCATATTATTTTGCACAGTGGTACATAAATACAGATAATTCAAGTAACCAGTGGAGGAATTTAACCTATTATGGGAAATCTGAAACTGGAAAATCTGAGAATGCTTTAGATCTTAATATCGGTGATCCTGAAATGATTTATCCAGGAATTGAATCAGGTAGCAAAAAAGTATTTGATTCAAATGCAAAAGATCTGGTAAATTCGAACACGAAATAACAATAAAAAAGGGAGCACTTCAATTAGCTGCTCCCTTTTTTAATATATTATGGTAATTATATTTATCCCGTTTCGCTTATTCTTTTTAATCGGTCGTAATCAAGTATCTTGAAATTTTTACCATCCATTTCGATTAATTTGTCCTCCTTGAATTTTTTTAACATTCTGATAACTGTCTCAGGACTCATAGATGATAATTCACCTAAATCTTTACGTGATAATGGCAAATCAAATTCCTTTGCTTTAAATACACGATCTGCTAAGCATAATATGATATCAGCTAATCTTCCATAGGATTGTTTGTGAGTAAGGCAAAAGAACCGTCCATTAATCTGTACACTATTTGCACTTAAGATATCAATAACACTTTTTGCAAATTCAGAATTTGTGTTAAGTAATTTCCTAAAAGCAACGATATTAATTTGATTTACAACAGTATCTAAATAAGACATTGCTGAATACTGAAATGTAGTGTGTTCTTCATTAATTGCTGATAAACCAAGCATATTCCCGGTAGAAATCATTTTTAAAACCAAACAGTTTATACCATCATCAAGAAAGACTTTAACCAACCCTAGTTCAATAAACATAATATGTGAAGCATAACTTCCCTGTTTGCAGATTATCTCACCTTTTTTGTATTTTACACTTACAGTATTGCTATTTAGAAAATCCATTTCCTCATTACTCAGTTTCTCAAAACACCGGCAGGGATATGAGCTAACTGTGCAACTTGAATACTGCTTATCTTTTCCCATTGCTATTTTTAATGTCAATTATAGTTTCCAAAGATACAAAAATCTGCTCAAAAACTGATGTATATCATATATTGAAATGTGTCAAATCATGTTTTTACATAGTGTATGACATGCCCTAAAACTTTGGAATAACACAGGAAACATTCATCTTTATCCATAAATATTATTATCAAAAAGGATTAAAAAAACACATGTCATGAAAGAGAAAATTAAAGGACTAGGTTTTTTATTTTTTATAGCTGTATTAATTTTACTAAACTACAGTTGTACAGAAAAAACAATTACGTTCGAAACTGAAGGAGAATCAGTTGCATCATGCGAAGGATGCCATACTAATTATGATTACTTAAAAGAAGTGTACTCTCCTGACACCATTGTGGTAGCTGGTGGTTGTGGAGGTGATGCTCCTCATTATGAACCTTACGACAGAGTTTATATGGGCGGCGATGGATATGAAGATTTCAAAACTTCGGGTCACTATTCTATGGGATGTGTTTATTGTCATAATGGAACTGATAAAACTTCTGATAAAACGGTAGCCCATTCAGGTGATTTTATATCTCATCCTTCTATGTATTATGATGAAAAATGTGGTAGCTGTCACCCTGAAATAGCAAATGATTTTAGTACAAGTATTCATCACGGAACCGGACAAAAAAGAAAAGTAGCCATTCGAAGTGGATTTGATGGACCTGAAGATTTTGATCAACTACCAGAACATCAGATCGAAGGTTACAATGCTAATTGTGCAACTTGTCATGGTACTTGTGGAAACTGTCATATTGTTCGTCCACTTGCTGCAGGAGGTGGTTTATCTAACGGGCATTCTTTTAACAAAACTCCCGACATGATAAATGTTTGTGTTAGTTGTCACTCATCAAGAGGTGGTCATGCTTATTTGGGAGTTGCTGTAGGAACTCAACCTGATGTGCATTTAACTGAAAATGGTTACACTTGCTTAGACTGCCACAGCGGATCAGAACTTCATGGTGATGGAAAATCCGTTGAACAGCGATATGCATATACAAAATTACCAGAATGTGAAAATTGTCATTCAAGTATTCAAGCTGCAAACAACTATCATTCTACTCATTACGATGATTTCAACTGCCAGGTATGCCATTCACAAGATTACAACAACTGTGGTCAATGTCATATTAATTTTGAAGAAAGTAAAAGTGGTGCAGGAGCTGTAATCCCAGCCTATCTTGGATTTAAAATAGCTAAAAATCCTATTCCTGATATCAAAACAGGTTTCAATTTTGTTTTGGTTAGAAGAACATTGGCAGCTCCTGAAAATTGGGATGCCTATCAATCTGGCGCTTATCCAAACTTTGATGCATTGCCGACTTACAATTTTACAACTCCACACAATATTTTAAGATGGACAGAAAGAACTCAAGTTTCTGATGGAGCAAGTTGCTCTTCTAACTGCCATGTTAGAGATGAAGGTGGTGTTTTAGTCAATAAGGAATTGTACTTATTCGAAGATGATTTGTTAGACTGGGAAATTGGTGCAACATCAAAAATAACTGTAGATGGCGAACTACCTGCATCATGGAAAACCGGAAATTAATTAATAAATAAATACGTTTTACAAAAACTAAAATTACGATTATGAAAAACACTAAAATTTTATTCTTAAGTATTTTATTCGCGGTCTTATTCTTTACTGCTTGTGAAGACGACGAACCGAGTATTAATGAATCACAGGTACTTGTTGAATACCTTGGAGAATATGTAAATACTGCACCTTTTCCAGCAATGATTACAGCAACCGATGTAAATAGTGCAGTTTTAACTCAAAGCACAGGCATGTATATCATTGATATTCGCGATGCTGCAACTTATGAAGCTGGACACATTAGTGGAGCAGTGAATGTAGCTTTTGGTGATTTATTAACCCATTATGAAGAAAATGCACTTGGATCAAAAGAAACCGTTGCAATTGTTTGTCTTAGCGGACAAGGGGCAAGTTATGGAGCATCCTTATTGCGTATGTTAGGATACACGAATGTAAAAGCCCTGAAATGGGGGATGAGTTCCTGGAATGCAGCAACAAGTACTCCCTGGACAGGTAATGTTGGGAATTCTAAAGCTGCATTTATGGTAACAGAAGCTGGTACAAAAAATGAAGAAGGATCTCTTCCTGAAATAAATACTGGCAAATCTACCGGAGAAACAATTCTTCGTGCACGCGTAGAAGAACTATTTGCAAACGGATTCACTCCTGCAACAATTACAAAAGATGATGCTTTCACGAATAGTAGTACAAATTATACCATTAATTACTGGAGTCAGGCACATTACGAAGTTGGACATATACCAGGTGCAGTACAATATACTCCAAGCGCATCACTTTCTTATTCTCAGGAACTTAAAACTGTACCTACAGATAAAATTGTTGTAGTTTATTGCTACACTGGTCAAACATCTGCATTTGTTGCTGCTTACTTAAAAGTGATCGGTTACGATGCAAAGACATTGCTATATGGTGCTAATGGTATGATGTATGATACAATGGTTTCAGAAGGAGGAATGACCGTATTTAATGCAGATACTGAAGTACACGATTATACTTTAGTTCAATAAAAACTGAATTTCATAGCTAGTGTAAAAAAGGCTTGCCAAAATTGGTAAGCCTTTTTTTATGTTGTAGATTTCTCAATTATTTTTAAAATCACCTGAATAGCTTTTTCCATCGATTCCAATGGAATAAACTCATGTTTTCCATGATAGTTATGCCCCCCTGTAAATATATTCGGACAGGGTAAGTCCATGTATGAAAGCCTTGCACCATCAGTCCCTCCACGAATTGGTTTTATAACCGGGGTAATCCCCAATTCAATCATGGCTTGTTTTGCTTGCTCAACAATGTGATATACCGGCTCAATTTTTTCACGCATATTGTAATATTGATCTTCCAACTTATATTTTGCTACTTCCTGATTATATTTTTGGTTAATCAGTTTTACCACATTTTTAATTAAATCTTTTTTTTGTTCAAATTTTTCTCTGTCGTGATCACGAATAATATAATGAATTTCTGCAGTTTCAACAGTTCCCATAAATCTGATGATATGAAAAAACCCTTCGTAATTTTCAGTTAACTCTGGGCGCTGCTCAATCGGTAGCATATCGTTTAATTCTGCAGCAACAAGAATGGCGTTAATCATTCTGCCTTTTGCACTTCCAGGATGAATATTTCTACCTTGAATCTGAATTGCAATACCGGCAGCATTAAAGTTTTCGTATTCTAACTCTCCAATTGGGCCTCCATCAACAGTATAAGCATAATCAGCATCAAACTTCGTAAGGTCGAAATGATCAACTCCCCTACCCACTTCCTCGTCGGGTGTAAAAGCAATTTTTATTGTTCCATGTTTAATTTCCGGATTTTTAATCAAATATTCCATTGCAGTTATAATCTCTGCAATTCCAGCTTTGTCGTCGGCTCCTAAAAGTGTATTTCCACTTGTAGTGATTAATGTTTGACCTTTATAATCTTTTAATTCAGGAAAATCTTTAAGCAATAAATGAACATTTAATTCTTTATTTAATGTAATATCTTCTCCATTATAATTTTCAAAAATCTGTGGTCTCACTTTAGTGCCACTCATATCAGGTGCTGTATCCATATGAGCCAAAAATCCTATTACAGGAATATCCTTTTCAATGTTAGAAGGAAGTGTTGCCGTTACATATCCATACTTATCAACTTCAACATCTGTTAATCCTATTTCATTTAATTCTTTAACTAATAAATTAGCCAAATCGAACTGTTTTTGAGTGCTGGGAAAGGTTTTTGAATTTTCGTCCGATTGTGTGTCTATTTGCACGTATCTTAAAAATCTATTTAGTATTTCTTGTCTCATATCCTTAATTTAAACCTATTACCATTATTATTTGTAAAGATACATGAATATGGAATCAATTGGCAACATCTTGTTTTGAAAATATTTTATCTTTGATAATCATTAAAATTTAAAATCATGTTAAATAAAAACATACTACAGTTTCTTTCTGATTTAAAAGAAAATAATTACAAAGAGTGGTTTCATGAAAATAAACCAACTTACCAAAAAGTAAAAAAAGAATTTGAGCAATTCATAGCACAAATTATTGTTGATATATCACAATTCGATACTTCTGTAAAAAATCTCGAACCCAAACATTGTATTTTCAGAATCAACCGCGACATAAGATTTTCAAACGACAAATCGCCATACAAAACTAATTTCGGGGGCTTTATTGTTCCTGGAGGAAGGAATGCAGGATTTGCCGGATACTATATTCATATTGAACCGGGCAATTGTTTCTTAGCCGGAGGGATATACATGCCTCCACCAGACCGATTAAAGGCAGTTAGAACAGAGATTTATGAAAATACAGAGGATTTTAAAAAGATTCTGAATGATAAAAACTTCAAGAAGCATTTTAAAGAAATTTCCAGCGAAGATCAATTAAAGAATGCCCCAAAAGGATTCCCTAAAGATTTCGAGGACATTGATTTGTTAAAACACAAACATTATACTGTGATGAAACCAATTGAAGATTCCTTAATATTTTCTAATAAATTCGCTGATGAAGTTAACGAAACATTTATGGCACTTTATCCTTTCAATAGTTTTATTAACGAGGCAATAAATTATCAATTGAGTTTGAACAGTTAAATTTGTCTATTTCGACAAGCTCAATATGACAAACCTTAAAGTCACACTGAGCCTGTCGAAGTATGACTTTAATATTACATCCATGCAAATTCATTTTATTTTAGTTGAACCAGCTGTTCCGGAGAATGTGGGTGCTGCAGCACGAGCCATAAAAACAATGGGATTTTCATCTTTGCGACTGGTTAACACCAAGGTTCATTTAGACGAAAAAGCAAGTTGGTTAGCACATGCTTCAAATGATATTTTAGAAAATGCTCAAGAATTTAAGGATTTAAAAGAAGCAACTCAAGATATTGATTGGGTTATTGGAACATCAGCTAAAAAGCGACGAGTAAATGAAGATCATTATCCATCGAATAAAATAATTGAATTAATTCGGGCTAAAGCTGGTTCAGTAAAAAATTTGGCTGTAGTATTTGGCCGAGAAGAAAGCGGATTAACCAATGATGAATTAAAACTTTGTGATATCGTAACCAGCGTTCCTATGAAAACGACTTATCCTTCATTGAATTTAGGACAATCAGTTATGATTTATGCCTATACGCTTTCAATGTTGGAAATGGATAATGAAAAACCTGATCAGAAAATTGATCAGGCCGAATTGAACATTTTAAAAACTAAAACTGAAAATATTTTAAGCGATATTGGGTTTAAAAAAGACTCAGCAATTTACAATCGAATTATGGAACGTTTAATGATTTTAGGGGAAACAGATATTCATTTACTTTTATCGATTGAACATAAAATCAACGAAATACTTAAAAAAGATTAATCACTTTTATATTCATTCAATATTTTATTTATTCTGTTAATATTATTTGTTAGCGAACCTGCAGAAAAAGTGGCTCCCGAAATAGCCTGAATATCACTCCCATATTTTAAGTTGTCTTCTTGTCTTGAATAAAACTGACTTAACCATCTTTTCGCAGTTATTTCAGAACCATATTCCGATCGATATACTAAAATTTTAATGAATTCTATTTCCATATTCTGATTATAAATTATCATATAATCAAACATATCGTACCTGCCTTTTGCTGATGTAAGCACAACTATACCCAATTCTTTTTCACCATTCGAAGTTTTTAAGAAAAGATCATTGCCGCCCGATAACTCTATTATTTCTTGAGTATTAATGCTATTCAGATTAAAATGTTTTAATAACTCCTTCTCAACCTTAGAGTTAAATTTGGGCATTTCTGCTAATAAGTTTAGCGAAAATATCAGCAGAAAGAAAATTGCAAAAATTCGTTTCATAAGATCATCTTTTAAATCATTATACCAGAAAAGTGTTTGGTTAAAACCAAACACCTACTCCTAAATTTAGCATTGAGTTATATGTACTTTCATCTCCATTTTTGTACATTCTGTAATCGGCCTTAACTACTGCACCGCGATCTAATCTAAATGCAAAACCTAAAATCATTTCAGTAATATCATATGCCTCATTCGTAATCATCCCCGGCACAACCGACTGATGAGTATTATATTTTTCGAATCGAAAGAACGGACTTAATTCATTTTGAACAGAGCTATTGTTGTGAAAAATATCATAGGATATTTCGGCGTAATAACCCAACATTGATTCTCCTAAATCTTGTCCTGTAAACAAGTTATATTCATCAACATTTGTGAATTTGCTGTAAATGAATTGTCCACGTGTTTGAAACCCGGAAATAGAATAACGATAATCTAAACCAATCATACTGATTCCAATAACAGAAGAGTCGGCTGTTGTTTGTGCAACATTATCATTTTTATCCAAGCCATCATACAAAGTAGATTGTGATTTGCCAAAATATCCTGACAAGCCAATTTTTAATCCACTTATTCCATAATAATCTACTTTTGCTGATACATTGGGCGAACTAATATATGATTCGGCACCTTTCTGCCGTCCACTTCTTAAGCCATTCGAACCCTTAAACTTACCTTCTCCATCGTAACCATTAAATCCATTAACAACATACAACTGATATCGTAATGAAGCCGAATTTAAACGTCCATCAACACCTAAACCAATTTCACGCCATGTTGTAGGAACAATAACATTATCAACATTTGGACGTTCAACACCATTAAAAGAAGGTGGCTCATGATATTCATTTATAATACCCATTGGAATTAAAATCAGACCTCCTTTAACCGACAAATTATTAACTAACTTATAGTTTAAATATGCTTGCTCCACATAAACTTCTGAGACATGTTCAAATTCCAATTCTGTTATAAACTTCGTTTTTGAGTTAAACTCATAACCAGCAAACAAAACTAAGCGATGAACATCTAAAGTTCCATTCCTTCTAAAGTCCTGATCTAATGGCTGATTATAATCAATTTGGCCATAACCTCCCAAACGAAGTTTATTCTGACTTTCATCATTGAAAATACTTTCACTAATTGACTCTGGGTCCTGAACTGTTGTCTCTACATTTTCTTGTGCAACCAATACACTTATTAGTACTAAATTGCTTATTAAAAATAATAATCCTTTTTTCATTTTATTTAGATATTAATTGTGAGCTATTTATGCTACAAAGTAAGAATGATTCTAAATAACTCGCAATACCTAAAACACGGTATTTTCAGATCTTTTAATCTTTAATAGTTGTTTATTGGAGTTCAAATAAATACATTTTGAATGTATTGTATATTGAACCGATATTACTAATTTTACGTTTGTCAAAAAGAATACCTTATAATTGAATTATATGATAACATTGTTAAAAATAACATTCCCGATATCAGACCCAATATTAATATTTGCGTTAGTATTATTTATCATTTTAATATTCCCGACATTATTCAAAAAACTACATTTACCCGAAATCATCGGATTAATTTTGGCAGGAGTTGCAGTTGGACCGAATGGTTTTAATTTGCTTTCGCAGGATGTAGGGTTGTCAATCTTCAGTCAAACAGGCTTGCTCTACTTAATGTTTTTAGCCGGACTTGAAATTAATGTTAAAGAATTTCTGAAGAACAAAACTCCAAGCATAACCTTTGGGATATTAACTTTTTCATTCCCTTTTGTTTTATCGGGATTGTTATTCTTTTACATATTCAATTTATCATTTATTGCTTCACTACTTATCTCAAGTATGGTTGCATCGCATACATTAGTTGCTTATCCTATTGTTGGGCGTTTTGGTATAACCCGTAATCGCGTAATAAATATTATTGTTGGGGGAACAATAATAGCCGACACCATTGCTTTACTTATTTTAGCTATTGTTTCTGAATCTGCAAAAGGACAGCTGGATCAAATTTTCTGGTTACGATTTGCAGGATATTTTATGTTCTTCCTTTTACTTGTATTTTTTATTATACCAAGATTAAGCAAATGGTTTTTTAAAAACTACGATGGAGAAAGTGGCACTGAATACATTTTTGTTCTTTCCATGGTCTTTTTATCCGCTGTTGTTGCGGAATATGCTCATATTGAACCCATTATAGGGGCTTTTTTTGCCGGATTAGCTTTAAGTAAAAGAATACCCCATACTTCACCTTTAATGAATCGAATAGAATTTATTGGAAATACTATTTTTATTCCTTTTTTCTTAATTACGGTTGGGATGTTAGCAGATCTAAAAGTTTTAGTTCAAAGTTTTCCTATTCTGCTTATTATATTCTCACTAATAACCATTGCTTTATTTAGCAAATATATTGCTGCGTTTTTAACACAAAAGATTTTCAGATTTACTAAAACAGAACGAAATCTAATTTTTGGATTAAGTACAGCAAGAGCAGCATCTGCCATTGCCATAATTTTAGTTGGGTTTAAATTGAAGCTTGTTGATGAATCAATTATGAATGCCACCATTATACTTATTTTATTTTCAACTTTAATAAGCTCGTTTGTTACTCAAAATTCTGCACGTAAAATTGCATTGATTCAAGAAGACGAAAAACCTGACTTAAAAGGTTTGCCTGAACGAATTTTAATTCCCATATCCAATCCTCATAATATTGAGCAATTGATTAACTTATCAGTATTAATTAAAGAGCCTGACTCCAAATTGCCACTTTATCCTTTTATGGTAATAGATGATGATGAAAAAGCAACAGAAAATGTCATAAATTATAATCGTATTCTGGAAAAAGCTAAGTCACATGCTTCTTCCACTGATAACGTTGCTCAAATTATTTCACGAATCGATACAAATATTGCAGATGGTATTGCAAGAACTGTTAAAGAGTTTTTAATTACTAAAGTAGTTATGGGCTGGCATGGAAGAGCAAGTACCAAAGATTTCTTTTTCGGAACTATACTTGAGAATGTTCTGCAAAAAACCGGAAAAATGATTTATGTGAGTAGAATTAACTCTCCATTAAATCTTGTTGAAAATATTCATGTTTTAATTCCTCCTGCTGCTGAGTTAGAAATTGGTTTTAAAGACTGGGTAAATTCCATTTTAAATATTTCATCTCAATCTTCAAGTAAAATTTATTTTTGGGGATATGAACATACACATCAAAAAATAAAAGATTATATAAGCACACTCAAATCTACAAATGATATTGTCTATCGTTCGGCTAAATGTCCTTCTATGTTAAAAGTGATCTCAAAAAAACTGAAGAATGAAGATTTATTAGTAATCATTAACGCCCGAAAAAATTCACTTTCGTACAATAAACACATCAAGCAAATTCCATATCATATTGATGATTTAGTTGATAACAGCAGTATTGTTATTATTTACCCTGAACAGGAAATCATTTATACCGGTACTATTGAATTACAGGTTTAGCTCGTATTAAGTACTAGAAATTTTGAGAAAAAGAAATCATTGATTTTTAAAATAGAATGTATTATCAGATATGAGATGCTCGCTGAGCCCAAAAGATATGCTAAATTAATTCTAAAGCGAATTCTGAATCTTTTGGAAAAACATATGATTCTAACATCCTTATAAGATCGGGGTTAATTAATTTCCTTATCTCTAAAAGTATTGACAAATAAAACGTCACCCATATCGGTATAACCCTCAAATAGTTTTTCTCCTTCGTGCTTAATTTGCTCGCTTCGGAAACCAATCATCGTTAGCCCGGCCTTAATCGATTTTTCATTAATTAGTTTCTTAAGATTCATTGATTCATCGATATCAATAAATTCAACATTTTTTAATGAGATGGGTAAGCGACCTGTTTTTACCAGCTCCAACAGATTGTCTGTGGTCTCGTCTTTTTGTCCGGGCCTTCTAATATTAAAAATCTTTATTTTTGCACCTTTCCAATCGGAGTGGCCCAAAATAATATAGCTTAACAGAACCATTAAATTCAGATTATCATAATCTACTCTTCGCACCCAGATGTGAATCCCCTCATGAAAGTTTACTCCCCGGTTTGATCCCCCCAGAATACATACATCGTAATTACCTGAACGTACTAAAGGATAATTTTCGACGATTTGCTGCAAATTAACCGGATCTTTTTTATCATATTCAAAAAGAGCAAGGTTGTTATCCAGACCCGAAATACCTGGAAGTTGAATTATTTGAGCAATTGCAGATGTATATGAAGGTGAAACAATAGTGTCAACATAAACATTGCTTTTTCGTGATTCGGCTCTTTCTATTAATAATTCGAGAGCTTCCTTGGCCTGATCATGTGCAGTATTTGAATAATATCCTTTGATATATTGAATATAAGTTCCAAAACCATATTTATGTGATATCCATGTTAAAAGTCTAAATGCGTTATCGCGATCGGAATTTACTTCTGTAACACATATTGCTGAAGGATGCCAGCTTACTTTCTTTTTCATCGATTGATTTTTCTGAAGGTAAACCTGTAAATTTCGATTAATTTGAAACAACGCACTTCTAAAAATGGACTCAAGACCCTGTCTGTCTGAATGATAATAACTAATATAAATATACAGGGCAACCATTACCACTATGGCTAAAATGGCATATAACGAATCCATTTTAAACATAATATAAACGGAAAATACAAATCCAATCAAGGAAAGTATCCAATGAGAACGGAATGTTGGTCGATATGATGGAGAAGAACCAAAATGATTTAAAAATGAAATAAGACACAATGATCCATAGGTAACCATAAAAAACATGGATATTATACTTGCCACTGCATTTAATTCCCCAATTGCAACAAAAACAAAAGCGATCATTATAGTAATAACAGAAGCATTAAAAGGTTCATTAGTAAGGCCCTTTCCTTTTGACATTAAAATATTAAACCTTTTAAATGGGAACGTCCGATCGTGACCTAAAGCTTGCAATGTTCTTGGTGCAACCATAACGGAACCAAGTGCGGAAGATATCGTTGAAGCTGCTAAGCCAATAGGAATAATAATCCAGCCCCATACCGCAATATCTTTCATGGCAAGCTGATTGTTAACTAAATCCTCGGGAGAAGCTGAATTAACTAGCTTAGTGATAATAAAAATATAAACAAGTAAACCTGTTAAAGTTCCCAAAATAGTTCCAACAGGAATTGATTTTGCAGGATTTTTCAAATCGCCAGATAAGCCCACACCAGCTGTCATACCTGTAAAAGCCGGAAAAACAATGGCAAAAACAATAAAGAATGAGTCCATGTTTCTTAAAGGATTACTCGTAATTCCAGCAACTGCAGTTTGCGAATATTCCGTTTTCCCAATAAAAAACAGGAACAGGGAAATAAACAAAATAGCAACTACCACATACAATGCTTTAACTCCTAAATTTGCTCCTTTTTTCAGAATAAGTAAAGACAGGAGACCCATGGCAGGCAAACTTATGAACTGTCTATACAATTCAAAACCAAACCTATTGTGAAACCAATTAAATAAAGGTTCAAATGCTTCGGTAAAAGCGATCACATAAAATGCTACACTTATTGCCTGAGAAAGGTATAATGCAATTCCAATGGTACCTCCGATGTTTAATCCAAAAGAACGTGAAATAATAAAATACTCACCACCACCTTCAACGCGCTGATTAGTTGCAATCTCAGAAATTGCAAATGCGGTTGGAATTGTTACAAAGTGGCCAATAAACACAATTAAAAGAACTCCTGCAAATCCCAATGTTCCAACAGCATAGCCAAAACGCAAAAACAATATGGCTCCTAAAATAGTTGATATTGCTGTAAAAAAAACAGGTGCTGTGCCAAATCCATTTGCTTTTTTTTCACTCATAACTATATGTTTTAACCACTAAATATAAGCATTTATCTGATGTTTTTTAGTGCAGGATATTTTTTTGCAAAAAAAAAGCTGCTCGAAAAGAGCAGCCATTAAATCAAAATTATTTTTTTATCCTAAATATTTTTTAAGAAGCTTATTTTTAGAAGAATGTCTTAAACGACGAATTGCTTTTTCTTTAATCTGGCGAACTCTTTCACGAGTAAGTCCAAGTTCGAAACCAATTTCTTCCAATGATAAATCTTTACCACCAATACCATAATAGTATTTTAAAACCATTCTTTCTTTCTCGGGTAATATACTCAAAGTTCTTTCAACTTCCTTTGTAAGAGACTCTTCAAGTAAATTATTATCTGCATTTGGAGAATCAAAATTTTCCATAACATCCAGTAAGCTTCCTTCTTCGCCGTCAGCAAAAGGTGCATCAACAGATAAAGGTTTACCAGAAAGTTGTAAGGTGTCTTCAACTTTATCTTTTGGTAAATCAACAAATTCAGCTAACTCATCTGCCGTTGGAGTACGATCGAATTGTTGTTCCAATGTTGAATATGCCTTGTGAATTTTATTTAATGATCCAACTTTATTTAATGGTAATCGAACTACTCTTGATTGTTCAGCAATAGCTTGCAGAATTGATTGACGAATCCACCAAACTGCATA
>DMBU01000195.1 GCA_003446015.1 Bacteroidales bacterium | reverse complement strand
AAAATATGAAAGATTATTTAAGTGCCATTGATGCAGTTGCCAAAGAGCCTTATGTTGATAAAAACAATTTGGGTGCCGTTGGAGCAAGTTATGGCGGTTTTTCAGTTTATTGGTTAGCAGGTCATCACGAAGGTCGTTTTGATGCTTTCATTGCCCATGATGGAATCTTTAATTTTGAAGCCATGTACCTTGAAACGGAAGAGATGTTCTTTGTTAACTGGGATATTGGTGGACCTTACTGGGATAAAGCAAATAAAGAGACTTACGATAATTCTCCACATAAATTTGTAGATAAATGGGATACTCCAATTATGGTAATCCATGGAGAAAAGGATTATCGAATAGCTTACACGCAGGGCATGAGTGCGTTCAATGCCGCTCAGTTAAGAGGAATACCAAGTAAATATTTACATTTTCCTAATGAGAATCATTGGGTTTTAAAGCCTCAAAATGGAATACTTTGGCAAAGAGAATTTTTTAGCTGGCTCGATCAATGGTTAAAAGATGGAGAATAAAGAATTTTATAGATGATATTTTTAGGCCGGGTTAACCCGGCCTTTTGCTTTTATCCTTAAACGCAGGTTAAACGGACATTCTTGTCCGTTTAAGAATTCAGCAGGCAATTCTGCCGGCTTATAGGTCATTCCCGTCAGGCTAAGAAAATGTATATTTAAATATCAATTATTTAATGTTTATAATAACTACTTTTAGTACTCAACAGATGCATCAATAAACTTATTTACATNNATTTCCTTAACTTGACGGCTATTGCCTATAGGTAGAAATGCCTTTTGCTTTTGTTCTTTAAAACAATTAAATTTAAAGTGATTTTTAATCTCTTATTTCGACATAATTATGCAAGTAATATTTCATTTTTTATTGATGATTGTATTCCTGTTTATTTATGTATTGGCATGTATTATAGTAAAACCATTTCTCTTTAATTACAAAAGATTCGTTTCAACCTTGAGCTTAAAAATTTCTTATTTAATTTATTTAGCTGCTTTATTAGTCTGTGTCTATTTATTTATGTTTTACGGGCCAAATGATATTGAGAATCAACTTAGCGAGGTTTTCTTTTTCACTTTATTAATCTGTTTGTTTATACCTAATTTAGGGATTCTTTTTCGTCGAAATTTTAAAAAATACAGGGAGTACTACAATTATATATTCTCTGCTATAAATCTGATCATTACATTCTTTATTATTTATAAGCTAAACCAATTTAACTGGTTCATTTTTTAATCAACTGATTGCAATAATTCTACAATACGCTCTGTTTTCTCGTTCATAGATGCAAAACCATCCAGCCAATGTATTTTAAACCCTCTTCGTTCCATACCTCTAAACCAGGTCATTTGCCTTTTTGCAAATTGATGTATCGCAGTTTCTAACTGTTTAAACATTTCATCGTAAGTAATCTTACCTAAAATATATTGAGTGAGATATTTATACTCTAATCCATAATAGATAAGTATTTCGGGAGAAACACCTGTTTCAATTATTCTTTTTACTTCATCGATCATTCCATCATCAAGTCTTTGCTTTAAACGTTCGCTTATTCTTTTACGACGTGAATTCCTGTCATACTTTACACCAACTATTAATGAATTGATTTTAGGAAAATAATCATCAATATCTTTGGATTCATCGTAATACATTTCTATTTCAATAGCCCGAATTAATCTTTTACGAGAATCAATATCCGAAGTATTATGCAGCTTTTTAAATGATTTAAGAATTGCAGTCAATTCCCTGGTATCTTTTTCCTCCAGCTCATTTCGTAAATTCTCATTTGCAGGAACAGGAACAAGCTTATATCCTTTCAGAACAGCTTCGAGATACATTCCTGATCCCCCGCAAAGTACCGGATACTTCTCCCTTTTCTGCAATTCTACATACACCTTGAGAAAATCTTTCTGATATTCATAAACATTATATTTGTACCCTGCATCAACAATATCAATTAAATGATAAGGGATTTGCTTTCCTTCTACAATATAATCTTCAAGATCCTTACCTGTCCCTAAATCCATGCCACGATAAACCTGTCTTGAATCGGCACTAATTATTTCTCCATCAAGAATAAATGCCATTTTTGCAGCGAGCGAAGTTTTACCTCCCGCTGTTGGACCCAGAATCGTTAACATGTCGTATTTAATATCCATATATTAACTGTTTTAAACAAAGTTAGGGTAAAGAAATTTCTTTAACTAATTCTTATTATTTGATTTAATCGGATAAAATTAAATCTGTACCTTTACAAGCTATAAAGAAGTTAAGTCATGCAAAGTAATATTAATATCAGGAATAAGAAGGCTTCATTCAATTATGAGTTTATTGAAAAATATACTGCTGGAATTAAACTAACAGGTACAGAAATAAAATCTATTCGTTTAGGCAAAGCTAGTTTAGTTGATGCTTACTGTATATTTATTGAAGGGGAATTATTTATTCGAGGATTAAATATTACTGAATATGCTTTTGGAACTCATAATAATCACGAGCCCCGACAAGATCGGAAATTACTATTAAATAAGCGTGAATTAAAGAAACTGGAACGAAAATCAACGGAAAAAGGATTAACCATTGTTGCAACACGTTTGTTTATTACAGATAGTGGTTGGGCGAAAGTAGACATTGCTCTGGCTAAAGGGAAACAAGAGTTTGATAAAAGAGATGTAATAAAAAAGAAAGATCTAAAACGAGATATGGAACGAGTTAGAAAGTTTTAGCCCTTTTATAAAAACCTTTTCAAACAATAAACTTTAATATCAAATATAATTTTATTGAGCAAAGAAGAAATTATTCAGATCGTATATATCTTCAGTATTATATTCAGAATCAAAATCGAAAAAGCCACTAATAGCATCTAAAAGTTCATCAAAGGAAATATATTCATCACCATCTTTATCCAGCTTTTTATATTTCTGGGGTATTTCAACATTAGTCATTTCAGAATATTTCGACCATCCCATACCAACAGGGACCATATACAACTCTGTACGTTCAACAGCTGGTAACTCCTGGTACAAACTTTCCCTAATTTTATTAGCACTCAGTTCTGCCCCAAACTCATCAACAATAGCACCTTTATTTGAAAATTGCTCTTTATCAATATAATTTGGGACTCCATCTTTATCATCATCATAAGGGCATCCCACAGAATCTACCGGAACGCCTACAGGAGTTTCAAGACAATTGTCTACCAAATTTAAAATTCCATCCCTATCATCATCTGCAATTAAGGTATAATCAAAATCACCTGATACATCAGCAAAGAGATTTTCAATAATCTTTGTTTTAGATTCAGAGAATAAGTCGATATTTAATGAAACATAGGTAAAGGAAAACATATCCTTTAAAGCATTCCCTTTTTCACCAATAGTGTTATTTTTACTATCACCATCAAGTGCATCAGTGCCAGTATAATGAAGAGAACTTGCTAATCTTAACGCCACCCTGTCACTCACCTTAAGATCGAATCCTAAATCAGCTACTATTGCATAAGAGCTTGTTTTGAAATCTTTGGTATCCAAGCCATTAGGATTTACATCAATAAGGTTCGTTTCATAATCATAATCACGAGTAACAATTCTGTCTCCAACTCTTATGGTTCCGTCAGGATAGTAAACATAAAGTCCTCCGCTAGCATCCTCAACGTCTGTTTTCGACCTTATGTTAGAAATAAACTCACCCCCAAAAGATATAAACGGAATAATTTTTCGTTCACCCTTATATATATTTCCAAAACTATATTCAACATTAACACCAAATGTCAGAATTTCTGATTTAAAATTATTATTTTTTGTTATATCTGTAAATGATCTTTCATAACCTGTTATACTGCCAATGGTAGCATTAAGGTTAACTTTCAAAAAATGTTTTGAATCAATATACTGGAATACATTTATACGATAACTCGGAGATCCCTGTATGAGGCCATTAAAATCATTTTGGAGTTCACCGTAATAATTTATTATACCTGCTCCAATTCCGAGTACAGGCATATAAACAGGATTCTCCACTTCTACTTCCTGGTATAATAAATCTTCGTAGCCCCCTTGTGCAAAAGCAATTTGAGCACATAAAACGAGGACTATTACAGGTAAAAATTTATACAATCTCATTTAAACAGATTCATTATTATTAGCGATACCATTCATGATTTGTAATCATTAATGCTTCTTGCACAGTAATTCGTTTTCCTTCATTATATGCTGAAACAAATGCATCATCGATGGTTGTTGTATTCCAAATATGTACTCTGTAATCACGTGCTGCTTTGTAAACATAGAATGATCCTACAGAATATTTTCTCCAGCCCTCATGAAATTCAGTGCGAATTTCCTTATCCAAATTATATTTTTTAAAATACCTGTCCATATTAATTGGACGATGACCTGCGGCAATTTGAACTCTATAATAAATACCAGATTCTGGTTCAAGCATATTTGTAAGCTTAGTATCCTCGCGAATTAACTTTAAAGCACTTTCTGCAATTTCAATTTTAACTTTTCCTGAATAATCCTGAGGTTGAACATAATCAGTAGGTGCATTAGTAACATCACTTGTAGATGAAATAATCGCTAAAAGATTTTCTTTTGAAACATTTTCCAGATTTACGTCCTTCTCAATAATATTAATACTTAGTGTATTGTCGTTTTCGATGTACGAAAAAGTTCCTTCCATGTTGGGTTTTTCAGTTACACCCGAATTTGGAACTAATTTATATGAGATAACAAAATAAGGATCTGTAGGTAAATTCATCCAAAGCAATTTAACGGTCTGATCTTTAAACGTAAAAATTGCTTCCTTGCTTTCAACAGCTATTGCTGAGTATCCTTCAGGAATTACTTCCTGTATTTTTGCAAATTTTTCTTTATTTCCCTTATTAACAAGGACATTTACGATATATTCCGTACTGCCCTGAGCAAGATATGGTATCTGACGAATACATTTTACCTGATCGACTCCAGATTCTGCTTTTTGTGTTGGAGAAACGAGATTTTTAAAATCATTAATATCGACAATAAATTTAGGATCGACTGTTGACGAAGGGTTAATTAAGATAATTTTAGGATCAACATCAACAGATTTTCTTTCATTGTTAGCAATATATGAGAAAGTACCTTTTAGATTGAATGTACCTTTTAACCTTTGATCTACCTGTAATTTATATGAGATTGTTATTTTCTGCTCAGCAGGCAGTTTCAACCATATAAATTTCACTTTCTGATCTTTAAAACTAAAATCAGCATTAGCAGTATTAACCGGAACAGGAGTCAAACCAGCAGGAATTTCCTGTTGAAATCTTGCAAAACTATCAAAATCAGATTTATCTAAAGTAATTTCAACATAAACCTCATTTCCTGCTTCTACTTGTCCTGGTGCGTTCATTTCAATATTAACTTCTGAAAAAATAAAATTCAGAACTAACAGGACAAACATGTTTACAAGAAGCAATAAATGTTTAATCATATAGAGTAATAATTAAGTTCCCAAGACTCAATAAAAATAGCTATTTAATACAATAATAACAAAATATCAATATTAGTTATCAACAATTGTTAATAACTTCAATGCTTTGTTAATAATTATATTTGCCAAAATAAAAATACAAATTAAAAATTTGGACTCAATAAATATTTAGCATAAAATTCATTGATTTTATCAACAGCCTCGTCAGCTGTATCAACAAGCTGAATTAAGTCAAGATCTTTTTCTTTAATATTATTTTCCTCAGCCAGCACAATTTCTTTAATCCATTTAATTAATCCTTCCCAATAAGTTGTTCCAACCAATACGATTGGGAATCGACCTATTTTCTCAGTTTGAATTAAAGTTATTGCCTCAAAAAGTTCATCGAAAGTTCCAAAACCTCCTGGTAGTACTATAAACCCTTGAGCATATTTCATAAACATTACTTTTCTTACAAAAAAATGTTCAAAGCTTATTAATTTATCCGGATCGATAAAAATATTTGCTGATTGCTCAAAAGGTAAATCTATATTTAAACCAACCGATTTTCCTCTTCCTTTTTTCGCTCCCATATTCCCTGCCTCCATAATACCTGGACCACCTCCTGTTATAACACCATAACCTTGTTGAGTAAGTTTAAATGCAATTTCTTCAGCTAATTTAAAATATTTGTTATCAGGTTTTGTTCGTGCAGAACCAAAAATGGATACACATGGCCCTATTCGCGAAAGTTTTGAGAATCCTTCAACAAATTCTGCCATTACTTTAAAGATAGTCCACGAATCTGAAGTTTGAATTTCATTCCAGTCTTTCTCTTGAAATGCATCTTTAATTAAGTCTTCGTTTGTCATATGTCAATAGATTTTTTATCAAGCAAATTATGTGTGCTTACAATATTAAGCTTTTTTTATGGAATTATTTATTGAAGTTCTTTAATTAAAAACTGTGCAGTATAACTTTCTTTATTTTTAATAATTTCTTCGGGTGTTCCTGTACATAATATTTCTCCACCTTTCGCACCACCTTCTTTACCTAAATCAATAATATGATCGGCTACTTTGATTACATCCATATTATGTTCAATTACGATAACAGTATTCCCCTTATCGACAATGTTATTAAGAACTTTTAATAACACTCTGATATCCTCAAAATGAAGTCCGGTAGTTGGTTCATCAAGTATATAGAGTGTTTTCCCTGTGCTTCTTTTTGCTAGTTCTGAAGCTAATTTAACTCGTTGAGATTCGCCACCTGACAAGGTTGTTGAAGGCTGGCCCAACGTTATATAACCCAGCCCTACACCTTGAAGTGCTTTTAGCTTTTGTTTTATTGATGGTATTTGATCAAAAAATTCAACAGCCTGATTAATTGTCATATCTAGCACATCACTTATTGAACTTCCTTTAAATTTAACCTCCAGTGTTTCTCTGTTATAACGCTTTCCATTACAATCTTTACAATGAACATAAACATCGGGAAGAAAATTCATTTCAATATTTTGCAATCCGGCACCCTGGCAGGTTTCACATCTGCCTCCTTTAACATTAAATGAGAATCTTCCTGCCTTATATCCTCTTATTTTAGACTCTGGTGTTTGCTCATAAAGTTTTCGAATATCCGAAAACACACCTGTATATGTTACTGGGTTTGATCTTGGGGTTCTCCCTAAAGGAGACTGATCAACCTCAATAACTTTATCAATATTTTTAATTCCTTCTATTGATTTGTATTCCAAAGCATGTTTTGTGCTTCTATAAAAATGTTTGCTTAATATGGGATGTAAAGTTTCATTTATCAATGAAGACTTTCCACTACCAGAAACACCTGTTATACAAATAAATTTACCTAAGGGGAACTCAACAGTAACATCTTTTAAATTGTGTCCTTTTGCTCCCTTTAATATGATTTTTTCTCCATTTCCCTCTCTCCGTTCTTTAGGAACTTCTATTATTTTTTTATGATTTAAATAATCTGCAGTTAAAGAAGATGAATTAAGTATTTCGTTTGGTGTTCCAATGGCAACAACTTTCCCTCCATGACGACCTGCTTTTGGACCCATATCAACAATGTAATCTGCAGATAATATCATTTCTTTATCGTGCTCCACAACAATTATTGAATTCCCTGAATCACGAAGCTGCTTTAGTGAATTAATTAACTTTACATTGTCCTTTTGATGAAGTCCAATACTTGGTTCATCCAAAATATACAACACATTAACCAGTTTTGAGCCAACCTGTGTGGCTAGTCTGATTCGCTGACTCTCCCCTCCTGATAAGCTCCTTGCTGTTCTATTTAGTGAAAGGTAATTTAAACCTACATCTAATAAAAAAGACAATCGCTCTTTAATTTCTTTTAAAACATCGCGGGCAATAATTCCTTGTCGTTCTGAAAGTTTTTCATCAACATTATTAAACCAATTCAATAGTTCGTCGATATCCATTTCTGAAAGCTCCGCAATGTTTTTTTCAGCCACTTTAAAATGTAATGATTCCTTTTTTAATCGATCGCCGTTACATTTTGGACAATTAACTTTTTTCACATATTGATCGGTCCATTTTTTACCACTATCAATTGCATTATCCTGTTGAAAGTTATTGATATAATTTACAATCCCCTCAAAACTCAAAAAATAGTTTGATGATTTCCCAAGTGGAGTATTTAACAATTTAAATGATTCATCGGAGCCATAAAGAATAATTTCCAATGCTTTTTCAGGGATGTTTTTTATGGGTGTATCCAGTGTAAATTTATATTTAGCAGCTATTGCTTCCAACTGCCAGAAAATCAACATGTTTTTATACTTCCCCAAGGGTGTTATTCCCCCGTTTTTAATATTTTCGTTTGAGTCAGGAATTATTTTTTTGATGTCAATCTCATTAACGTATCCTAAACCACTACATTTTGAGCAGGCTCCTTGTGGGGAGTTAAATGAAAACGTGTGTGGAGCAGGTTCATTATATGAAATACCACTTGTAGGGCACATTAACTTGCGACTGAAATACTTGATGTTGCTTGAATCTTTTTCGAGAACCATGATAATTCCTCGTCCATGATCCATGGCGGTTTTTACTGTTCTCTTTAATCTTTTAATATCATTTTCAGTAACTTTCAATTTATCAATAACCGTTTCGATATGATGCGTTTTATAACGATCAAGCTTTAAACCATGAGTAAGTTCAGTAATTTCTCCATTTATTCTGGCATAAAGAAATCCTTTCTTTCTGGTTTGCTCAAACAATTCACGGTAATGTCCTTTTCGACCCTGAACGATTGGAGCTAATACCATTATATTCTTATCTCCAAATTGTTCTAATATCAATTTTATAATTTGTTCGTCGGTGTATTTAACCATTTTCTCACCGGTAACATAAGAATATGCATCTGAGGCACGAGCGAATAACAAACGAAGGAAATCATAAATTTCAGTAACAGTGCCAACTGTTGAACGAGGGTTTCTGTTTGTAGTTTTTTGCTCGATGGATATAACCGGACTTAATCCTGTTATTTGATCCACATCCGGACGTTCCATACTTCCCAAAAACTGGCGTGCGTAAGCAGATAAGGTTTCGATATATCTTCTCTGACCTTCGGCATATATGGTATCAAATGCAAGTGAAGATTTTCCACTACCACTTAAACCTGTAATTACAGTAAGCTTATTTCGAGGGATTGAAACATCAATATTCTTTAGGTTATGTACCCTTGCCCCAAGAACGGTAACTTCCCATGTTTTTTTTATTTTTTCGTCAAGATGATGAGCTAATTCTATTTCCAATGCTTAATAACTTTTTAATCAGTAACAATTGTGGAGTCAATTTCAATATATTCAATATTTCTTATGTGACTTCTATATCCTTCTTTGGGTATTTTAATCACATATTCTTTTTTATTTTTATTTGTAAGATAAGAATCTCTTAACCAGGGATTAAAATACTTTAGAATTTTATAATTAATGGAGTATTTCTTTGCAAAATCTGCAAAATCAGTAATTGCAGAATCAATTCTTACTTCATAAGTTGGAATCACATGATACATATCATCCTGATTCACATGAAACCCATATTGATCTGGATTTTCAAGAATTAATTTAATTGCGAGAATTCTATATATATACCGTCCTGTTTCTTCATTTAATAATAAATCGTAATATTGATTTTCTTTTTGTCGATTAACTTGTCGTATTAAACCTCTTCTTCCCATATTATAAGATGCTGCAGCCATGGTCCAACTTCCAAATAAATCGTGAGCTGCTTTAAAATATTTGCATGCAGCGATGGTAGATTTCTCAAAATGATATCGTTCATCAATCTCCTCATTAACCTCCAAACCAAAATCTCTGGCAGTTCCTGTTAGGAGTTGCCATATACCAACAGCACCGGATGGTGAAACTGCATTTTTTAAATCGCTCTCAGCTAAAACTAAATATTTAAAATCTTCAGGAATTCCATTATCTTTCAATAATTTTTCTATTTGGGGGAAATATTTATTTGATCGTTTCAAAAATAATAATGTTTGTGATTGCCAATATGTATTTACAAGCAATTCCTGATCTAAAGATTCTCTAACATCAAAGTGATCAAGAGGCACATCCTCTCCAGCAAATGTTAATTGTTCAGGCAGCGGTATAGAGAAAACTGAATATTTCTTTTGAAAGGCTTGCTGAAAATCATCCGGAGTGGGGTCTTCTTCAGGGCGAGAATTTATAAAGATAAGAAAAGTGATTATTAATCCGATCAATGTTAAGAAAGCATATTTATTTTTCATCTTAAATTTTTAAATTAAAATCTGAAAGATCAATTTATATAATAGAAAAACAATAAAATGTAACAAAGGTTACAAAAATAGATAATTTTTTGAGCTTAAATGTGTGGAATATCAAAATGAATAATTAATTCCTGTATAAATTCCAATCGAATATGGATGAGATTCGACAGAAGAACTTGAATTAATCTCATTTAAATAATATTTAATTGATGGTTCTAAACGTATATTCAATTTATCCATTAAAGGATATTCAATGCCAAAGCCTAAAGTTCCATTATAATTTATGGAATTTACACCATTTGTCTGGCCAACAATTTCCTTATTGCTGCCATATTTAAGTATAACATCATTACCAACAAGAAAATTTGCACCAAATCCTCCAACGAGGTTTATATCAACATTTTTATCAATAAGTTTATATCGCATTAAAACAGGTACTTCAACATATTGGAAATTCTGCTGTATTTCTGCACTTAGATTATTAAATATTGGATCAGACAAATCAACTGTAGCTTTGTTATCCGAATTATTAATGACTCTGGCAGATTTTTCATCTACAATTACATATGGTGAATTAAATGAAACGTTGCCGACTGAATTTGTAATTGAGTAAGAACTAATAAATCTGTCTTTGTATTCTTCATCAACCAGATTGTATGCAGAATTTGAGTAAACCGACATATAATCCATTGACTGACCCATGGTTGTATAATAAACACCAGCTTGAATAGTAAATCTCCCGGGAGTTTTATATTGCAAGTTTAATCCACCCGTATATGACATGATTGGATTTTCAGTACTATTGTAAAAATCTTTACTATAAGTATCACCTCCAGTTTCTGCAATATGTCTGTATGAATACAAGGGAGAAAATTCACCCCCTAAAACCCACTTGTTATTTTTGGTTTCTTTAGTTTCAAATAAATCATTTAAGGTGTATGCAGTATAAATGTCTGGAAGTGTATTCAAATATGATTTAACATTTTGCACCCTATTGTCAATTATTGCAAGTGCAACAATTTCTTCTGAAATAATTATTTTCTTTTGCGTTAATTTTTCCAGATTATCGGTTCTTTTTTCTATCTTACTGTCAGTAAGAATAGCTTCACGAATTGGCAATTCTGCTTTTGTAATTAGTTCGGTGTTTACAACATCTGTTTTAACATCTATACCTGAGGTTATACTCGTTTCAGTACTTACAAGATCTTGTTTCTCACCAACTCCCTGATTATGGATTTCGGTTTCATGAGTGGAATTCAGGAGTGAATTATTTTCAACGATCATTTCGTTTTGATCAATATTATTACTTATCGGGGAAAAATATAAAAAGCCTGATCCAATTATAGCAAAAGCTGCAATTGCCGCAGCAATCTTATAAATTATAATTCGCTTCGCTTTTTGGTTACTATTTAAAGCTAATTCAATATTTTCCCAAACATCTCCAGGAGCCGATTGAGTATAATTTCTCAATTGCTTTTTAAAATACCTATCCATTTGTTCAAAATTCACACCCATCACATCCAATTTACACTAATATTATAATACTGTTTCACTTTTTCTTTCAAAATCTCACGTGCCCGCGACAGGTTAGATTTTGAAGTTCCTTCTTTTATTTTTAATTTTTCACATATCTCTTTATGAGAATATCCTTCTATAGCATAAAGGTTGAAAACCGTTCTGTATTGAGGAGACAAATCTTGAATTAATTTTAGCAAATCCTTTGCCGATAGTTCGCTTAATATATGGTCGTAATGACTGCTGTTTGCATCATATTCGGATTCCATATTAACAGCAAACAAATAATTCTTGTCTCTGAACTTCTCTAATGCTGTATTTACAATTATTCTTCTAATCCAACCTTCGAAAGAACCTTTATTATTAAACTGTTTAAGGTTTACATAAACTTTTATAAACCCATCCTGCAAAATATCTTTAGCTTCATCCTCATTATCGGCGTATCTTAAGCATACACCATACATTTTATCAGCAAAAAGTTGATACAATCTATTTTGTGCTATTCGATTGCCTTTTAAGCAAGCTTTTATAATGTCAGAATAATTATCCAAAAGATATCCCCGTTTTTTCGATGATATACAAATTTATGAATAATTTCACTACAAAAAGCTTGCTAAACTTTTTTTATGCGTTTTATAAAAAGTAGATGTGAAAATGAGTGCATGGGTTGCGTAGAATTGTATAAAAAACAAATAACTTGATTATGTTACGCAACCTTTTTTAATTAACTGGCATCTAAAGGGCATAATTGTTAACAAAAATTAAAAAATGTTAATAATTTTACATAACTTGCTTTTCCAATGTCATTTAAGGCTAAAGTAACTAAGTAAAAAATTAAATTATAAAACCAAACTTGTGAGAATTAACTTAAATTTGATGAACGTGGGTATCAGATCCCAATCTAAAAATGTTCATAAAAAAGATGTAAATATTGGAGTAGTTATAATTTTTATCATAGTTACTCTGTTTTTTTTACTTTCGTTAACTCAAAGTAATTATAGTAAAGAGTTATTCAGTCACAAAACTGAGTTTAGGAAGTAAAGTGAAATAATATTATTCTGTAAACTTTACAGGAAAATGAAAAAGAGGATGACCAGGGTCGCCCTCTTTTTGTTTTATGCTATTTTAAATATTAGATATGTATTACTTCGCCATATGCAGCTGCAGCTGCTTCCATGATAGCTTCTGACATTGTAGGGTGAGGATGAATTGATTTTATGATTTCATGTCCGGTTGTTTCTAATTTTTTAGCAACAACTAATTCTGCAATCATTTCGGTAACATTTGCTCCAATTAAATGTGCTCCTAATAGCTCACCATATTTTTCATCAAATATTAATTTCACAAATCCATCTTTCTCGCCTGCAGCGCTAGCTTTACCCGATGCTGTGAATGGGAATTTACCAACTTTGATTTCAAATCCTGCTTCTTTTGCAGCTATCTCTGTTAAACCTACTGAAGCAACTTCAGGAGATGTGTATGTACATGCAGGAATATTCTTATAATTAATCGGTTCAGGATTTAAACCAGCAATTTTTTCAACACAGATAATTCCTTCGGCTGAAGCAACATGAGCCAATGCAGGTCCATGAACGATATCGCCAATTGCATATATTCCATCCATGTTTGTTTTATAAAAATCATCAACTTTTATCTTCCCTTTTTCTAATTCAACTCCTAAGTCTTCAATTCCAATATTTTCAATATTTGGAGTTACACCTATTGCAGATAATACGATCTCTGCTTCGTGAATTTCTTCCCCTTTTTTAGTTTTAATTGTAACTTTACAAACTTTTCCTGTAGTGTCGACGGATTCAACGGAAGAATCAACCATTACTTTTATACCTGCTTTCTTGAAAGAACGGCCTAATTGTTTTGAAACTTCTTCATCTTCATTCGGAACTATGTTAGGTAAGAATTCTACTAAGGTAACATCTGTTCCAATGGCATTATAAAAATTTGCGAATTCACTTCCAATTGCTCCTGATCCAACGACAATCATAGATTTTGGCTGTTTTGGCAAGGTCATCGCTTCGCGATAACCAATTATTTTTTTACCGTCTTGTTTTAAATTTGGAAGCTCTTTTGATCGTGCACCTGTAGCCAGAATAATATGTTTAGCTTCAATATCTTGTTTTTTTCCTTCAGCATCGGTTACTTCAACTGTTTTATTATTTTTTAATTTACCAAATCCCTGAATATGATCAATTTTATTTTTTTTGAAAAGGAACTGTATTCCTTTACTCATTCCATCAGCAACACCACGACTGCGTTGAATCATTTTTTCAAAATCGGCTTTTGCTTCACCTTCGATACTCACTCCATAATCAGCTGCATGTTTTACATAATTGAAAACCTGCCCACTTTTAAGTAATGATTTTGTTGGTATACATCCCCAATTTAAACAAATTCCTCCTAATTCAGATTTTTCAACAACACCCACTTTCATTCCCAATTGTGATGCTCTGATTGCGGCTACATAACCTCCTGGTCCGCTACCTATTATAATTAAATCGTAAGTCATTTTTTATTGATTTTTGAAATTAAAATGTATATTAAAACTTATGCGAAATTATGCCTTATTTCTTTTATATTAAAATTTTTTAAACCTTCTGTTTATTCAGCCTGAATTTCCTTTTTGATAATTGAAATCCCTTTGCTAAAATAAAAATCACTACTAAAGAAAAAATTATTGATGCTCCCGATGGAATATTAATCTTATATGAAATAACTAATCCGAGAAAAGCACCAATAAGACCTATAACAATTGAAATAATGATAATGTTTTTAAAATCTTTCGTAAATAAATTTGCAATAGATTGTGGTATTGTTAATAAAGAAATTACTAAAATTATACCTACAACCTTTATATTAAGCACTATAGTTAATGCAACTAAGCTTATAAGAACATAATTAATTAAATTTACAGCAATTTTATGTGTTTTTGCGAACTCCTGATCGTATGAAATAAAGAGAATTAGTCGATAAAAAGCGGTGAACACAACAATTAAAATCAGGCATAGAGCTAACATTAATAGTATATCAAGAGTTGAAACAGTTAAGATACTCCCAAATAAATATGACATTAAATTTGGAGCATAACCAGGTGTTAGAAAGATGAACATAATGCCCAGAGCCATTCCAAATGACCATAAAATCCCAATTACAGAATCTTCACGTATTTCAGATCTTTTCGAAACAAACTCTATTCCTAAAGCCGAAAGCACACCAAAAATCGCTGCCGAAATAATGGGGTTAAATCCTAAGAAGTAACCAATTCCAATACCTCCAAAAGAAGCATGTGTAATTCCTCCGCTTAAAAAAACCATGCGACGTGTAACAATATAAGTTCCAATAATTCCGCAGCTAATACTTGCCAGGATACCTGCCAATAATGAGTTTGTAATAAATTTGTATTGTAAAAGTTCTGAGATCATTTAATGATTATGTTTTTTTAATACGGTATGTGGCACTTCGCCATGAGTTATTAATTTAATTGGACAATTATATGATGCCAACTGCTCTTCAGAAATAATATTTGATCTGTGATAATGTAAACTTCGATTAACACAAGCTATGGTTTTAACATAACTGGATATAGTTCCAACATCATGTGTAACCATAATTATTGCCATTTCTTTATTCAGTTCATTCAAAATCTCATACAACTCCCCTTCGAACTGATTATCAACAAAAGTAATGGGTTCGTCGAGAATTAATAATCGTGGTGATGAAACAATAGCTCTGGCTAATAAAACTTTTTGCATTTGTCCACCCGAAAGTTCACCAATAGGAATATTTTTCAGATCGCAAATCCCAATCCGTTGTAATGTTTCTTCGGCTTTTTGTTTATCAAACTTAGAGTGTTTTATTAAAATGCGAGAGCTATATATCAGACCAGATAAGACGACATCTTTTACTGTTATAGGGAATTGTTTATCAATTTTATTTTGTTGAGGTAAATATCCAATTCTGTTATTGCGAACCGAACTTAGATCGTCGCAAAACTTTACTGTACCTTTAATTGGTTTAATAAGTCCTAATATAACATTTAAAAGTGTAGTTTTTCCACCACCGTTCGGACCAATAACACCAATAAAATCATCATCAAAAATATCAAATGAAACATCCTTTAAAATAACTTCGTCGTTATATCCTGCGAAAACAGATTGAATTTCAACTATTTTACTCATTAATTTGAATATGATTTTACTATTTCCTGGGCTATAAATTTAATACTTTCAATCCAATCCTCAGATAAGGGGTCAATCTGAATAACTCTGCCATTAATTTCTTTGGCAATTACTTCAGCATTATGTGTACTAAATTGCTTTTGAACAAACACAACTTTGATATTATCCTTTTTTGCGAGTTCAATAACCTCTTGAATATTTGAAGGAGTTGGCTCTTTCCCATCAATCTCTATGGATATTTGCTCTAAACCATAATCACGGGCAAAATAACTTAAAGCAGGATGAAAAACTAAAAATTTTCTTCCCTGAGAAGCTTGCAAATTCTTATTTAGAAAAGCATCAAGACTATCAATTTCGTTTATAAATGAGATATAATTATTTGTTAATTCAAGTTTCAAATTCGGGTAATTACTTACAAAATACTGGTATAAAAAATCAGCTTGCTTTTTAACTTCCCTGGTTGATGTCCATATATGCGGATCAACACCATGATGGTGATGACCGACATGATCATGTTCATCTTCTTCCTCATCTTCAGGTTCAATCAGATTGGCAGAAAATGACTGATCAATAATCTGCATGTCAGGATTAATATTTTGCAATTTACTCATCCAGGCTTTTTCAAACTCGATATGACCAATTCTGATATAAAGAGATGAAACAGAAAGTTCTTTCATTTGTATTGGAGTAGGTTCATAGGTAACAGGACTAGCACCGGGAGGAATCATGACATTGATCTTAAAATGATCTCCAACGATTTTCTCAACAAAATATCTTTGTGGTAAAATACTTACGGTTATCGTTTTCTTATTTTGCTCCTGACTTTGTTGCTGATTATTGCATGCATTTATTCCCAAAACGACGATCAGCAAAATAATAATTTTTCTCATTCCTATTTTATTTAGAATTGATAAAAATAGCAAAAATAAAAGAAAAAAAGGAATTTAGATATTTCCTTCGCAAATAATTAGAATTTTCAGAACTATGTTTTGTGTAAAATATATAAGTGAAATTTAGCATGAGACAATTTACAATTTGGTTTATTTTCATGATATGATGATCAGGATAAATTCATGCAAAAAAACTAAATGAAATGAACTGTACTTAAATTGTAATGAATTGTAAGAATTAATTCATAAAAAAAGAGTGCAAGAATAATCATGCACCCTCTAACTTTTATAGTTTTTAATATTACCTTAAATCCGCAGACATTCATTTAATCATAGTCAGGGTTTGACTTGAAACTTAAACAATTTATTAAGATGCTATTTACCAGCAAGTTAAGCCCTGACTTGCGAATTTTAGGTATTAATCTAATAGTTCCGCTAATTTAGCACCTAACTCTTCTCCGCGAAGATTCTTAGCAATGATGATTCCATCCTTATCTAACAATACATTATGAGGAATTGAACGTACACCATACAATTTACCTGCTGCAGAATCCCAATATTTCAAATCAGAAACTTGCGGCCAGGTTATTCCATCTTCGTTAATTGCCTGTACCCATGCTTCTTTAGTTTTATCAAATGATACTCCAAAGATTTCGAATCCCTTATCTTTATAAATAGCATAATTAGCTACTAAATTTGGATTTTCCTGACGACAAGGGCTGCACCATGCTGCCCAGAAATCAAGTAAAATATATTTTTCACCAATCATTGAAGAAAGAGGTAATGGATTTCCAGTAGTATCGTTTAAAGTAAAATCAACATAAGGCTGACCAACAGCAACTCGTTTCATAACATCAAGTCGCTCGTTCAAAGTAATCACATATTGCGATTGAGCTAATTCCGGTGCGAAATTTTTAGTTATTGCTTCAAGCTCTTCAACTTCTAAACGATATGACATATATCTTAATGCAATATATGGAGCCAAAACCGTTGAATCTTCTTTAACAAATTTTTCAAGGTATGCATTTTGCTGATCCTCAACACTTGTATATTCATCTTCAATTTCTTTAACTCTAGCGGCATCGCCGGTCATATTTGCTTGAATATATTCATTATAAAGTGCTCTGAATTGCAAATTATAAGCCAATAAATCTTTATTAAAAGTATTGAACCGTGTTGTAAGTTCAGATCCAACTATATTAGCTCCGCTAATACTATCAGCATCTGCTGTAATTGTAATATTCAAATTTTCGAGAAATAATTGAATTCCATCTAAGGTATCAGCAAAAGTAATTACAAAAAATTCAGGCTGATCAACGGTTCCTTTAAATGCAAAAGCTCCATTTGCAATGGATACCGAATCGACAGTTACAAGCTCATCATCAACAACCTTGCTTAATACAGCAGATCCTGAATTCAGACCCTTAATATTTCCTTCAATTTTATATTCTGGTTGTTTTGTGCACGAAAACATTACAGCAACAGCAATAATGCTATAAATAAGTTTTTTCATAAGTATATTTTTAATTTTTAAATAAGCGATAAACATACAAAAAATTCTACATTATTAGAACTTAAGATATCTAAATAATAACAATTAAAACTTTTTAAAGTAGTCCTCAATTAAAATTCGTGAAGCTAAAAATGAGTTCATTTTCCTGTTCACCACTTTTTCTTCAAACATTTTTAGTTTCTCTTTAATTCCTTCCTGATTAAAAAAATGATCATGAAGAGCTTCGTTAATGGATTCGTACATCCAGTATTTTGCCTGATTCATTCTTTGATTTTCAAAAAAGCCTGATTCTTTAATGAGATCAATATATTCAATAATTGTATTCCACACATGATCAATTCCTGCATAACTTGTTGACGAACAAGTAAGTACCCTAGGCGTCCATCCACAATCTGCCGGAGGAAATAAATGCAAAGCATTTTGATATTCTATTTTTGCCAGTTCAGCTTTATTAACATTATCCCCATCAGCTTTTGTTATAGCAATAGCATCTGCCATTTCCATAATTCCACGTTTAATTCCCTGAAGCTCATCTCCTGCTCCTGCAAGCATTAAAAGTAAAAAGAAATCGACCATTGAATGAACAGCAGTTTCTGATTGTCCAACTCCAACAGTTTCTATGAAAATAGTATCAAATCCCGCAGCTTCACAAAGAATAATCGTATGACGGGTTTTCTTTGCAACACCTCCGAGAGAACCCGCTGATGGAGATGGTCTGATAAAAGCATTGGGATCATTAGCTAAATCTTCCATTCTGGTTTTATCACCTAAAATACTTCCTTTTGATATTTCGCTACTCGGATCAACAGCTAATACTGCAATTTTCCGTCCCTGATTTGACAAATATTTGCCAAGAGCTTCAATAAAAGTGCTTTTTCCAACTCCAGGAACACCAGTTATTCCAATTCTTATTGATTTTCGAGCATAAGGGAGGCATTTTTCAACGATTTCGGTAGCAAAAGTATTATGTTCAGGCAAAGAACTTTCAACCAGGGTAATCACCTGACTTAACATTGTTCTATTACCTTCTAAAATTCCAGCAACATATTCATCTAGCGAATGCTGTATTTTTTTCTTTAATCGGAACTTCCGTATAACCTCCGGATTGATTGATTCCGGTTGATCAACACCTTTTTGTACATTTAGTGCCGATTTATGTTCTTTCTTTTTTGGAGAATTTTCTTTTTCCGACATATTCTAATCTTTTATACGAAATTATAATTTCCAAAGATAGAAATAAAAAAACAGGAGAACTTTTATAATTCTCCTATCCAATAAAATGTATTTAAAATATCCTCTTATTCTTCTAATTCTTACTTGTTTTTATTTGCATCTTTATTTTGAGCATTCTCATTTAAAATTTCACCTTTAATTGACAATCTAATTTCGGGATTTTTGGGGTCGTTACTAATAACATAAACTGTTTTTGTTTGAACTCCGGTTCTACTTCCCGGATCAAAAATTGCTTTGAATGAACTGGATTCTCCTGGTTTAATAACTGTTTTTGCCGGAGCAACTGTTGTACATCCACAAGTAGATCTTATTTTTCGAATTACTAAATCACTCTTTCCTTTATTTGTAAATTTAAAATCATGCTCAATTTTATCATTCGATTTTGTCGTTCCAAAATAGAAGCTCTCATCTTCAAATACTATCTTAGGTGCATTAGCTATTTCTTTATCTGTCATTTTCGAGAAATCTTCTTCAATTTTCCCGCTAATCGTTATGTAATCATTATTTCCTGATTCTCCATTAATTATCACATTAACTCTTGATGAAACAAAGCCCCAATCATTTACTTTTGAACCATCATATGTACCAAGAATATACCCTTTTGCTCCCGGTTTCAATACTGACGGTACTACATCGAATTTAAGATAATCAGGCAAATTGCTAAATGTAACTTTCATTTCTGAATTAGATGAATTGTATATTTTAAGTGTATCTTTTTTTATTTGATTACTATATACCTTTATAAAAGCAAAATGATTTGTTTCAAGTCTAAGATCGCCCAGTGTTTTAGGATAATAATCTTCAATTGTTTTTTCTCTGGCTTGCACTTCGCCGGTTATTCTTAAAATATCTTTTCCTTTTGTCGTATTTGTTTCAACAAAAATGCTTTTATTAAAATTTCCCGGACGATTTCGTGGATCATAAACAGCGCTTACAAAACCTTTTTGCCCGGGCATGATTGGTTTTTCGGTCCATGTTGGAGAAGTACAACCACACGAAGCTTTAACGTTATTTATTATTAAAGGAGCGTCACCGGTATTTGTAAACATAAATTTATACTCCACTTTACCATCATCCTCCTTAATTTTTCCAAAATCATGCACTTCTTTTTCAAAAGAAATATTAGCTCCTTTTTGTTGTGCATTTGTAAAACTAAACAGAACAAAAACCGAAATAATACTTAAAAATAATTTTTTCATAACATATAATTTTATTATTACTTTCCCATTTTCAACTCAAAACAAAAATAGCAAAACTTAATAATTTGTGTTAATCGTTAACAAACTTTAACTTTTGATATTATTATATTAAATTCAACCAAAAATATACTTTATTTTTAACACCAAATTTCATATTCCTGATTTGATTAAATATTACCTTATAGTAGCATTCGTTTTTTGCAGCCTTTTTTCTGAGGATACCTTTGGTCAGTTTTATAATGGTCACCAAATGGATTTTGGAAAAAACAGGGTGCAATACAATGAGTTTTACTGGTCGTATTACAGGTATGATAAATTTGATACTTATTTTAATCAGAATGGTGAAGCAATCGCTAAATATACCGGGGAACATGCAAAACAAGGAATTTTAATTCTTGAAGAAAAACTAAATCACACCCTAAATAAACGCTTAACTTTTTTGGTTTATAATAAGTTTTCTGATTTCAGACAAAGTAATATTGGATTAGTTTCCGGGAAAGAAGAATATAACACTGGAGGAATAACTAAAATCAGAAACAATAAAGTTAGTTTATACTTTCAGGGTAATCATCAGGATTATATAGTTCAAATGCGATCGGCAATAGCAGAAGTTATGCTTATGGAAATGCTTTATGGTAACAGGTTAACCGAAAACTTTGCGAACTCAACCATGATCAATCTGCCAGAATGGTATTTAAAAGGACTAAGCTCTTATCTTTCAGAAGAATGGAATTCAGATATTGAAAACAGGGTTAAAGATGGAATAGAAAATAATAGATACGAAAAATTTAACCGTCTTACTGGCGATGAGGCCATTTATGCAGGACATTCGTTTTGGAAATATGTAAATGATTATTACGGAAGCACGGTAATTACGGATATCATTTATTTAACAAGAATTAATAAAGGCGCTAATAGTGCTATATTAAATGTTCTTGGTTTGCCTTTTAAGGATATTACCACGCAATGGCTAGAATATTATACAGATTATTTCAGTGATGAATCAACATATACATACGATTCTATTCCTGATCAAGGAATTATACATAAGAACAAACCATCTGTGTATTATAGCCAGGTAAAAGTAAGTCCAAATGGTGATCAAATTGCTTATGTTAGCAACGAGCTGGGGCAAGTTAAGGTATGGATTTACAATTGCACAGAAGATAAATCGGAAAAGATATTTAAGGATGGCCATAAAATTAAACAGAGAAATGATTTTACCTATCCGGTAATAGATTGGCATCCTTCAGGAAAGTTTCTAACTATAATACTTGAAAAAGAAGGAGGCCTGAAATACTTGCAATATATACTTGAAAAAGATGAAATAACTGAGCGTAATCTGTTGTATTTTGATAAGATTCTTTCTTTTTCGTACTCAGGTGATGGATCAAAAATGGTTTTTTCGGCAGTAAAAGATAGTAAAACAGACATTTATGTTTTCGATATTGCCTCATCAACAAGCGATCAAATAAGCAACGATCTGGCTGATGATTTTAATCCAAGATTTATTGAAAATTCATCTAAAATCATTTTTGCATCTAACAGGATTTCAGATACTTTGCATTCACAAATCATGAATTTCGATCATCAATTTGATTTATTTATATATGATTATCAAAATAAAAACCCTTTGTTATCAAGGTTAACAAGTAGTCTGCACCAGAATGAGATATACCCTTTTGAAAAAACCAATCAAGAATATTATTATTTAAATGATAAGAACGGTATCAACAATTTGTATTATGGAAAATACGATAGTACAATTAGTTTTATTGATACAAGCATACACTACAGGTATTATTTAAATGAAAAACCATTAAGCAATTTTTCGAGAAATATTAATGAGCATCATTTAAGCAGGAATAAGATTGATTATTCGTATATTAATTTTAATAATGGTATATACTCAATAAATAAAGGGTTATTAAATAAGGATTATTTTGATAAGGATTTAGAATTAAAAGAAACCAACTATCGCAAATTGCTAAATGCTGAGTTCCTTAAAAATGACAGTATAAATACGGTTGGTGAAAACTTAAATTATCGAAATGATTCAATAAAAATATTCTCAAAAGAAGATAACTATGTTGATGTAAATCATTATGTTTTCGAAATTGAAAAGCCATACTTTAGTTACAAATTTGATCATATAAAACCAGATTCTTCAAAAACATTAAAGTCTATTCCTAAAATTCAGATTTATCAACGTACTTTTTTTACCGATCATGTTGTTAGCCAAGTTGATTTCAGCTTCCTGAACTCCACTTATCAGGCATTTACAGGAGGAGCAGTTTATTTTAATCCCGGTTTTAATGCTTTATTTAAAATTGGAGCTTATGATTTGTTAGAAGATTATAAGATTATTGCAGGTGTCAGATTTTCTGCTGATTTTAATAGTAACGAGTATTTAGTTAGTTTAGAAAATTTAAAAAGAAAAATTGACGAACAATACATCTATCACCGTCAAAGTTTTGAGAATGTAACTGAGAATTTCATTTCAAGAACCTTAACTAATAAATTAATGTACCTCAGAACTATCCCATTTAGTCAGATTACTGCATTAAAAGGTACTCTAATTTTAAGGCACGACAGGCAAACCTATTTGTCAATTGACAGAAACAGCTTACAAGCACCCGATATTCATAAGGTATGGGCAGGAATAAAATTCGATTACATTTTTGATAATACCATTAGTAAAGGCATTAATTTATATCATGGTACCCGATATAAAATATTTGGAGAATATTACAATCAGGTTAATAAATCAAAAACTGATTTATTTGTTTTAGGAGCTGATTTCAGGCATTACCAAAAAATTCATCGCGATTTGATTTTTGCCTCCCGCTTTGCTGCAAGCACTTCTTTTGGAAATAACAAGCTAATATATTACCTCGGGGGAGTCGACAATTGGACTAATTTTTCACAAAATACTCCGACTTTCATTCCTTTAAATGAAATACCAATTAACGAAAATGAAGATTATGCTTATCAGGCTGTTGCAACTAATCTTCGGGGTTTCCCTCAAAATATTCGAAACGGAAACAGCTTTGCATTGATAAATACCGAACTTCGTTTACCTGTAGTTAAATATTTTTCAAATTATCCGCTTAATTCATCATTTTGGTCTAACTTACAGCTTGTTGGTTTCTTTGATATAGGAACAGCCTGGAGTGGATGGACCCCATATTCCGATGAAAATGCTTATGGTAAAGATGTTATTGAACGCGGCCCGATAATAATCACGTTAGATACAGAACGGGATCCAATTGTTGCCGGGTATGGATTTGGTGTAAGAGCAATGTTATTTGGATATTTTGCACGCTTTGACTGGGCATGGGGAATTGAAAATCAGCAAATAACACAGCGAATTTTCTATTTTTCATTAAGTTTAGATTTTTAAAACAACTATTATGAGCATAAACGAAATTATCTTACTTATAGTGATCGGATTTTTTGCTGGTATTGTAGGAGGATCGCTAGGTTTAGGGGGTGGGATAATTATTGTACCTGCATTGGTATTTCTTTTAGGTTTTACGCAACACGAAGCTCAGGGTACAAGTCTTGCTGTACTTCTTTTCCCTGTAGGAATACTTGCAGTAATTAACTATACAAAGCATGGATATGTTAATTTTAAATTTGCTGCCATTTTGATTGTAGCCTTCTTATTAGGCAGTTATCTGGGTTCGGAAATTTCAGTACATTTACCTGATAAAATTCTTAAAAAGGTTTTTGGATTTTTTTTATTGCTTGTATCACTCAAAATAATATTTAATAAGTGATGGATTTAAAAAACAGAATTAATGAATTAGTAGAAAAATACTACGATCAGGTTGTAGATATAAGGAGGTATTTACATCAAAATCCTGAGTTGTCGTTTCAAGAGCATAATACATCAAAATACATAACATCACTTTTATATTCGTGGGATCTTAACTATAGAACCGGAATTGCAAACACAGGTATTGAATGTATTTTGGAAGGGAAAAATCCAACTAAACGAGTTATTGCATTAAGAGCCGATATGGATGCTTTGCCAGTTTACGAGGAAAATGACATTCCATATAAATCAAGAAACAATGGTGTTATGCATGCATGCGGACATGATGCACATACAGCATCATTACTTGGAACTATACTTATTTTAAAAGATTTAAAAGATCAATTTGAAGGTAGCATTAAATTCATTTTTCAGCCGGCCGAAGAAAAGCTTCCGGGCGGAGCAAAACAAATGATTGAAGAAGGCATATTAGAAAATCCTGCTCCCGAATTTATTTTAGGTCAACATGTTTATCCTGAATTAACTACTGGAAAAGTAGGATTCAAAAAAGGGATTTATATGGCCTCAGCAGATGAGCTTTACTTTACAATTAAAGGTAAAGGTGGACATGGCGCAATGCCCGAAAAAATTACAAATACGGTATTAATAGCTTCTCAACTAATTATTGCTTTACAAGAAATACCTAAAAAATTCGCACCTGAAAATATTCCTGCCGTACTTACTATTGGTAAAGTAATAGCCAATGGCGCAACGAATATAATTCCTAACGAAGTATACATGGAAGGAACGTTCAGAACCATGAACGAAGAATGGCGAGAGAAAGCTCATCAGAAAATAACTGAGATCTCAAGGACAATTGCTGAAAAACAAGGTGCCAGTGTTGATGTAAATATAAAAAAGGGTTATCCGGTTTTAATTAATGATGATTTTGCAACAGAAAAAGCCATTCAATATGCACAAGAATATCTTGGAAAAGAAAATGTAATTGATCTGGATTTAAGAATGACAGCGGAAGATTTTGCTTATTATTCTCAGAAGATACCCGCTACATTTTACAGACTGGGAACTTCAAACAGTAATGAAACATCAAATGCTTTGCATTCTTCTAATTTTAATATTGATGAAAAATCCTTAAAAACCGGAATAGGAACCATGGCTTACGTTTCAATTAAATACATGAATAGTTAAACACGTTACAGCTCGAATCAAATTTGCTAAACACGTTATTTAGAATTATTCTAAATTAATCGAAAAATATCATTTAATAGGTTAATTGTTTTTCAATTTAAATTAAGGAAATAATTTTGTAGTGAATAAAAAAATTTAAACTAAAAATAAAAAATCATGGCTTACGTAATAAATGATGATTGTACAGCTTGTGGCACTTGTATTGACGAATGCCCAGTTGAAGCAATAAGTGAAGGTGATATCTATAAAATTGATCCTGAAACTTGCACTGACTGTGGTGCTTGCGCAGATGTTTGCCCAGTTGAGGCTATTCATCCAGAATAATGTAAAAGCTTGAAAAAATACACCCGCTTACTTAAGCGGGTTTTTTTATTTCATATCTTGATCTTTTATTCTGAAATTATATAACTAATTTATTCTTAAATTCGTAGCCAGAAAATTAACCAAACTTAAATTTATAAATATGTCTTTAGTTGAAGAATTTGATAAAAGAGGAAACTGGTTTTTCAAATACCGAAGTTATTTGCCGGTAATCCTTTATCCACTAGCTACAATTGCACTTATTGCTGAGTTTAAACAAGACATAAAATTACCTGAATTAACATGGTCAATACTATGTTTAGCAATATCACTTCTAGGTCTTTTTGTGAGAATTTTAGTAATTGGATTTACACCTAAAGGAACATCAGGACGTAACACAGAAAAACAAGTTGCCGAAACCGTTAATACAAAAGGGATTTATTCTGTAGTTAGACACCCTCTTTATTTGGGTAACTTCTTAATGTGGTTAGGAATAATTCTGTATGTTAATAATATGTGGTTTGCAATTGCTACAGTTCTTTTATTCTGGTTATATTATGAAAGAATAATGTTTGCTGAGGAGCAATTTCTAAAAGGGAAATTTGGTGATCAATACCAAAAATGGTCAATGACTGCACCTCCATTCTTCCCAAAATTAAACGGATGGCAAAAAGCCGATTTAGAATTCTCCTTTAAAAATGTGTTGAAACGAGAATACAATGGATTATTTGCAGTAGGAATATCTTTTGCATACTTAAATGTTCTTAAAAACTATTTGGCAACCAAAACATTTATGATAACTGATTTCTGGTTATATACGCTAATTATTACATTTCTGATTTTTATAGTACTTAGAACTCTAAAGAAGTCAACACGGGTATTACACGTTGATGGAAGATAAATAAATAAGAAAAAGAGGCTGGCAAAATTGCCAGCCTCTTTTAGTTATGATTGTTTAAAATTAACCAATACACGGAAAAGAACTATAATGCTCCTTCGTCGTATGCTTTTTCGCCATGTAATGCCTGATCAATACCTATCTCTTCTTCCTGTTCTGTTGCTTTAACAGGAGAAATCAAATTAATAATCACTAACATCAAGTAAGTAAATATAAATGCATATACTGCAGCAATTGTAACGGCTACAACTTCTTTAACAAAGAAACTTACATTTCCTTCTAATAAACCACTTTGCCCGTTTATATGAGAGTAAGCAAAAACTCCTAATAAAATTGTACCTAAGGTTCCTCCAATACCGTGAACACCCCATACATCCAAAGCATCATCCCAGCCAAGTTTATTTTTCATTTGAACAGCAAGGTAACAAACGGCGCCGGCAGAAATACCAATAAGCATTGCAGCCCACAATGGCACAAATCCTGCAGCAGGAGTAATTGTTGCTAAACCTGCAACTGCACCTGTTAATAAACCTACAAATTTGGGTTGTCCTTCTTTAACCCACTCAATAATTAACCATGTTATTGCAGCAAAAGATGCAGCAACATCTGTATTTAAGAAAGCTAAGGTTGAGATTGCATCAACGTCTAACTCACTTCCGGCATTAAAACCATACCAGCCAAACCATAATAAACCTGTACCAATAGCAACCAATGGAATACTGTTTGGAGGTGAATTCCTGTCACGTCGTTTACCAACATAGAATACAGAAGCTAAAGCAGCAAACCCTGCAGTTGCATGAACAACAATACCTCCGGCAAAGTCTAACACACCCCACTGCGCCAATAATCCACCACCCCATACCATATGCACAAATGGGTAATAAACGAAAATTTGCCACAATACCAGGAATATTAAATAAGCCTTAAATGTTACACGATTTACAAAAGCTCCTGTAATAAGAGCAGGAGTAATAATTGCAAACATCATTTGATACGCTACAAAAATATACATTGGGTATTTTCCATTATCGAAAGCCTGATCAAAGGCAATTCCATTTAAAAACGCCCAATCTAAATTTCCAATAATTCCACCTTCGCCACCGCTAAAACATAACGAAAATCCGATGGTTACCCACAGGATTGTTGTAATACCTAATGATACAAAAGTTTGTACCATAATACCAAGTATATTTCTTTTACCTGCTAATCCACCATAAAAGAAAGCAAGTCCCGGGGTCATTAGCATAACCAGACTTGTACATAAAATCATAAAAGTTGTTGAACCACTGTCGAACATAATTGTAAGATTTAGTTAATATTATAATTGCTTTAGAATGATATTCCGAATACCATAAAAATATTTTCAGCTTCAGGATTTGTAATTAATGATCCAAAAACCGGTAAAGAATAATTGTCTGTAATTTTAATTTCCTTTGATAATGTAAAGCCAAGATTAATTACACCTGCAGCTTCCTGCCCGTAAAAACCTGTTGGTTCTCCTTTCGCAATTTCAGGATTATCCAGGGCCATTCCTGCAAACACATCAATAGCAACACCTTTTACTTCTGTTGAATAACCCAGCTCCAGATACTTAGACATAACAATCTTATCCTGAGGAACCATAACACCAGCTTCTTCTTTAAATTTTTGAGAGTCAGCTCCCCAAATGTTCATCGCAAACATTAAACTTACAGGAATCTTTTCTGTTCCATTAAAGCTAATTGCTGCCTCCAAAACATGACCTGTTTGAGCTTTTTCGCCACTATTAATTTTATCCCAATCCATGTTGTAATTGAAATATTTATTTCTTCCTACAGTTTCATCAGGGAAAAAATAATCCGTAACGGTTAGAGAAAACATCTCTTTAACCGTATAAGAAACATAAAGATCAGCTTCCTGTCCGGTTTGAGTACCACTTATAGAATACGCTCCCCAAGCTCCAATCGTAAACGCATGATTGTCTGACCCAAAATCAAATTCCATATAAGGCTGAATACTAGGCGATGAGCCCCCTAAATTGACACCCCTCCAAATATACCGGCTAACAAAATCGGCTCCGACACTCCAGGGTGATTCTTCTGTAGCTATTTCTTCTTGCGCAAACAAACTGCCTGCACTTAATAGAATAGCGAATAAAACACTGAATAGTTTTACTTTTCGATTCATAGTTCAAATAGTTTTAAAATAAATTGTGATAAATAATTGATTTTAAAGCGGATTGCTTTAAGAAAGAATGATGCGTTATTTCTAATTTTAGAATTATTACACATGCAACAAAACTATTGTTACGCGACTAACAATACAATCGGTAATAAAACGGAAAAAAATCTGGGAGTTTCTTGTAAATGAACTAGGTAATTTACCTATGTGGCTTTGTCTAATCCAGACTGGTCAATTTATTTTTTATTGCGTATTTTACTAGCTCAACCGATGACTTCAGCTTAAGTTTTTGCATAATATTATTCTTATGAGAGTCAACCGTTCTGATGCTAATAAATAATTTTTCTGCAATTTCCTTGTTTGTAAAACCATCAACAACATGATTTACAATTTCCTTTTCACGTTTAGTTAAGGATTCACTTCTTGCACTTTCAATTGATGATTTTGATTTATTGATTATAGATTTTAGTATCGTATCAGAGATTTCTTTGTTAAAATAGTTATCACCCCGAGAAATAGTGTTAATCGCTTCGAGAAGTTCTTTCATGCTGGTATCTTTAGGCAGATATCCATTTGCCCCTGCCGATAATGCTTTTGTAATAAACTCTTCGTTAGAATGCATGGAAAGAACCAAAACTTTAATTTCGGGATAGTTCTCAGCAACAAACCTGGTAATTTCAATTCCTGAAATATCCGGCATAGAGATATCAGTAATAATCAGATCAGGTTTTTTTGATTTTAAAAGCTCATATAAATCTTTTCCATTACCAAGCTCACCAATAAGTTCAATATTTGCTTCGTCGGATAAAACTGATTTTACTCCGTCGCGGAACATCCGGTGATCATCAACTAAAACAATTTTTATTTTCTCCATTTTATGCGTTGTTTAACGGAATCTTAATTTTAATATTAGTCCCCAATTCTTTGTGCGAGTCAATTTCAATGCTTCCATTTAACAAATTTACTCTTTCTTTCATATTTGAGATTCCATTTCCACACAATTTCCTATCATCAGTATAATTAAACCCACAACCTTTATCAGATATATTAAAAAAAACATATTCTTTATCCGAAATTAATTCAATTTTTGCAAGTTGAGTTTTAGAGTGTTTAATAATATTGTTTAATGCTTCCTGAGCGATACGATATAGATAGGTTTTAATCTTATCCTCAATATTTACCAAATAATGATCGTGATAAAATTCAACTTCAATACCTGTACTTTTAGCTATTTCACGGCACAAATTTGTTAAGGCATCAACTAAACCAAACTCGTTAAGTACGGCTGGCATCAAATTATTGGATATACTTCGAACCTCATTAATAGTATCAGTAAAGAGTTGTTGAACTTCTTCCATAATCTCCTTCGTTTTCTCAGGACTTGCATTTTTCATTCGCTCCAAGCGCATCTTTATAGCCAGGATAGATTGCCCTAAACCATCGTGCAACTCTCTGGATAAACGCTGTCGTTCGAGTTCCTGCCCATCAATCATTGAGCTTAATCGCATTGATCTTTCTAAGTTCAGCTTATGTGTTTGCTCTTTAATTTTTTTTGACATTTCGTTAAAAGCATCAACAAGACTACCAATTTCATCGTTACTAACTATATCTTCGACAAAAACATCATAATTACCTTTAGTAATATTTTGTGCTGCATGTTTCAGCTTTACAATAGGCAAGCTTATTCTTTTTGCAATAATGTAAACAAAAGCAAATAACAACAACGACATCAACACACTTAGATACAGAATATTATTTCTGATAGATTCAATAGGAATCATTGCTTCTTTTTCATCAATCTCAGCCAGTATAGCCCAGTTTAAACCCGGAATATCGACCCCTCCATAAGAACTAAGCACAAAAATATTCCGGTAATCCTTAATTAAGTTTGTCCCTGTACTTCCACTTAATGCCTCTTGAACCCCATTCGTGTTAACCTTCGTTTTAAATACAGAATTATTCTGAAATCGTGATGTGCTGCGCATCAAAAAATCGTTTCCAACCAAATAGGATTCTCCTGATTTACCCAGCCCATTGTGAGGGTTATTTTCAAACATAATTGTATTAATCGCTTCAATATCAATTTCTATTGCTACTACACCTATTAACTTTTCTGAACGAAAAATTGGTGCTCCCATAAAAATTGCAGGCAAATTTGTAAGGATATCTATTTTATAATCTTCAATCAGAACCTCTTGATTTTCTAGTATTTGTTTCCATAAATTGTTTACTGAAGAATTCTCAATTGGGTCAAAATTTAGAAAGGTAGTGTTAAACTCCGATGTGCTCAAAGAAACGGAAACCCCTTCATTATCTATAACATAAAAACTCTTATAATAATTATCTGAAAAGAAGTGTTTTTGCAAGAATCTCTCATACTCTTTATAGATTAAAGTTTTATAATTATCATTAGGTATATTGCTTGCCTTTAGATAATTAATGATATTTCTTACATCTTCTGATTTTGAAATTAAATTAAGGTCTTGTATTCTGTCGTTAAAAAATCTTTCTATCCGGTATTTTTTTTCTATTCTTATTGAGGTTAGCTGATCGAAAGTTCGTTCGACTAAAGCGTCTTTAGCCCTGTAATACGAATAAGATCCAACAACAATAACTGTAAAAATATTTAACAGCAAAAAATAGACAATTAATTTTCTGACAATAGATGCATCTCTTTTCATACCTGACTATTCATAAGCAACTGCTGCATAACCAACCCAGTGATTATTAGTTGCAGGTGCAGTGGTTCCCATTCCCAAATCATCGACTTTTAAATAAGGATGATCAATACTAGTTGAATATCTAACAAAAATTCCATTCAACTGATTTCCATTCAACTCCTTATTTAGTTTTTCAGCGGTTAATAATCCAAAAGGAACAGAATAACGGCCACACCAGGTCCATTTGTATTCTTTATAATCCAAATCCTGAACTGTATAATTTACAAATTGTTTAATTTTTTCATTCGTAATATTTCCAACCAGACAATTATTTATGATCTCCAGTTCGTGATTTCTTGCTTGTAACAGTCCGATACTATCGGTTCCATAAGGTGCATAATTTTTATCGCCCCAATCATCGTCGCCATAATGAACAGCATCAGTTGAAATTAAAATAGCAATATCCTCTCCCCATTTTAAATTGTTATCTACAATTATCTCTGCTAGTGCTTCAGAAAAAGAGTTAGCAATTTGTTGCATTTTTTCGTAAGTCATGTAAGGAACCAAAACAGGAATTATTTCTAAATCCCGATTATTGTATTGTAAAAAAGGAATTAATGCTTCCAAAGAATGTTCAATACTTTGCATTTCGTCGTGAATAACATGTAAACTATCAGGTAATTTTGATATCATCTCGTTTCTAATATAGGAGACTTTAACGTTACCATAAGGTGCAGACCAGGAATCATATGAGTCGAAAATGATTTTGTTCTCTAAATTAAAATTTCTTGCCTTATGTGCAACACCAAATAAAACAACTGTTTTAGCTTTTAAGCCATGTAAGGTATTAGGATATAAATCACCAACATACGTGTAATCATCATGCGGACTAATTGCAATACGCCAGGTTTTATCATATGTTTTGGAAATGTTTAAACGTTTCATTATACTATCCATTTGCCAATCGTATTTAGCAAATCCAATAGTATCGATTACTTGTCTAATATTCTGCTCACTATTTTGTTGTTTTTGTGTACAAGCTATTACAAAAATAAAAATCAGAATAAACGAATATATGTATTGTCTTTTCATTTATTTTTGTTTTGTTCTTTTAATAAATCCCGTATTTCAGATAGTAACTCAATATCTTTAGGAGTAGGTATGGATGTATTTTCCGGATCGTTTGCTTTTCGTCTAACCATATTAATTAATTTTATGAAGAAAAATATGGCAACTGCAATAATAATGAAGTTCAGAAATACTTGTATAAAATTACCATAATTTAAATTAATTGAATCTCTTACTTTTATACCAGCATCATTATACTCAGCTTCTTTAAGAATGACCTTTAAGGTTGCAAAATTAAATCTACCTAGCAGATATCCAAATGGAGGCATAATTACATCCTCAACTAAAGAAGTAATTATTCTCCCGAAAGCAGTTCCTACGATAATACCGATGGCCATATCCATCATGTTTCCTTTAACAGCAAATTCTTTAAATTCCTTAATTATTTTCATATTAGATCTGATATTGAGTTTGAACAAATATAATGATTTATTAAAAGTAGGGCTATTCTAAAATATCTTGAACTTTTTATTAATTTATTTGATTGTCCGCTTTTATGCATACTAGATTTTTATTATATAGAAAATCAATTATTTGCCCCA
>DMBU01000146.1 GCA_003446015.1 Bacteroidales bacterium | reverse complement strand
CCTCTTAGCTTGACGGCTATGGTCCGGCGGGCGGGGATGCTTCCCCGCTCTCTGTGATAAGTTAACAATTCTAAGCAAAGTAAGTAAACTCCTTTGCTAGAATTCCAAAACTTATCACATTCACCATTACCCTATGGCTCGCCGTTTTATTCGCTATCGCTCATGAAGATAGACGTTGTCAGGCTATCTCTCAATATTTAGCATTTAATTTTTTCCTTAACTTGACGGCTATGGACGGCTGGCAAGCGAGGCAATACAAGAACATTTATCTCATGAGCAAAGCGAATAAAATTAAGATAACTGATAATGCATAAAAAAGGACATACATTAATTGATTTAAGATTGCGTTATCTTCCTCTTTTTTGTTAACTTGCCTGTTTCAATAATGTTTATCACATTTAACAGAATAGTATTATGGCAATAAGTGAAAGCAGCGAACGCCTGCGTAAAGCAATCATTAAGGCAATCGACGATCATGTAATTACACGTGAGGAATACGATGAGATTATAGAAATATCGATGGAAGATGGTTTTATTGATGCACAGGAACGAGCACTTTTATCCCAGCTGCAACAAATGATCGAACATAAGGAAGTTAAGTTTGCCCGTTCCGATAATAATAAATCGTAAAAAGAATATCCCAATTAAACGGAATTATTGACCCGTTTGTGAGTTAAACCAATTCATTAAAGTTTCTTTGTTTTCGTCGGTTAATTTAGCATCTCTGTGAATCAAGGTATATGATTTCAGAGGCATTTCGTTGTCTTCAATTACGTAAAAGCAATTTTCCTGAGCACCAATTTTCGATGCATCCGATAAATCAGCCCACAACGAGAAATTCATATGATCGCGTGCTTCATCGATGTGACTTTTTAAGAACCAGGAAAGAGGTGCAATATTCGAATACCATGGATAAGCCGTTTCGTACGAATGACAATCGTAACATGAGGCCTTTAAAATGGCACTTACATCAGCAGGAGCCTGACTCATCGTTAAATAATCTTTTTCGGGATTAACTTCAGGATTGGTTTTATCTATTCTAAAAAACTGAATTAGAACAAATAACACAAGGATAGCAACAATACTAATTTTCTTATAATTCATAGTTTTCTGTTTTTGAATTTACGCCTTAAGTTAGCAAAAAGATGAAGCAAGTGCAATTTATTTCATTGCAATCATCTAATATTTAAGTTTAATATCTATGAGTTGCCTGACATCAGGCAGTATTGAACTGCTATTTACATCTATTCTAATTCCTCGTCCTTCGGCATATTTGGTGGCTTGTTCCAGTTCTGATTTAATATCAGCTGAAATAGTACTTTCCATGATTTCATCGGTAGCTTTTTGTCCAAATACAAAAGCAACTTTAAAGTACTTGTTGCGTGGCAAAAAATAGATGATTGCCCGTTTTTTATCTTTAATGCGGTAACTCCAGCCATATTTTTTACCCGGATAATTCCATTCTGATAATCCGGCGGGGTATTTTCCCATTACAATTTTCTCAATCTGAGTCCATAACTCATAACTTGTTCCCAATGTTGCTATTAAATCCTTTTGTTCGGGTTTTGCTAATTTGTCGGGAAAAATGCTGATATCATCCATTGTGTTTCAATTTATTAAAAGAATGTTGCTAATTATTTATGAATCATTCTAAGATAAAGCTGTTCCACTTTATCTCTTGCCCATGGAGTTTTCCTTAAAAAAGTAAGACTCGATTTAATAGAAGGGTCGTTTTTGAAGCAGTTGATATTGATTTTTAATCCGAGTTTTTCCCATCCATATTTTTCCACAAGTTGTTCAAGTATCTCTTGCAGCCTTATTCCATGCAATGGGTTGTTCAGCTGTTCGCCGGCAGTATTTATTTTATCGTTCATTTATAATGCGATTACACCTATTTTTTTAACGTTCAACCCCAGGTTACACAAACAGGATTATAACAAATATAGTAAAAGATACTGTAAGTTGCACGGGCAACTTAGCGATGCGTCCGTGCTAACTGGTAAGCGCTCTCTGGCAGGTCTTAATCATTTAATCTTCGTTATCAATTACCTGTTCCTGTTCTACAAAGTTTTTTGTATCATTAATCATCCTGCATTCATTGTAAAATGCATTAGAAAAGCCAATTACTAATGCTGCAAGAACAATGTAAATCCCTCGTCTGATCCATCTTGCAAAACATTTAAATCCATTGAAAAATTTCAAAAATATATTGGTTGATTTATCCATTATAGTTAAAGTAAATAAGTACACATACTATTTCTTACATCATGTAAAATTTTACATGAAAGACAGACATTAAAATGCTAATCTGTCGTTAGCAAGAAAAATTGTGATTTTTAATGGATTTTCTTGGAGTGTATGATTTATTGATAATCAGATTAATCAGGTCAATTTCACAAAACATTTTTTTTAGAGAGATGAAATGAACACCCGTTGTGTGATTGTAACAGATAATGTTCTCATTTGACCAGGGTTTTATATTTAAAAATGAAGTAGTAACATCAATGTATTGAATATAACTGAAACATTTCGATTCTTTTTCATTCAGCCTGGTTTTACTTAGCCATTCTGTTTCCTTACTGTTTTTTAGCCGGAGACGAGAATCAGAAATGTTCTCTCCAATTCCTATCAGGCTTAGGAGCAGTAAAAAGGAAAGAATATATTTAAACTTATGTATCAATGTTCTTGCAATTAAATGGCAAACAACTAATTATTATAACAAATATATCAAAAAATATTCATTTCGGACTAAAACTCTTATGCCTGGCAAAGTGGAGCAAATGTGTTTTCGTATATAAGCGCTTTTTTAGCAAAACATGGATTGCAAACCCGCGTTAGCTGGGTTTCTATTTTAATAAAATTAACAATTAAATTCTATATTAAAAATCCATTGCAGATTTAAACTCTTTTATCGAAGCCGCTAAATTATTTAAAAGTTTGTGTGAATTTACAACTTGGATAATTGCTACATCCATAAAATGGACCAAATTTACCATTTTTAATAATCAGTCTTCCACCGCAACTAGTGCAAATTTTTGGAGCATTTCTGTGTGATTTATTTGCATTTGCTTTTGCTATATGTTCTTTTATTGAAAGTCTGTTATTTATAAGATTTGAAGAGCTAATTATATTTACAATTTCCTCAACTTCATCAGCCGATAGAACTTCGTCCATACTATTATTTTGTATATATCTTATTAGCTTATTGTCACTAATTACAGGAACGTTTGATGTAATTCCTTTTAATTTACCAGAGCCTACAAAAACTACTATTGGATAATATGGAACGGATGGAAATTTATTTAGAATTCTTTTTAAAGAATTTATATGCCCCCAAACCTGTTTTACCGGATTTCTAAATTGGTACTTTCTTCTGAATATGGTATGAGTCCAATATTCTGATTTTTCATGTCCAAAAATCCAACCTTTAAAGTTTTTAGTTTCCACGACAAATATTCCATAACTTGAAACTACGATATGGTCTAATTGACTACTATAATTATTGTTTTGGATTAAAACATCATTTAAAATTTTATAATTACAATCTCCGAGTCGTTTTAATCCTGATTTAACTTTCCACTCACCATATGCTCCTGTCAGATTTCGATTAATTCTATTAATACCTGACTTTAAGCCAAATTTAATAAGAAGTAATAACCCAAAAACTAATATGATAAGTATTCCATTATCCACTTTACAAATTTAAATTTCTCGTCTAATTTACAGTTAAAATAATTATAGACAAATAGTTAATTAAACAGTTAAACTAAAATTCTTTTGTGAAGCAAATAATAAGCTTGAGAATTACCAGGCGCTCGTATTTTTTTGATGGTTTGTTATAAATTGGCCGATAATACCGACTTTTTCGGTTTTATAGAAATTATCAACGAAGTACAAAATTGTTTTAGTTTTTAATATTAACAAATTGCCTGATAAAGCAAAAAGGTACTAAGTTTCATAAAAATGTTTAATCTCAATATCAGTAAACTTATTGAAAAAATCGCTTTTCCCCTTAATGTCAATTAATTCTCTTGTACCTTTAAGAATGTCTTTTTCCAATAACATCATACTTTCATAAGTTCCTTTTATTTTTGAAAATTTTATTGGACTTGTCCAACTTATAACATTTTTAAACTTTGTTTCTAATTCTTTAATTATTTTATTCTCTACATATGGAGAAATATCTTGGACAGTTTTTAGATATTTTATTTTTTTTCTGTTAATTAACCTGTATGAAAATGAACTCTCATCAACACTTTTTTGACGGAATGCTTGCCAAAAGAAAGTATCAGTAAGATTTTTAAAGTTGTCAATGTTGGTTAAACAATTTTCAACAATTTTTAAATTCTTTTTATCACTAAGGACTTCATTTATTGCTTCTTTAAGTAACCACCGAAATCCAACAACAGTTTTATGGTTATATAGCTGAATATAAGATTGAAATCTTGAATTTACAAAATCTTCTAAAGCACCTAAACCTTTTGTTATTATTGCAAGAAATAGTTTTTTTTGACTTGGATCAAATCCAATTCTCAGCGTTGTAAGTAGATGATCTAAGTTATAAATTCCATATTTACACCCAGAGAAGTAAGAATCTCTTAGTAAGTAATCCATTTTATCAACATCTAATTCTCCAGATATTATATTTTTAAATAACTTTTTTAACTCTGAGGTAACTTGTAAATCTTCCATGTTGAATCCAGTCCTAAAAAATAACGGAAGAAAACTGACAGCATGTGATTTAAACGTCTCACTTGGTTCACTTTCAGATTTTTCCATAATAGATAACACATCAACAGGATCAACTGGTATACTTTCTTTAAGCTCATATAGAATTTTATGGGCTATTAGTATTGAAAAATGTTCATGTTCAATTTTTAAATTCTTAGAAGAACTATGAAAATACTTTTTAAAATAAATTTGATGTTCATTTTCCTTACATATTTTAAGAAAATTATCTTTAGTTAGAATATCTTTAATTTTTTCTGAATTTTCAAATTGATGAGAAAAAGGTGAATGACCAATATCGTGCAATAAACCTGCTAATCTCAAGCAGACATAAAAGTATTTTATAGCTTCTTTTTGTTCGTCAGAAATACCATTATCTGCACCTTTTCTAAGTTCTAATAGATATGAACGCATCATTGATTTAAAGAATAATCCAGATACATGCATGGTTCCTAAAGAGTGCTGAAAACGTGTATGTTTAGCTCCAGGAAATACATTAAATAATACGTCATTTTGAACAATATGTCTAAGCCTTTGAAATAAAGGATGATCAATTATTAAAGATTCATGTTCAAAAAATTCTATTGCACCGTGAACAGGATCCATTATAACCCGTGAAGGTGTTCCGAACAATTCAATACTCTTATACATTGTAATTTATTTAAGTTATTTATTACTAAGCTAATAAATAAATTTCATATATAACAAGTTGTTATATATTATTTTGAATATTTAAAACAAAAAATAATCTTTATTAAATTCAAATGCGCCCAACGGGAGCAAGTGCGTTGGGGAAAACTAACACAATTTTCTATCAAACTTACCAAACCAATCTCGATAAATTTTTCGCCTTCGTCTCAAGAGATTTAGTTCAGTATCAAAAAGCTCGAATAAATTACACTTTCATTGTCAGAAAGCTTAAAAAGCATCTTAATAAAAATACTTGTCAAAAAGAGTTGAATGCTTTATTCTGAATTTTTAAGCGGCTTATTTAATAATATTTTTAATAGCAATAAAAAAGGCAAAATACCCAGCAACCATAAAGGCTATCTTTAAATAAAATAATACCCAACCTCTAAAATTGCTATTCCAAGGTTGCTCAACTTCTATATTTTCAATTTCTGAGACGTCTTTTTTATTATCTTTTAGTTCCTCATATTTTTCAGAGTAAAATTTTCTCCATCCCGTTGTTAAAAAAAAGTACTGTAATAAGTCGGTGAACAAACTCAAAATAAATAGGATTAAGGAAATTTTTAAGTTTTGAGTAAATGATATTTGGTTGTTTGAAGTTTCTCTAAACAACCATATTATAGCAATCCCTGTTAGTGCCAGTTTGTTATTAATGTCACTAACTCTTTCTGAATAAGCTTTTGAAAGCTCTCTTATTTCTTTTAGTTTCATAATTAATGAAATCCCGGAGGTGGACAACTACCACATTTAAATTTTACAACATTTTTTGGTGCTATGGTAATAGATTTACCAGTCTGAGGATTTCTACCTGTTCTCTCTGACCGTTTAGCCACTTTAAAGGAACCAACCTTTTGAATAGTAACCGAGTCGCCATTTTTTAATGCTTCTTTAATTGCTTCAAACATGGCATCAAGAGCTTTTTTTGTATCTGCTTTAGTTAATTTTGCATTAGATGCCATAGCATCAATTAATTCGGATTTATTCATGGTACAATTCTTTTTTTACAATTTATATTTCAATTTTATTAGTTGCTCGATTGCAAACCTTCGCTAGCTGGGGGTTTTTAAAAGTTCGTTTGTTCAAAACGTACCCTTAATCTACTTTAGATATGATAATAGTTATACCGGTAAAGTCGGGATGATTTTTTTTAATTAATTCGAATGCCGATTTTGTTTTTGTTTCTTCGCTAACCGGACCATTAGAAATACTAAAATCGATACTTTCAGGTTTACCCTGGATACTAAAATGTGCTCTGAAATTTTGATTTGACATACTATTACTTTTTAATTTACTTTGTTTGATGTAGCACGGACTAAAAGTCCTCGCTAGCTGTGGATGGGCGTATGTTATACGCTGATGCATAATTATTTTATAGTTAGTCTTCAATAAAAATATTTTCAATTTTTTCATCAAGCTTCTTAAGTCTCATAGTAAAGCCAGGTAATGTTTTTTCAGAAATACATATTTTAATAAATTTCCTAACATGAATGCGCAACTTGGACTTATAAAAGAACACAATTAAATTATTTAACATGTTCTTATCAGCTGACTCGATCATTGAATTTTCTACTCTATCAATAAGCAAATTAAAAACTTGAATATGGTAAGTAAAATCATTGTAGAATGACTTTTTCCTAAATCTATTAGGATCAACTTCAAAATGAGCTCTAAAAGCTATAATTGCAGACTTCCCATATGATTCTCCATATTTTAGGTCATTATAGTCTTCTTTTATTTGCTTAAAAACATCCATTAGTGTATTAAAGTCTTTAAGAGCATTGCTTCTTTCAATTTCATTCTTCATAATCTTTCTTTGCAACTTATTCGCTTCAATTTGTGCTTCAAAAGATTTATAAACTAATATCGCTCCTAAAAGTCCAATTATTGGAGATGTAATACCGCCGATAGCATCACCTAGTGTTCCAGATTCAACAAGCACGAAAGAATCAAATATAGCTGGTCTTGTAAAAATATAAACAGCAAAAAATAAAATAAAAATTGTCCCAATTAACAAATAGTAAATATTTACTTTCTTACCATTTGATTTATTATCATCTTGTTCTTCCATAATTATGCATTTGTGTATAACCCTACTGGTGCGGATATCTTGTCCATGCTTTTATTATTGTTACTCAACACGGATAACATATCTGCGCGAGTAGGGGTAAACGCGCGTGAGCTGGTAAAAAGTACATGCGAAATATGCTTTCGTTTTTTTTATTTATTTTTTCTTTTTAATCGTTTTTTTCTTGTCAGGCGCTTGTGTTAAAGCCGAAGCTGCAACAGATTTTACTGCTTTTGAAGATTTCGGATCTTTTAAAAGTTTAGAAGCCTTACTGGCTACCGATTTTGATGTCTTTTCGTTTTTTGCCATTGTGTTAAATTTAAAATTAATCTTGGTTTTTTAAAACAAAAATTTCGTTTCTTGATTATTCAAGCTTTTTTACTTCGTTAAAGTTAGAAGGAATTTCTATTTCTCTTATATGTGCTTCTGCATTAATTGAATCACTTTTCTCTTTGAGTTCTTTGGTTAATATTTCTTTTGCTCTTTTTTCAGTGGGGGGATTTAGTTTTTCAGCTTTTTCAAATTCTATTACTGTTGAAAGTATATCCTCAGGCAGATCGTTTTTACATTTCACCAAGAGCTCAATAAACTGGGTATTAAAAAACTGATCAATTTGAATTTTTCTTTTAGTCGTATGAGCGAACTTACCAATAATTCTACAGATGTTATCTCGTTCTTCAGGGCTAAGTTGATCTGTAAATTCATATTCCTCAATTTTTTTTAAAGATAAAATAATAGGTTCAAGCGAATCTTTGGTAATTATATATACATTGTAATCACCCATATTATACATAAGTTGTGAAATCTTATCAATAGTATTTGAAGGAATAACAAGAAAGATATCCTTCTTTACTGCTTCTTGATTAGCATATTTCTTAACACTATCTGTTTGAATTTTTATGTATTTAGGAAAGTTTGATAAATCATTGTTCGCAGGACTCTTAGCATCAAAAATGATATATTCCTCACATATCTCAATACAATTATCAGGATTCCCTTTGAAAGGAACTTTATCAATATAATTGATTAGATGATTTTGACATATCATTTTAATTGTTTGTTCAACATCTGATTCATGCTCGGACCATTGTTTTTTCATTTTATCAAATTGATCCTTCTGTTCTTGGAACCTTTCGTCATTAAGCCGAGTTCTTTCAGTGTCAAGATCTTTTTTTACTTGATCTAATTGAGCAATTTTTTTTTCATAATCTTTAGTTCGCTCTTCTTCAACTGTTTCAAATCGAGAAACCTTATTACTCAAATCAGCGATAAGTTTATTAAGTTCTTCTAACTTTAGATTTAAGTTGTCAATCAGGTTGTCTTTGCGAATCATCTGATTTTCTACATCAATAGATTTTCTTTCTAACCCTTCTTTTTCAGTCTTTAGTTTAGTTATAGAATTATTTACATCTATGATTCTAGCTTCTTGTATTTTCAATTTAGAATCCAAACTTTTATATTCTTCATAAGCATCGTAGCTAAGTGATCTAATTGAGGCCCAAGAAAAAATTCTTTGCCAAAAACTTAAGTCTTTGATCCTTGAAAAAAAGATATTTAATTTTTCCATTGTTTCCCCTTTTTAACTTTAACACCCATTAATTATAATAATATTTATCATTATTTAATTTCAATCTTTTTAACCTTTACATTATAACCCAGAAGAATTAAATCTTCAGCAGTTAATCTAAAATTGATTAAGCTAAAAAAAGGCAATGAATCAACAAATCTCCTTTTTTTCTTTTCAATTATGGCATAAGTTATAGTATAGTCGCTAGGGTTAAATTTATTATTATCTAAAGTAATTAAATCACTACTAAGTCCGAGAGATTTTATTTTAGATCTCAAGTTTATTCTGAACGTCCTATCCCTTCGTAATGAATTACTTGAAATTCTACCTTGAGCAAACAAATGACTTAATGTCGAAGAACTTTCTCTAAATTTAACATGAATAAATTCTCTTGATTTTGTGAAAATATCACAAGCTTCAATTTCTGAGCGAGATATATCTGAGCGAATTAATTTTTTATCCAAACAAATAAATTCTGGATTTGAATTTGCAAATCTTTCATTATATTTTCCCTCATCTTCATCTTTATTGCAGTCAAGAAAATGAATGCTTGATTCTTCAATTTTGCTACAATATTCATAAATAGATTTATAATAGTTGCTATTTACACGATACCAGTTGGATAACGTAAATACATAATTATTACCGTTGTATTCTGTTTCAAAGTTTAAAAAGCGCCATAAATTAAAGCTAATAGCATCTTCATTGTCACTTTCTTTCAAATATAATTTTTGTCTCATTAGCTTATCCCAATCCAAATTGTATAGATTGTCTTTTTTCAAAGAATAATAGTTTTGTATATCAAATTCATTGAAAAATTCACCATTAGGTGTAAATGAGATTCCAATAAAATTTTCCCAATTAACGATGAATGGGGGTGCTAAATGAACAGCTTCTGAGTTATTGTTTTTCAATTCATTAATCAAATTGTTTTTTAAACTTTCAATAATTGTCGGATCGCGCTCTGTTTTTATGTTGTCAATCCAATCAAATCTTAACTTATATGTTGTTTTTTTGTATTCTTGCTTTAATTTTTTTAGAATATCCGGGATTTTAGTAATGTCAGTTTTTGGTGAAATATATATTCCTTCATTACCAGTAATGACGTTCCCATATTCATTAGGGAGCACAATTGTAGGTTCACCGGTAATACTTCTTAATAAGTCTTTAATAATATCAATATTAAAATAATCAGGAGTCCCTTTTTTAGAAGCTTGGGTTTTAGTAAGTACAGATAAGTCACCAATATTTGCTTTGTCTATACTTAGTAATTTATCTGCATTAATTATGTTTAATGCTGTTTTAAGTCCAAATTCTCTATCAATGCAATCATCTTTTAGTAGATGTTTACCATAACCAAATGGAATAGCAAAAAGACTATTGTCAATAATGAAAAATACTATAGCTCGATTTGAAGTGTTATTAAGATGTGGCAGTCTTTCATTTATTCCTTCCTGAATAAGAATCTTCCAATTAGGCTCGCTCTTTTTTGTCAAACCAATCAATACTTTTCCATTGACTTTCATTTTGTCATTGAAGTCATATTCTTTGAATACTGCATTTTCTTTAATAGCATCCTTAAAATCAATTATTGTATCCTTTAAAAGATATATAGCTAACTTAAAGTTTTTTAAGTCTTCATTTTCCATATCTTATTTAATTAAATTTCAAATTGATTATAGCACACAAATTTAAAATACTAATATAAAATAATACCCCTGCTGCTGCGGACATCTTGTCCATTCCTTAAAGGCTTTTACTTTTTCATTCCTAAAAACCTGAATAAACGATTTGTAAATTCAATAACATATTCAATGGTTCGGCCTTTAAGCAACCACGATGTAGCAAAAGCGGTAACCATTACCGTTTCGAGAATAAATACATCGTAAAGGGTAATATAACCTCTTCCAATTTTACTTATTCGAATAGCGAATTCAATAATTAATAGCGCCAGGGAAACCCAAATGCTTATGCCACATATTTTATACATTACATGGTATTTTTTATCGATGCCTCGTGTAAAATTGATAAGTGACATGTATCCCATAAAAAAGAAGAACAAGCCGGCGCTAATCAAATGGATGTAGTTAACCCATTTAATCTGATGGCCAAATAAACAATATTCACCTGAGTTGCATACATTACAAACATTAAAAACGGTATCTAAACAGGCAGTGGGAACCAGCACCACAATGAGTATGGCAAAACCTCCCAAATGACTTACTAGGTTATCGCTTAATCCTTTTTCATTTTCTTTTATTTCGTAGCCCTTATACGATATAAGCAGTAAGCCAAATGCAGCCAGAATAGCAATAAAAAATACAGCCGATCGGGTATAATAAAAAAGACTAATGGAAGGCAAAAAGCCCCAGTAAGAAATTACAATTAAAACAGGGAGCAACAATCCAAGAATTCCTATTAATTTTCGAATCCGGTTGTAGGAGTTCAGAATTTCTATATTGTCTTTCATAATACATCATTTTGGGTTAATAACTTAGTGTATTGTTTATACAATACACTTTTAACTATTAATAAAATTAATATCCCGTTTCGAATTCCAATATCAACGTTCTAAATCCCGTTTTTGAATAAGGGGATGGTAAGTGCAAGGTGAAATTAGAAATAATAGTTGAAATAAGCAAGTGTTTGGTTTTCAATAAAAAGACGTTATGGTATTTATTTCTGTGTTTAATCCTTGCAGGGCGGTTTTTATTCTTATTTTAGGTAAAATAAATTTTTGTGGGTTAAGGAAGTGGCTTTTTTCTAGTTATGCACAATAAAAATTTTTGTTAAGAAGTTGGGATTTGTATTTAGTGGTAATTGTTTGTTTCCCAAACAAAGATTAATGCTTACGAATCTGTTGCCAATAAAAAATCCCGGCAAGTCATAATCTTTGGTGCAATCCTAAAAGATTAAATGCCGGGAATCATTTAAATGAAATCCAAGAGTCTGGATTATTTTTTAACCGGAGGGTTGTTTACTTGTTCAACGCTTAGCTTTTTTGTGCAGAAAAACCAATCATAGCATTTTATTGTTTCATCTTTACTTTCCATGCGTTCTTTAGCATTACCACATGAACCGGGAGGAGGAACAATAACATCATCGCCTGGCTGCCAGTTAGCAGGTGTAGCAATGCTATATGCATCGGCGGTTTGTAAAGCAATGATTACTCTTTTTAGTTCATCGAAATTTCTACCTAATGAAAGTGGATAATAAATCATGGCTCGAATAACTCCTTTTGGGTCGATAAAGAATACAGCTCTTACTGCCTTGGTGCTACTTTCACCAGGCTGGATCATCCCGTATTTTTTAGCTACATTCATAGAAATATCTTCGATCAATGGAAAAGTAACTTCGACATTTTTCATGCCTTTAAATTCAATTTTTTCTTTTATGGTGCGAAGCCAGGCAATGTGACTGTATAATCCATCGATTGATAAACCAACCAATTGGGTATTTAATGCTGTAAAATCTTTTTGCATAGTTGCAAAAGTCATGAATTCAGAAGTACAAACAGGCGTGAAATCGGCAGGATGACTGAAAAGAATAATCCATTTTCCAATATAATCCGTTGGAAAATTAATATTCCCTTGTGTTGTTATTGCCTTAAATTCAGGAGCCTTGTCGCCGATACGAGGCATGGGGGTAATCCCCGAAGCAGTTTCTTGTGCAAAGGGATATTGTTGCATACAGAAAACTAAGCCAAAACAAATGGCTGTTCCAATTAACATTTTTTTAATCATTTTCTTTGATTTTAAAGATTGATATTGCCTACTCTTATGGATTTTCGGAATCTTCCTGTTTTTAAAGAGGTTACTAGACTCCACAGAACTTAATTCTAATAAGGGAGGTTGACCCTGAAATAACCGGTAATTTAAATTTAAGGTGAATCTATTTCACAAAAGTTTATGCCAGCATAAACGTTAATTATACAGGTGATTGGAAGAAACCTTTTTAAGATTAGACAAGTTACAAAAAAATAACATTTGTAAGGTTAAATATTAATAATTTATCTCAATTCGATTAAAAATCATAGTTTAAATAGACCAATATGAATATTCCAGTTAAAACAAATTATAATTTACTTGTTTTGGTTTTTTTTAACCTTCATGGAGGTTCATATACTCATTTTAAATAAAATAAACTTTTGTGAGTTAAGGAAGTGGTAGAAGATTGACTTTCATTTTATGAAAAAATAATTGACATAATTTTAATGGCAGCCGATACAATCAGTAGTATGGGAAATGCCATTAATTCAGATTATATGATGCAACCAGAATTCTGTTCCGAATCTTCAACACATCTAAAACCGTGAGTTTATAAGTTCGTTGGAAATCAAGTCATATATTTATATGAGAGTTGAATCCTTAAAAAAAGTTAAGTTCTTCAAATTACTCAACATCAGGGTTCTTAAAAATCATTATTTTAAATATTTCGTCAAGCCAGTTATAAAAATCCAGGTAAAAAATACCTCCAAACAGGCATAAGAAAACGATCGTAACAGGTTTAAGTGAAACATCATCACTGGTTAAAAGTAATGGAATAACGTAGGAAATACCTAGAATAATTAATCCAATAATACTACCTTGTAAAGGTATTAGCAATAAATTTATTGTTTCTGAGAGCCTGACTTTTTTCTTAATTGAATCGTTAATAATTTTTCCAATAGAACCAATCATTCCAAATGACAGAGCAGTTATTATGAAACTCATTGCCGAAGGCAATTGCTTTGCATAGGGATATATTTTTAGTATACGGTCCTGTTGTATGGCCGCATTCATAACTTCCTTATTATGGAATTTGATTTTATTGTTATAATAGACTTCTTTTTTTTCTAAAGTTTTGGCTTTTTCATACTTCAGATCATTTTCGAGAATAATAAAACCGCCTATTCCAAAATACAATGCAATAATCAGGAATAAAATTAAAGTACCTGTTTTAGTCATAATAAGATTAATTAAATGTGCAAGCATATTTATCTGTACATTCTTCCATTTCGTCCATTGTTTCAGCACAATGCCCTGGACTATGGTTTGTACAACAGAACTGGATTAAACTATCCGAAATATTAAACCGGATATTTTGAAAACCTTTTAGATCAATTGAAACAGTAGTAAACCCAACATACGAAATAGTTAATTTTGCATCTTTTGTTATGGTTAAACTAAATGATCCGTTTATGTCTGTAACCGTTCCGTTTGCAGTTCCTTCCTCTAATATTGTTACTCCTGTTAAAGCTTCTCCATTACCGTCCACAATCACTCCATTTACGGTAATAAACATACTTGTATCTGCCTTTTCCTGGCAAATCAATGGATTAGTAAATAATACCATCGCTATTAAAATAATACTAAGTTTTTTCATCATATTAAATTGTTTTTTTGGTTTTACTCAATTCTATTGTATAAATTAAAAAGAGGGATATCCACAACCAAAGAAAAACCTACCCGGTAATAGAAATTATCTTCGGTTTTAAAATCTGATGCAGTTACTTCTCTTAACAAAGGACCCATTTGTCCTCCCAGCGTGAGTGTTAAAGGCGAGTTTCTAAAATGCAAACTATAAAAAATACCAGGAGCCAGAATATGTTTTAATTCTACTTTAGAAGCTACTTCAGAGCTGTCATCTGCGAACCGGAATGATGCGAGAGCTCCGATATCTATAATAGAGACAAATAAGCCATGTGCAAGACCTTTATCCTTATTTTTTTTATTCAAAACTAGTTTGGAACAAGCTCCTTTGGTAATCGAGATTCCAATAGGAGCAGAAAGAGCAAAGTTGTTAGGAAAATTGTTTTCTGCGTTCTCAATAAACTCATAGCCTCCAAAAAATCCCAGGAAACCATTAACCGAAACATTCATGTTTGATTCCCGTTTTACCCTAAAGCTTCCGGCAGGCATAGCCGTAGATTCAATAATCGTTTGAACATCGTCGGAGTTTTCGGCCTGTACGATAGATGCCATAAAACTTCCATATTTCAATAGCATCTGGCTCGTGTTTTTCAGTTCTGCCTTTTGGGTTTCTTTTTCTTTTTCAAGAATCCCTTTTTCGCTGTCATGTTTGCTTGATTTAAGATCATATAGTTCATTTAAGGATAATAGTTTATCGTTGTATTTTTCGGAAACAATTAAATTTACTACTTCGTCGTTTAACAAAGCCTCTACCAGTTGAGTTAAGCTAATGATGGCTGTTCCATAATTTCGTTCCGAAACATTTAAGTAAAGGTTTGCAGCCTGATTGGCCATAGAGGTATATTGCATTATGGATTGAAAAATTTCCGAATCGTTTTGTACAAGTACTTTTATATAGGGTAAATCATTGATTTTAATTGAATAATTAATCAGATTGAGGCAGGACTGAATATAAGCATAAAGATCCTTTGGATCAGGATTCTTTTTATTTGTTGAATTATTAAGCTTCTTTAATGCTGTCTCGGTTTGAGAAATTTCAGAACCTAAGTTCTGAATGAATTTCTGATATTGAAGGATGTTTTTTTCATATTCATTGCTTTTTTCACCCAGCGATTTAAGTTCAGTTTTAAAGTTCAGCGTTTTTTTAACATTTTCCACAGAATATTCGAATATGATATTGTCCGGCATTTTCTGATAAATTAATCCAAGATAAATTCTAAATACCGTTTTGTCATTCAGTAGTTTGAGTTCTTCTGCACTAATCCAATAACTTTCATTAGATTTTGACTTTAATGATTGTGAAAAAAGGTCAACAACATGAATCCCGTTTTTCAGATTGTTAGGTGCATTGTCTGATTGAAACTGATCCGGGAACTGATGTAAAATATCTCCGGGGTGAACATTCTTATCCAACTCGTTAATGATGTAAAAGCTTGTTTTTAAAATATATCTCAGTTCAGGAAATTCATCCAATGCAGTTTTATATTTTGGTGTATCGATTAATTTGGGAGCTTGTACAAAAAGGTTAGATAAATCAAATTCGAATGATTCTCTCAAACCCTGGATATAGGCATTGTAATTGTATATTTCTTTTCCAATTGCAGAAAGATGCATTGCTGTTTGCGGGAAAAGTGTTTGTAATTCAACCGAATTTTCGAGTTGTGTTTTAAACTCATCGAAAAAATAGGCATTTAGCTCTTGTTTTGTCCTTTCGACCATAAATTTGGCTAAACCATCTGCAATGTTGGTAACGTCAAGGCCTCCTATGCTTTTTGTTAATGATTTTATAGAACTATAATCATCTCTGTTAATGTCTTTTTCTCCAGAAGCTCCTCCAAGATCTATTTTTTGATCATTAATTAAAACCTTAATAAAAGGATTTAAATCATTGTATTCATGCAAAATTGAAGCCGGGTCGAGGGATTCATATTCAAGATAATTTAAAAGGATTGAAGTAATTTCTGCTCTTGAATTAGTGTCATTTTTAAATTCTCCGTCTTTCACATAGGATGAAAGTGTTATGGCATCATAATACGTATTTTGTGCAAGTGTCTGAATACTAAATAGTAAAAATAACCAAACGATATGTTTTTTTTTCATAATTGTAAATTTTTTAGATAATTAAATGAGTTAACCGGACTTATCAATCCTTTTCCATATTCGATTTTATCTCCAAGATAAATAGTTGAATTTAGAATAGCATCTTTTATTTTTTGTGCATCAAAAGAGTTATTAGTAATTTGAAACGATCCAAGCAAAGCCGCTAATCCACTAACAAAAGGTACTGCAAAACTAGTATCTGATTCGAACGTATATGAATTGTTTTTTGTGCATGAGTAAATGTTCGTTCCCGGAGCCATAACATCAATATGATTACTTAAATTAGACCTCAGGTAGCGTATGTTGTTTTCATCAACGGCCCCTACTGAAATACAATCTTTGTAACTAGCAGGGTAACTATCTTTAATCCTATTCAGTTTTCCTTTATTACCTGCTGCAGCAATAAAAACGCAATTATTGCGATTTTGAGTAATGGTAGCTTGAATTTGGTCATCGTACTCATAATACTCAAGACTCATAGAAATAATATGACAAGCATTTTGGATGGCTTTATCAATTGCTGAATGCAATAAGCCAGAATCTAAATAATGTGTTGAACTAATTACCTTATAAATTTCTAATCTAGATTCAGGGCAGACACCAGTTAATTTTGGACCATGACCGCATAAGATACCGGCAATATGAGTTCCGTGATTTAAATCATCAGGTGCATTCGTTGAATTATCAATAAGATTAAATTCCTGGGAGATAGAGTTTTCAAGTTCTGAATTAGGATTTATTCCGGAATCAATTAATCCTATTTTAATATTTGCACCTTTTGTATGTTCCCATATTTCCTTATAATTAAGCTTTTTGTAAGCCCATCCTATTTTTGAATCTAACACTCCGTTCATTTTAGATATGGATTTTATTTATAATTATCTCATTTTTGAATTGCCTAGCTTTTCGGAACCTCTTCCTGCTTCCCTGTCCCACGTAATTTCATTACCTTATTTAATAAATCGAACCAGAAAGGTGCTCCCAGCGAAATAGCCAGAGCTGTTATAAACCATCCAAGGATTCGGCAAATGCATGAAAAACTCCAAAAATCCTGAATTGCAGTTTTAATTTCTCCATCTGTCCAGCCAATACCTGCCAATTGTTCAATAGAATTAATTTCCTCTTTAATGATTGTATTAATTTCATTTTTCAGGGAGTCCATTTCTTCAAGAAGTTCTTTATTTGTTTCTATATTATTAGAATCGATTTTTATGTATTCGGCATATTTTTCAATATTATTATCTGCATACTTTACCAGTTCTTTGCGTACTTTAGAATCTTTCGATAAACGCTGGTAAACTTTTATGGAATCGAAGTTAAAAAGTATTACGATAACCAGAGCAATTACAATCGTCCATTTTTTTATGCTTCGGTTATACCAGCCCGAAGCACGTTCCATTACAGAGTTAAACCAGTTTTTAAGATTTGTTTCAAGTTCGAGGGTTTTATCTTCGCCTTGCTCAATATACCTAAGTAAGATATGCCGCAGGTAGTTGTTCTTGGGAAGCTTTTCAATGCTTTCTTTAGCTGAATCTTTGCCTTTTGATATTTTTTCTTCGTTGTAAATTTCAATAATTACAGCCGCAAATTTTTCCGGATCAAGATAGGAAGGAAAACCGTTCCCTTTTTTTTGCAAAAATGATTGTATTAGAGGATGCTGATGAAACTTATTGAATAGTGCTTTACCTTCTTCAGCATTATTATCCATCATTATTTGAATTGTTTTCTTCAGGTGATTTGCCCTGAATTTAAAGAAAGTAAATATAAGCTCGTTTACAAATGTTGCCAATAAGCTAAATAGTAAGTATAAAAATACTAATCCTATTATTACCTCGAGTATGGTTGAGTTGAGCATAGTTTTAAATTTATTTTGGTTTTTTATCCTGAATTATTTGTTCAAGTTTTTCGTCTTCAATATCAATATTTAGTTGTACCCAAAGTGGTAAATGATCAGACATTTCATACGTATAGGTCTTAAAATCAGGCGTATCTTTCGGATATAATTTATCTATACCTCCGGTGTGAAAGTCAAGAACTCCACCATTGTTCGTAAATGATTTAGTATATTTAGGGTAATAAAAAATTTGGTCGTACCTTTTATCCATAGCTAAATTAGAACCATGCTTAACTCCTCTTAATGATTCGGGAATTTGCAGCCCTTTGCTCGTTATTGCCTTAAATAATGGGTCATCAAGTTTGGGTATATTAAAATCACCCATAACAAGGATATCTTTATCAACACTAAAAGCATCTTTTCTTTTTTTATCAACCCAGTTCGCAAGAAGTTCTAAGGCTCTCAGTCGTTCTTCAATTTTTTTACCCCAACGAATATGTGCTGTTAATAATAAGAAGTCAAAACTTCCTGCAGAAAATGACGCAATAAACGGAGACCGCCACCAGCTTAGCAGAGCTTCGTATTCACCGGTTTCCTTATTCTTTTTTCTGGGAGGATCAGCCTCAGCAGCTAATCCGGTGAAAACAACTGCTCTTTTATCGTATATGTATGCCATCCGTTCCCCATTTCCTCCCGGGTCCATCGTGTAATCTGAAAAAACGACCTTCCAGTACGGACCTAATATATCACGAACTTCTTTAAGTTCTGAAAGATTCTGCCGTAACTCTGTGACAGCAATCAGGTCAAACTGACCAAGTATTTCTGCAATGAAATGTAATGAATCTTTACGTCGTTTAGATTTTCCAAATTCCCGAATATTCCATGTTGCAATATTTATTGATTCGTCCAATTTAGAGGGAGGAATGTTTCCTTTAGCTATACGGTTTTTTAATTCTCGTAAGCCAAGTGCTGTGTGATAATCTAAATTTCCATGAAACATGATTCTCTTTTTTATTTGTTAGTCTTATTGATTTTCATATTAAAAAAACTAATAATCCTTGAAAGTTATGCTTTCAAGTAGATATGAGAATATGTATGATAGCAATACCGTACATAGCATTAAAGTTAATTAATACCCAATTTTCAATTCAATATGTACGTTCTTCTGCGTTTGCAGACAAGTAGGAAAGTGAGATCAAATTACAAATAATTATTTTAAATTCCAAAATAGTAAGGTTCAGTAGTTTGAGAAGTTAATGTATTGTTTAGCAGCAAAATGTTTACACAAGAGCTTTTGCAAGTAACTAATAGTGAATTAAATTTTTACTGGTTAAGGAAGAGGGAGGTTAACTAATCCCCCATGCCTGCCGGCAGGCCATAGCCGTCAAGCTAAGAGGCAAAAGCATTGGCAATCAGATTTATATAATATACACAATCCCCTATTTGGGGAATAAT
>DMBU01000176.1 GCA_003446015.1 Bacteroidales bacterium | reverse complement strand
GCTCCATCCCTTTCCAAATTCTTCGGTCAAGTTTCGAGAAAGTGATTTTATAATCTCCTTGCCATATTCAGCACGTTTGTCTTTAAGAATATCCTTATTAATACGCTCACCTATATTCCAGTAGAGCTTTGTAGTTTCAGCATTAACAACCACAGCAATAGTTTGCCGGGCTTCGTCAATCAGTTGTTTGATTTCTGAAAATAGAATGTTAGTGTTTTGTGGTTTAAAGATCATAAACTTAAATTATTCTTTTATGCAATTTCAGCGATAGAATTATAATCTTTTATTTGTTTTCTTCCATTATTCTTCTTGCTTCCTTAATATCGATTTTTGCCCTAGTGCCGTGTTTTTCTAGAAGATATAAGAGATTTGCTCCATTTAGAAGGGTCAATGGTTTGCCTTTTGCAAATTCATAGGAATCTGAACCATAGTCAGAAGTTGTGACTAATATTCCTTTGTTTGCTCCTTCATTCATAACCGTACCAAACAAATCTCTTACTGCTGACACTCCTACAGTATTTGTATATCGTTTAGCTTGGATTACAATCTTGCCTCCCCGAATTGGATCAGGATCAAAGGCAACTGCATCAACTCCTCCATCCCTACTTGCCTGAGTAACTTTGACTTCTCCTCCATTGCTTCTAAATTCTTTTTCAAACAACTCTCGAATTAAATGTTCAAAATCTTCCCAGTCCATTAAAGCAAGGTTTGTTAAATTATCAAATTCTATATTTTGATTATTTACAAACCGCTTATCGGTTTTTTGAATTTGCAAGATTGGCTGAATAGCAGTAATACCGTATAATTTGCTGCTTCCAACTCCTTTGAAAAATTTAAAACACGTTTTAGAATCAACACCCAGCAAATCTATATCCATAAAAGCATTACGTTGTACCTGAATCGAAACAATGCAGTTATTTTCTTTTTTCCCTGTTGCTTTATTAATTGACTTTATCCATCCATTGAAATTAATCGCATTTATTGAGTTTATTGTGTCATTAGTAAAAATCTCATAAATTGAACGAAGAGTTATACCATAAACTGCTTCATCAAAAAGCTTAAGTAATTCGGCATTAGATATTAATACATCTTTGTATTCTCGTTTTGAAGAATAATATTTAGTTTCTTTAATGTTTGGTAAGTTTTCTATTGTGGGCAAAGAATATTCTGCCATTAAAAGTTTAGTTTCAGGATTGAAATCTATCTCAATATTTTTTTCAAAATCAAAATTATAATCAGAACATTTTATAACTTCACCAAAAAAAGCAATAATTGAATCAGGGTTTAATCTATGATATCCTATTCGAATATTTTCAACTTCCTTTTTCCTGTTTTCCTGATTGATTTGATGTTTTTTTCTTTTTTCTTCCCATTCCTGAAGTGAGCTTTTCTGCTTTTCTAATAATTGATTCCATCTTTGAACATAGTCCAATTTTAATTCCTTAATTAGCTGCCTTTTTTCTTTGACAGAATCATAATTAAAGTCTCCGTGGAAATCAAAAAACCATCTCCTTTCAAGACTATAGAGAACATTTTGTTTCCCAACTTTTGTTCTAGACTTTTCCCATATTTGACTATAGGCAAAATACGTTCTTTCAAAGTCACTAGCTTTCAAATAATCCATTGGATTAATATTGCTAGGCGCATTAATAATAGTTATTGCTTCGGAAGATAAATTTAATTCCTTTAAGGCACGCCTATCTACAAACTCCTTATCTAATAGTTGATTAATCAAATTTCTGTTAATTTCAATTTGGACTATTTTTTTATGGTCTTCTTTCCATCTTTTTATATATTCAAAGTAATCAGGGGCGTACCGAATGTAACTCTGTGAGAATTTTGTACTTGAATATTCTTCTTCAGTCATTAGCGGTTTTGAAGCATAATATTCTATTTCAAAATAGTGGTTTTCAAGTGCAAGCTTATGCAATTCAGAGTCCAGCCATTCTTCAGGAGTGTTAAAAACAACAAAATTATTGTGTGGGTTTGGTACATTAAAATCAGGCATTAATAATCTTTCCCAAATTGGTTCTTTACATTGGTCTATTCCATCTGCAATAATATTTTTGATAATCTCAGTGGCATTCATAATTTATTGTTTAAATTGTGTAGGAATATTTTCCCAATATATAAAAAATTGTGTTTCAATTTTATCAAGCTATAATCAGTTGCAATATTATTATGCGTTTCAAGATTCCGTTCTGCATAAACTGACCAAATTGTTTCATCTAACCATATATCTATTTTCTTGGCATATTCTTCAAGATTATTATGACACTCATCAAGCTCATCGAGGATATCATCAAGAAAATCAAATTCCAAATGATTTTTTAATTTGTTATAGTTGCTTTTAAATTTTTCCGCATCGAAACTTCTTTTCTCAGGAATATTTAATCCTATTTGCTTTGAAGCAGAATTTTTTAATAAATATTTAGAAGCTGGCAGATTTATCGATTTTTTAACCAAAGAATCATTTAGAAAAATCTTTGTGTCAATAAACAATCTATCATTTAATTCCTTTCTGAATACAAGTTGACATTTCTTAATAAATTCTTCGGGATTATTTGGAAAGTTTGCCTCGACGAGCACAGTCCAGAAATCTTTAAAGTTAAAAGCAAATTCATCAGTATCTGCCTGACACAAATAAGCATATAGGTCAATCAACTTTTGTCTTTTTGGATACAACTTATTAATAAAAATCAATTCAGCTTCAAACACAGTTTTTTGAGATTCATCAAAGCTAAAAGAATAATAGTCGTTTTTAATCGTGATAAATTGCCGATAATCAAATTCTTTATCAAGAAGAATACACTTTGATGCTAAAATCCTGCCAAAAACAAATACATCTCGATTTACAAAATCCCGTTTTAGTTTTTTTAGCACTTGCAAAGCTTTATCTACTTTATTTATTACGTGTGGAATGGAAATTACGGGATTATCGTTATTGAACATCCTATAATTAACTTTTATCATGGCATTACAAGTTGAATTAATGTTTTTATTCTGTTCAAGATCAATAAGATGGTTAAAATTTATTTCAATACATTCAAAGTCTGATCTTCTATCTTCTTCAATAAAATTAAAGATTTTATTAAGTTTGACTTTTCTTATATTTTGCGGATTGTAAAATGTAACACCCCAAATTGTAATTGGCTTTTCCAATTGAAAATCGAAATCAGATATATTAAAAACACAGTATCCGATTAGTTTAGGATATTTATTGTCATCTATAAAATTTTGTATGCAAGCTATTTGCTCATGAAGATTAATCGTATTGGTGGTTTCTGTTTTATATATTTTAAATAATTCTACATTTTCGTTAAAATCTCGAATTGTTTTATCAAAAGGGAATTTATATATATGAGCCTTTGGGAAAACTATGATATTGGCAATTTCCTTAAGATCTTCAATTGTAAAACCATGGCTATATAATTCCACAATTATTGCATTGATTAAAAAGTGAATATCATTTTTAAACTTTTCGTCTATTGGATTATCTTGTCTTAACTGCTGAACCAAAGCACTTAATAGCCGATTGATATAATTTCTCAATACAAGCCTTTTTATTTTTTTAAATTGGTTAAATATATCTACTTGAGCTTCTTTTTTTCCAGGATCTTTAATAGTCCATTTTTGCTCAAACTCTTTGAAGAATTTATCAGCCTCTTGTGTGGTCTTGTATGATTTTCGAAATAAGATATTATCTTTTTCAAAGTAAGAATGGCTTTTAAAAAATCCTGTTACTCTTTTATTACACTTGCTCCAATTTTCAGTTAACTGTAGTTCCAATTTTTCTAATAAAGATCTGTGCGATTCAAACTTTTCCTGATGAATCAATAACAACCCTGAATTATTTTGAAATAAGAAATTCCAATAATGTAGAAAATATTCTACACGCTTACTAACATTTAGATTCTTATAATCAGTTTCCCTGTCTTTATATCCAACTTTTAGAAATCTCATAAAAAATCGATTCTGCATTAATTATTTTTAGATGAACTTTCGATAATTTCAATAAAATTAAGAAATAAAATCGACTTTAAAAAAGACTTCTAACAAAACCTCTGAAATCCCAAATTCCAAATTCTATTTTTATTAACACTCCTTTCCTCTAAGATTCTTACTTTTGCAAAAAAGATGAAAATGTATTCTAAAGAAGAATCTAAAATTATCGGAAAACAATTCTGGGAAAGTTTTGATGAATACACTAAAACAAAAAAACGAAAGGTGCGAAAAAAAATGGATTCTTCAAAACACCGGAATTAAGGATTTTAATTTGAACGAATCTGTGCCGGCTTATCCGGGCATTGCGGTGGCCAAGTCATCCGATGACTCGGAGTCATCGGATGACTACCGGTGAAATCCCAAATTCCAAATTC
>DMBU01000042.1 GCA_003446015.1 Bacteroidales bacterium | reverse complement strand
TTATCACTCCAAAAAAACAACAAACCCCGGCTGGGAACGCGATGTGCGGATGCAGCCCTTTACCTGGAAACCCGACGGAACACCCGATTTTGGCAAAGCTATTCCGGTTGGTATGCAAGTGAAATTGCCTTCAGGGGAAATAAAGTAAACTTTCAATTGCTTATTTTTTGTTGCTTATTTCTTATTTAATACAAAAAGCATTGCGATTATTTGCCTGTGTTTTCATCCGGAAATTTATGAGGGCATTAAAAACGATTAATCATTAAAGTATTACTGTAAGAATACTTGGAAAGGTAACGGATTGGCGGTATGGTCAGTAAGGGATTTCGGGCTACTTCCTATCAATGCCGATGTACATCGGGACCGGGAGGAAAGATACCCACCGACAACCACCGCTGCCGAACTTGCGGGTAGCAGAAGTTATGGGCTAGGTTTATCAGTCTAATTACATGTCTTTCTGTTTTTACCCATATCAAACGCTCCACCGAACATCGTTCCTGTTTTAGTCTTTATTCTATTTTTTATAGCCAGTTAAATATTTCAAAAAAATTGAAATACTGAATCTTTACCATATAAAGCTTAATATTGACAATGGCACTCCACTCTTTACATTGATTCTCTATTTCCTTCATTGAATTAACAATAGTGGCATTGGAGAAGACATTTAATAATCATTTCTTAATCCAAGTATTTTGGCCAACGTATTTGGAATATCAAATATCCTTCCCAATTTAATTTCCACAATACCATTGGCATAATCATAATGATTAACTATATCCAACACATCTCCTTCAAAAATATAGTATGGCTTTGAAAGTTGTAGAGCATATTTTCTAAATCTATCGAACTGCTTGTAACTTCTAAATTTTATTGAATAGATTTCGCCATCTATTCTGTTATAAATGATTTTCCATTGTTTTTTTAACTCCGACAATATTTCATTAGCCTTATTCTCTTCATCTATATAAAAACTTTCAAACAATTCCGTTTCATCATCATTACTAACAAAATATTGTGTCCTATCCCAATTTATTTGGATATGTTCTGTCAAATTAAAATCAGAAAGGAGACCCATATTCTCTCGAATTGCATCTTTTAATGAACTAACAATCCACAAAACAGGGGCATTTAATAGAAGTTCTCTGGCTTGTCTCAAAAAGTGTTCAGATTGCACATTCCATAGAATTTCTTGGCAATGATAATCACAACAAGAGGTAAAGTACTTCAATATTCTACCTGATAAATCAAAACGTTTCTCATATCCATTATTTAGCGGGTATTGCGCAAGTATATTTTTCAGTTGCTGAAAAATTTGTTTGTGTTCTTCATTATCTGATAAATTTAGAAGTATATGATAACCTGATTTGCTTTCATCGTCAAATTTTCTTTTACACACCTTATATATTTTTTCTTGCATATACAGATTAAACAAAAAACTATCAACTGTATAGCTAATTTTCATGTGCCAATTGTGATTATATTTTCCTATTTCTTCAACTGATTTGTTCTCAAAAACAGTTTTTGCAAACAGTAAATCTTCGCTTGCTCTTTTAATTATTTTACTCAGCGTTCTTTTACTAATATTTTGCGGATAATTGACAGAAAGTAATCCTTCTACTATTTCTTGTAAGTTTTGCTTGATATTTCCATATATGAACTTTAATTCAGCAATTATAGTATCTATTGAAAATCGTTCTTTGGCATTTTGTTTTATCATATTAGAAACAAGAGTGTCAAATTTATAGTACAAAGGATAATCATCTGCAATAATTCTAAAACTTGACCCAGCAAGATTCTGCTTTGTAAAACACTCATTTACTATCAATCCCAAAGCATAAATGTCTGCCGATTTTTCAATATTATTTGCGTTATTTTTTACCTTTTGTTCTGGGGCTAAATAGTTGCGGTTTGCTAATAAGTCGCCCTTCTTGGTTAATGAAGAGTCGTTGAAATGCGCAATGCCAAAATCGGCTAACACTAACTTTTTAACATCAATTAAAATATTTTCTGGCTTTATATCTCTATGAATTACACCTTCCTTATGTTTGTGAATAAAACTCACTGAATTACATAATTGAAAAATGAATTTTACCAAAACATCTGCATCTTTTTCCTCATTAATTACATCTCTGAGCGTTTTAGGATATAGAGGCATTATATAATATAGTTTCCCTTTAAATTCGCCATCTGCAATTATCGAAACAATATTCTTGTTTTGATTATTTTTGCAAAATTCAAGTTCTTTGATGAACCGTTCAACTTTATTATTATCGGTTGAGTTAATGAATTTTATCGCATAATTATTGTCATTTGCCTGTGCTTTCCAAACCACACCAGATCCACCACCGCCAATTTCTTTAATCAATGAGAAATCCACATTGTTATTTGATATTACAACTCCTTTTTTCATAAGAACTCTTATATAGCTTTATTATCACATGTAATTTAAATTCTCTTTTTGCAATATCCAACGCTTCCCCCTCTTGTTTCAAGTTTGCATTTGGCTGGATAGTTCTGTCCTTCCAGATTTATTCTATTTACAAAGTTCCACGCTTGTTGACTGATTTTGTCGTCCCAATAACCAGTGACATTCTTTACGCATTTAATCATAACCATATCAGTTAGGACGGATAAGAAACCTGTCGACAGTTTCGCACTTAACACTTGCCCATAACGTAGGAAGCTACACG
>DMBU01000070.1 GCA_003446015.1 Bacteroidales bacterium | reverse complement strand
AACCTATATTAGGGAAAGACAAGTTACAGGTTTAAAGTTTAATTATTAAAACTTGCTGCTTTGTAACTCATTTACAATATTCAAAATTTCTATTATTAATTTAGTCTATTTCAGGCTAACTTTTAACTTTCAACCTGAAACCTTTAATTATATTTAGTTTACTTTAAATTTTGTATTCCCGTTTTCTAAAAAATCCACAATTTGTTCGGCTGCAGCAATTCCTGCATTCACATTTGCTTCTTCAGTTTGAGCTCCCATTTTCTTCGGAGTGAAATAAAATCTACCTTCAAATTTCTCTGTAAAAGTTGTGGCACAATCAGGAGCAACATCAGAAATATATGTAAAATCTTTTCGATTTTCCATAATTTTTAAAAGATCATCCTCGTTGATTACTTCCTTACGCGCTGTATTAACTAAAGCTGCGCCTTCTGGCATAGATGAAAGTAATTCATAATTGATTGATTTCTTAGTTTTATCATTAGCTGGAATATGCAAAGAAATGTATTGGCAGTTTTTGTAAAGTTCCTCAACAGAATTTAATGCTTTTACTCCATCTTTTTCAATTTCAGTCTTGCTTACGAAAGGATCATAAGCATAAACATCCATTCCGAATCCTTTAGCAATTTTAGCTACTAATTTACCAACATTACCATAAGCATGAATACCTATTGTTTTGTCGCGTAATTCAGTTCCAGATTTACCATCGAACTGGTTTCTTGCCTGATATACCATCATTCCTAAAGCTAATTCAGCCACGGCATTTGAATTCTGTCCGGGAGTATTCATTGCAACAACTCCCTTTTGAGTACAAGCTTCCAAATCGATGTTATCGTAACCGGCTCCTGCGCGTACCACTATCTTAAGATTTTTTCCTGCTTCAATAACTTGCTTATTTGCCTTATCGCTACGGATAATTACAGCATCAACATCAGCTACTGCCTTAACAAAATCGTTTTGATCAGTATATTTTTCAAGTAAAATAAGTTGATAACCAGCTTTATCACAAACATTTTTAATGCCATCCACTGCTTTTTTGGCAAATGGTTTATCGGTTGCAACTAATACTTTTTTCATGTTTTTTTATTTTAGGTATTTATAAAAAGACCCAAAACAAAAGTTTTGAGTCTAATTGTATATCTTGTTTAATTATGCATTTTGAGCTTCAAAATCTTGCATTGCTTTTACTAAAGCCTTAACATCTTCGATTGTTGAAGCATTATAAGTAGACGCTCGGAAACCGCCAACTGAACGGTGTCCTTTAATTCCAACACAATTTCTTTCACCAGCAAACTTAACAAAATCAGCCTCTTTGTCTTTATACTGATCTTTCATCACAAATACAATGTTCATTCTTGAACGATCTTCCTTAACAACAGGACAAATAAACATTTTACTGTTATCGATTGCACTGTATAAAAGATCAGCTCTTTCTTTAGCTAATTTTTCCATAGCTTTTACTCCACCTACTGATTTCACCCATTTCAAAGTTTCGCGAACAGCAAAAACATTTACTACCGGAGGAGTATTGTACATTGAGCCTTCTTTGATGTGAATTCCATATTGAAGCATGGTAGGAATTTTACGATCTGCCACTATTTTTTCCAAAAAGCTATCTTTGATGATAACAAAAGTTACACCGGCAGGACCTAAATTTTTCTGTGCACCACCATAAATCATTGCATATTTAGAAACATCAACAGGGCGACTTAAAAAGTCTGAAGACATATCAGCAATTAAAGGTGCTTTAACATCCAAATCCTCAAAAATTTCAGTTCCGCGGATTGTATTATTTGTGGTTATATGCACATAATCAACATCCTTTGGAATATCGTATCCTTTTGGGTAATACGTGAAATTTTTATCTTCTGAAGATACCACAACTGTTTCTCCCCAAAATTTTGCTTCTTTAATCGCTTTTGATGACCAGGTTCCTGTATTTACATAAAATGCTTTTGTTTTTAGGAAATTATAAGGAATCATTGCAAATTGAAGGCTTGCGCCACCACCAAGAAATAGTACGGAATATCCTTCAGGAATGCTGAGAACTTCTTTCATTAAAGCAACAGTTTCATCCATTACAGCTTGAAATTCTTTACCTCTGTGAGATACTTCAAGAATAGACTGACCCATTCCATTCCAATCAAGAATAGCGTCAGATGTATTTTTCAATAATGAATCGGATAATTTACATGGACCAGCGTTAAAAATATGCTTTCTCATAATGTATTGTTTTTTAAATTGTTAACTTTTTCATAAATCAGACTGCAAGATGCAAATAATATTTAAATTTTATGATCAAAAATTATATGATGTTCAACAGCTTTCGGTAAAAAATTGTGAATAAAGTTATAAATAAACTAAATAATAAAAAAACCAGGACTTATCGTGATGTAGCTAAATTTATGATACTCTCCTCTTTATAAACAGGAATTACTTTTGAGATATCAAGTTGAAAACAATAATCTACAATTTGATCAAATCCAAAATCTTTTAAACGTTTAAATTGGGAAATCTTTTGAATATAATTCGCAAGATCATTTTTAGCTATATTCCATAAATCGATCGAAGCCAATGTTGAATCGCACATAGCTTGGTGAGAAGCTTTGTTGACCAAATCGTTAGCTAAAGCTCCAGCAAACAGAGAATCTTCAATACAATAATTCCCTTTCCAACCTGAACATACTATTAATATATCTTTTCCTTCTTTATACAGAAAATCAGATACTGCAGATAAATTTAAAAAAGATGCAATAAGTATTGTTTCGGAGTTTTTTGCGAGATGTATTGTATTGGTTCCATTCGTAGAACTGTACACCAAAGTTTTTCCTGTTACTTTTTCACTCTTAAATGAAAAAGGAGAATTATCAAAGTCTGCAAAATCGACTTTCTTTCCATTTCTTTCGGCAACAACTAAAAATCCTTTTTTCTTGTAATCAAATGCTTCTTCAAGACTCGTTACAGGGATAATTCTTTTTGCACCATTTTCAAACATTGTTGTGATCATTGTCGATGCCCTTAATATATCAACAATGATGATTATTTTGTTTTTCGACGAGTACAGATCAAATAGTTTTGGACTTAAACAAACTTCAATGTTATTCATTTTATCAACAAATCTTTAAGAAACAAAATTAACAAAAAACCCTGCCTAAAAAGCAGGGTCTTAAAAGTATATTGTAATTAGTTATTTGTTTTCGTGAAAAGGTGCTTTTGCAACTTCAGCTTTAATCATTTTATCGCGGATTCCAATAAAAATTTCAGTTCCTTCTTTCCAGAAACCTTTATTTAAATAGGCCATACCAACACCTTGCTTTAGTATTGGAGACATTGTTCCTGAGGTTACTTCGCCAATTTCATTTCCATTAGCATCAAAAACCTTATAATGTTGACGTGGAATACCACGTTCAATCATCTTAAATCCTTTTAAGCGCGGAGATACACCTTCTTCTTTTTGCTTTTCCCAAACAGCGCGATCGATAAAATCATTACCTTCAACAAATTTAGATATCCAGCCTAAACCTGCCTGAATAGCTGATGTTTCATCATTAATGTCGTTTCCATATAAACAGAAACCTGATTCTAAACGTAAAGTATCACGAGCACCTAAACCGATTGGTTTAATTCCAAATTCAGCACCTGCTTCAAAAACAGCTTTCCACAATTTGTCGGCATCAGCATTTTTTATATAAATCTCACAACCGCCTGAACCAGTGTAACCTGTAGTTGAGAAAAGCACATCTTTTATTCCTGCAAAATCGCATACCTGGAAAGTATAATATTCCATATCAACAACATTTGCAGATGTTAGTTTTTGCATAGCTTTTAAAGCCAACGGACCTTGAACTGCCAACTGAGCGGTTTCGTCAGAAGCATTGTAAACTTCTTTTCCAATTTCCATACCCATTTCTTTCGCATTTTTGGTAACCCACGCCCAATCTTTATCAATATTTGCTGCGTTAACAACCAACAGATATTTTTCATCATCAAATTTATAAACCAATAAATCGTCAACGATTCCGCCTTTACCATTTGGGAAACATGAATACTGAACTTTGCCATTATATAAATCTGCAACATTATTTGAAGTTACTTTCTGAACTAAATTAAAAGCTTTGGGCCCTTTAATCCAAAATTCACCCATATGCGAAACGTCAAAAACCCCAACTTTTTCGCGAACAGTTAGGTGTTCATCGTTTATTCCTGAATATTCAATTGGCATGTTAAAACCACAGAAAGGGAGCATTTTAGCTCCTAAATCAATGTGATATTGTGTAAATGCTGTGCTTTTCATTTGTATAATTTATTTTATGAATTATTTTATTTTGTGATACAAAACTATAAAATTTTAATCAAAAAAATTATGTTTTTAATACATATAGCAATGTACAAAAAATGGATGATCATAATGACCATCCACTTATACTCTGTATAAAACGATTTTACTTACTCAATACTTTAAATTCAACTCTTCGGTTTTGTGCCCTACCTTCAGGAGTGTTATTATCTGCAATGGGTTGATTAAATGAATATCCTTTGTATTCTAATCTACTTGATCCAACACCTTGCGTTACCAAATAATCAACAACACTTTTTGCACGTGCTTCCGATAATTTCTGATTAGCCTTATATGATCCAACATTATCGGTATGCCCCGAGATCTCGAGTCTGATTGTTGGATTATCAATCAATAATGCTGCTACTCGCTGAAGCTCAGCAGCAGACTCAGTTTTTAGAGTTGCTTTATTGGTTTCAAAGAAAATATTATTTAGAACCATTTTAGCTCCAACATCAATCCTGTTCAGTTGGAAATTTGCCTGTATTTTACTATCAACCACCTGTTTTTGAGTTAAATTTGCAATCTCTACGAAGAAAAGATAATCTTTAGCAGTTACCTCAACTCCAAAATCTTTTTTCTTTTGAATCTTAACTTGATAAAAACCTGCTGTATCAGTTAATCCGGTTGCTATAACCTGACTTAAATCCAAATCAATAACTTCAATTTTAGCTAACTTTATTGGTTCTGCTGTTTTTGAATCAGTAACCATCCCAACCATAAACAAAGCTGTATCTACTTTTAATTCAGATGGAACATGATAAAAGATTTTTTCATCTGGTTTGTAGTTCCATGCCAATAAGATATCTTCAACTTTAAGGATCATTTCCTTTTCTTCACCTAGAAAAATGATTTTATATAAATCTTTGCCTCCGAATCCGTTATCACGAACTGATGAATAATACGCTTGTTTATTATTCTCATCCATTTTAAAGAAAATATCGTCATTTGGAGTATTAATCGGGTAACCAAGGTTTACAGGATCTGACCAATATCCCTCTGTATCACGTTCTATGACAAAAACATCAAATCCTCCCATTGAATTAAACCCTTGGGAGCTAAAATATAATTTATTATCTTCTTTGGGATGCCAATATACCCCTTCTTCATCAAAAATGGTGTTTATTTTAGGACCCATATTTGTTGGCTCACTCCACTTATCTTTTTCGTTAAGTTTACTATAAAAAATATCCATACCACCAATGGTACCATCCTGATTTGAAATAAAGAACATTTCGCGACCGTTTGGACTAAATGCGATGGTTGTTTCTTTAGCCTTTGATAAGATTTTTCCTGAAATAGGCTTAGGTGATTTCCAGTTTCCTTTTTTTAATTCGCTCACCAATATATCACCACCATTTTCCTTACCATTATATAAATAGATATTATTTCCATCGGGGGATATATAAAGGACAGATTCGTTTCCTTTTGAATCGAGTTTGTTTTCCAATAAATTAGCTTTTTTCCAAAGATCACCTGCTTGTTCAGATACAAAAACATTTTCAAAATACTTATTATCAGGTTCGAAACGCTTATCTTTTTTATCAACTTTTCGTCGTGAAGTATAATATAATACGTCCTGATTAGGATGCAAAACCGGATTATAGTCATCGTATTCTGAATTTACGCGATCGCCTAAATTATTAATGATAACTCTTACAGGTGAGTTTACAAGTTCCTGACCGTATTTGCACTGACGAATATATTTATCTACATTAATATCATACTTTTCCAATTCCTTCATGGAAAAAGAACTGTAATAAGCTTTATAATGTTCAATTGCATTTTCAAAGTCGAGATTTAAATGATAAGCTCTCGCAAGCATCATATGAATATCGTCAGTTACATTGTTATCTTTTAAATATGCCTTTTCGAGATATTCCGTTGCATAATAGAATTTATCTGTAGCTAAAAAACAAACGCCAATTTTATAATTCAGTTTAGCACAATCAGAGTTATATTTATTTGCTCTTAAATAATGTGCTAATGCGTCGGGGAATGTGCCTAAACCAGCCTTATAAAGTTTTTCTCCAGCTTTAATTTCTTTCCAGGCCTCTTTAAAACCCACTTCTTTTATCTCAATCTGGAAATCACTTTTTTTAATTTTTATGTTTTCCTGGGCAACTAAAATCTGACCAAATGATAAAAAGACAAAAAGCGATAATATTATTAGTTTAATTATTTTCATCTCAAATAAAGTTAAATTATTCACATTCAGTCATATATTTTTCAGCTTCTTCAATTCCCAGCTCTTTGGCCATTTTCCAGTCGGCACAAGCTGCTGGAAATTTACCAAGGAATTCTTTGGCATATCCCCTATTCATGTATGCTTCACCATATTCCGGATCAAGTTCAATTGCCATATCTAAATCGTTTTCTGCACCTAAATAATTTTCCATTTTAATTTTAGTAATTCCTGAATTATTGTAAGCAGGAGCATATTCTTTATTTATTTCTATTGCTCTGGTAAAATCTTTTAATGCCGACTCATAATTACTCATTTGGTAAAATGCATTCCCTCTATTGTTGAATGCAATATAAAACTCCGAATCTTTTTGAATAGCTTTTGTAAAATCCTCAATTGCGCCCTTGAAATCACCTGTTTTTATTTTACAACTCCCTCTGTTGTCATAAGCTACAACTATTGTTGAATCGTAAGCTAGTGCTTGTTTATAATCGTGTATTGCTCCATGAAAATCTCCCAACATTCTTTTAGAGCTGGCTCTTTCGTTATATGCATATGCAAAGTCGTATTTTTTATCAATGGCTAAAGTAAAGTCTATCAAAGCACTATTGTAATCGGCTAACTCAAAATTCATTAATCCCCGAAAATAATATGCTTCCGATTCGGTATATCCTTTTTGAATAGCATGAGTAAAATCTGTTAAGGCATTCTGATAATCTTTCATTAAAAGTTTAATGTAAGCTCTAACATAAAATGCTTCACCAATCTTATCGTCAATATTCATAGCCCTACCAATATCATCCATAGCTAAATCAAATTCCTGATTTAAAATTTTTATTTTCGCTCGCTCTATGTAAGGAAAAACAAATTCGGGATAAATAAACAAAGCTTCGTCAAATTTAAGATGAGCTTCGGTATACTTTCCTTCATCGGCAAATCTGACTCCCTCGTTATAAAGTAATTTTGCTTTTTTTCTTAGTTCTTTAATTTCATCTTCAAGAGAACTACCGCCCTGAGCAATAGAAGAAAGTGCAACAAGAAAAGCAAATAAGGTAATTGAGAGTTGTTTCATTATAGACTAAATTGATTTAACTTTACATTTAATATTTTAACTAGAATTAAGTAAAATTGTTTAATTATAAGAAAAGTATTGTAAAAATAAAAATTAAAATCCCTTATTGCTAAAATCATATCATTAAATTTTTATATTTTGTAAAAGTTTATTTTATTGCAAGAAATTACATGTGACTTTCTCATAAAAATGGATGATAAGAATAATCTAATTGATCTGACTTATTTAAATGAAATAAGTGATGGCAGCAATGAATTGATTCATGATTTAATTCATTTATTTTTTGTTCAGATTCCTGAATACCAAGCCGCACTTAATGATCTACATGATAAAAAAGATTGGTTTAATTTAGGGAGAATGGCACATAAAGCAAAAGCTGCAATTCTTATGGTAGGAATGCAGGAGCTTGCTCAAGAACTTAAAAAATTAGAGGAAAATGCAAAAGAGGAAAAGAATATTCATGAATATAAGGAAATAATTGTTAAATTTGTAAGAGATAGTAATGCTGCTATAAAGGAATTACAAGAAATTAAGAATAAACTATAATTGAAAATACTAACCTTAAAACCGGAATTATGTTAAAACATGAATCGAAAAACGGAATTGAGATACTAACATTCGATAATGTAAGCAAATTAAATATTTTAATTGCTCAATCTTTAAAAGAAGAAGTTGCTCAATATTTAACAAAGTCAAATACGAAACTTATTCTTGACCTAAAAGGAATTGAATATGTTGACAGTTCTGGTTTTGGCGCCTTGCTTTCTATATTACGAAATGCAAAGAATAACAATAGCCAGTTGAAAATTTGCAATATCTCATCTGATGTAATGGAATTGGTGAAATTGTTACAATTACATAATGTATTTGATATTTGTGATAGTGTTGATAAATGCATCGATACATTTGAATAAAAAAAACCGGCTTTCGCCGGTTTTTTTAGTTATTAAATATTAGTCTTCCTTCCCTATAGTCAATTACAATTTTCTCATTTTTATCTATTGAATTTGCTAATATCTCCTTTGACAATTTATTTAAAATTTCTTTCTGGATAATTCGCTTAATGGGTCTTGCACCATACTGAGGGTCAAAACCTTCGTTAGCTATGAATCTAATACCTTCTTTACTAATTTCCAATTCAACATTCTGAATTTTAAGCATAGATTTTACCAATCCAAATTGTAAACTCACAATATCTTCAACCTCATGAATTGTTAGTGGAGCAAACATTACAATTTCATCTACACGGTTAATGAATTCAGGTCGAATTGTTTGCTTTAATAAACTCAGTACTTTTAATTTGGTGTTATCCAGTATTTCTTCTCTATTTTTTTCATTGAGTTTTTCAATATCTTCCTGGATAATATGAGATCCAACATTGGATGTCATAATAATAATAGTATTCTTAAAATTAACTGTCCGCCCTTTATTATCAGTTAAGCGACCATCATCGAGTACTTGCAATAAGATATTAAAAACATCAGGGTGAGCTTTCTCAATTTCGTCGAGTAGGATTACAGAATAAGGTTTTCTTCGAACAGCCTCAGTAAGTTGCCCTCCCTCATCGTATCCTACGTATCCCGGAGGAGCCCCAACTAAACGTGAAACAGAGTGTCTCTCCTGATATTCAGACATATCAATTCGTGTCATCATGTTTTCATCGTCGAATAAGAATTCTGCCAGCGCTTTTGCAAGCTCAGTTTTACCAACTCCTGTTGTTCCTAAAAAAATAAATGATCCGATGGGACGTTTTGAATCTTGTAATCCCGCTCTACTCCTTCGCACAGCATCAGAAACAGCTTCGATAGCTTCTTGCTGACCAATAACACGTTTATGAAGTTCTTCTTCAAGGCTTATTAACTTTTCACGTTCACTTTGAAGCATTTTGCTAACAGGAATGCCTGTCCATTTTGCTACAACCTCCGCAATATCTTCGCTATCCACTTCTTCTTTTATCATTGAAGATTCGCTTTGCATATCTTTAAACTCTTTTTGCAATTCTTCAACCTGGGCATTGGCATCTTTTATTTTCCCATATCGGATTTCGGCAACTCTTCCATAATCACCATCTCGTTCAGCCTGATCAGCCTCGAGTTTAAATTTTTCGATTAACTCTTTAGTGGTTTGAATTTGATTTACAACTGATTTTTCATTTTCCCACTTAGCTCTCATTTTATTTCTTTCATCGGAGAGATTTGCAATTATTTCGCTTAACTCAGCTACTTTTTTCTTATCCCCCTCTCGTTTTATTGCTTCACGTTCAATCTCTAATTGCTTTATTTTACGTTCTATTTCATCAATACTTTCCGGTACAGAATTAATTTCAAGTCGCAGTTTAGATGCAGCTTCATCGATAAGATCAATCGCCTTGTCGGGTAAGAATCGATCGGATATATAACGTTGTGATAATTCAACGGCTGAAATCAGGGCATCGTCTTTAATTCGAACTTTATGATGTGATTCATATCTTTCTTTCAATCCACGTAAAATTGAAATGGCACTTAAGGTATCAGGTTCATTAACCATAATTTTTTGGAATCGTCGTTCGAGTGCTTTATCGTTTTCGAAATACTTTTGATATTCATTTAAAGTTGTAGCACCTATAGCTCTTAATTCACCTCGTGCGAGTGCAGGTTTTAATATATTTGCCGCGTCCATAGCTCCTTCACTCTTTCCTGCTCCAACTAAAGTATGTATTTCATCAATAAACATAATTATCTCACCTTCAGATGAAATCACCTCTTTTACAACTGATTTTAATCTCTCTTCAAATTCGCCTTTGTATTTGGCTCCGGCTATTAAAGCTCCCATATCTAATGCAAAAACCTGTTTGTTTTTTAAATTTTCGGGTATATCACCGCTTAAGATTCTATGAGCAATTCCTTCGGCGATAGCAGTTTTCCCAACTCCGGGTTCTCCAATTAATATTGGATTATTCTTTGTTCTTCGCGAAAGAATCTGCAGCACGCGTCGTATTTCATCATCACGACCAATAACAGGATCGAGTTTACCGGCACGGGCTTGCTCAATCAGGTTAACGGCAAACCTGTTCAATGAATTGTAGGTATCTTCAGCTGTTTGACTATCAACCCTGGCTCCTTTTCTTAAATCTTGTATTGCCATTTTCAACTCTTTTTCGTTAATTCCATTGTCTTTCATTAACTGCGAAACACTATCACCAGATAATAAGATCCCTAATAAAATATGTTCAATTGAAACAAACTGGTCGCCCATTTCTTTGGAAATATTCATTGATTTTTGAATGGCCCGATTTGCTTCTTTCGATAAATAAGGGTCTCCTCCCGTGACTTTTGGATAAGATGCTATAATCTTATCAAGTATTTTTTGAAACGAAAGTGGATTAACATTCAATTTTTTTAGTAGAAAATTTGAGATGTTTTCTCCTTGTATCAAAATACCTTTTAGGATATGCCCATTTTCAACAGCTTGCTGCTGATATCCCTGTGCAATTGTAAATGCCTGTTGTATGGCTTCTTGCGATTTTATTGTAAAATTATCAAGTTGCATAATTATTTATTTATTGTTCTTTAAGTAAGCTTCAAATTAATTGCCAATTGCAAAAACACATTCCTGAATGCCATAATGTCTTGACTCTTAACAAACAATGAGTCATTCTTTCTGATTATTGACAGTAACTATTATTTTATAAAATAGTATATTCGATTTATTTGATAAGAAATAAAAACCTATTTAAGATTTAAATAAATTTTGAGTAGTTTTAATCAGTAAAACTTTTCTTGAAAACATGAATTATTTTCAACTCAAGATGGAAATTACAAATGAGTCAGAAGGAGCTTATACCATTTTAATTTCTGATAAAAATTCTAATTGTCATATACGCTTTTCGCCTCAAACAAAAGAGTTACAATATCTTGGAAATAATGAACTTACTCAATTCATAAAATTAAAAGAATTCCAGCTTCGAAAATTATTACATAACAAAAGGCCCGAAAGTTATTACATCGGTTTTAAGTTAAATTTTGTTTTACATGATGGATTACCTGATACCGGATTTTATGATAAATCAAAAATAACAATACTCGATAACAGGAAAAATGAGTTTATTGTTAAAAAAACGGCAAATAAAACAAACAATATTCCCGAACTATTTACAGATGGATCATTTAATCATGAAATAAACACCGGGGGTTATGCTATTCTGATAAAAACTGTTCAACATGATTATTTGATTAAACAAATTAAAACGAAAAGAAAGGATAACAATCTAAATGAACTTTTAGCTGTTCTGGAAGGTCTTAAATATTTAGTCAATGAACCTAAAATCAGAGTTGTTACAGATAGTCAGTATGTAATTAAGGGAATTACCGAATGGCTAACTCTTTGGAAGATAAATAATTTTTACACAGCCAACGGAACTAAAGCTAAAAACATTACTGAATGGAAAGAAATTGATCAATTATTAAAAGGGAAATATATAGAATTTGAATGGGTTAAATCCCATTCAGATCATTTTGAAAATACGATTTGTGATATGAAAGCTAAATCAATATATAACAATGAAAAAAGTAAATAAAAAACCAACACCTCTCATTTATCCCGTTCCTGCAGCTTTGGTAAGTTGCGGGTCAAATCCGAAAGAGTATAATATAATAACAATTGCCTGGACTGGCACTATAAACTCAGTTCCTCCCATGTGTTATGTGTCCATTCGTAAGGACAGGCATTCGCATGCAATCATATCACGAAACATGGAATTTGTAATTAATTATTCAACGAAAGATTTAGTTTTGGCTGCTGATTTTTGTGGAAGAAGATCCGGACGTGATTATGATAAATTTAAAGAGATGAAACTTACTCCTGCAAAAGCAGAAAAAGTTAATGCTCCAATCATAGTTGAATCACCCATAAATATTGAATGTAAGGTAACAGAAATAAAGGAATTGGGATCGCATGACATGTTTCTGGCTGAGGTTGTTAATATTCAGGTTTCAGACAATTACATAGATCAATCAAATGGAACTGTGAATATGCAACATTCTGATTTAATTGCTTATTCGCATGGCAAATATGTTCAGATTGGTGATATTATTGAGCAAGCCGGATTCTCCATAAGAAATAACGAATAATTCTATTATCTTTGTTCTCCCTGTAAAATTTGAATAGATGTTAATGAAGCAGAAAACAATATTAATCATCTCATTTATACTGATATCGGTATATTATAGTTTTTCTCAAGAAAAGTTAAAACAAACATTACGAGGTGTTGTTGTTGATAGAGAAACACAAATACCTTTACCTGGTGTTAATATTATATTACCCGACACAGACCCACAACAAGGCACAATTAGCGATGATAAAGGCTATTTTAAATTTGAAGAAGTTAATATTGGAAGACAGACCATTCAGGCCAGTTATATTGGATATAAAACAAAACTTATCGATAATATTGTCATTAATTCGGCAAAAGAAACTGTCATTAAAGTTGAGCTTGACGAATCTATAACTGAAATTGGTGAGGTAATTGTAAAAGCAACCATTCAGAAAGATAAGCCCTTAAATAAAATGGCTACCATAAGTGCTCGATCCTTTACCGTTGATGAAACAAGCAGATATCCCGGAAGTTATGGAGATCCTGCAAGGATGGCTGCTAATTACGCCGGGGTAATGTCGGTTCGTGATAACAGAAATGATATTGTGATTAGAGGAAATTCTTCAACCGGACTGCTTTGGAGACTTGATGGAGTTGAAATCCCTAATCCAAATCACTTTGCAGCTTCAGGAACTACCGGAGGTCCAATAACTATTCTAAATAATAATCTGTTAACCAATTCTGATTTCTTAACTGGAGCATTTCCTGCAGAATATGGAAATGCCCTTGCCGGGGTTTTTGATTTAAAAATGAGAAACGGGAACAACGAAAAAAGAGAATATTGGGCTGAGTTTGGCTATAATGGATTAGAATTTGGGGCAGAAGGACCCTTCTCAAATAATGGCCATGCATCTTATTTAATAACATACAGGTATTCTTTAGTTGATATTATTGATTTACTGGGCGCTGCAGTTGAAACTACTAAATACCAGGATTTAACACTAAAACTTAACTTCCCTATGAAGAAAGGACGATTAAGTCTTATCGGAATAGGTGGTAAAAGTTATATTGAAATGTTTGATTCAAATGATGATCAAAAAGATTGGACATTCCAAAGCTGGGGTGAAGATTTAAGCAATGGCTCCGATATTGGAACCTTATCACTCTCTTATACTCATTTCTTTGGAACAAAAACCAGATTACAGACTGCTTTATCAGTTTATGGTTCGCAGGTAACAACAAAAATTGACACTCTCAGTATATGGAGCCCAAATCCAAGTAATTGGGCCGGAGAAAAATCATCCGAAGTTAAAACCAGCCTCACATCTCATTTTAACACCAAAATCAATTCTCAAAATACATTTAACTTTGGGGTAATTGCCGACAGATATTTTGTAAACTTTGCCGATAGCAGTATTAAAAACGGACAATTTAGAGTTGATACCGATGTTCGTGAAGAGTTTGACCTATTTCAGGCTTACGCTCAGTTTAAACACAAATTCACTAATGATATTGAACTTTATTTAGGTTTACATGGACAATTTCTCGATTTAAACAATACATATTCAATTGAACCCAGAATGGGTTTTAGTTGGAACCTGAATGAGAAAAACACTTTCAAAATTGGCTATGGACTGCACAGTCAAACTCAGCTCAGGATTATTTACTTTACACAAACTCAACTTAACGACGGCACTTCAATTTATACGAATAAGAATTTAGATTTTTCAAAAAGTCATCAAATTATATTAGGTTACGATCATCTGTTTAGTGATAATTTACGATTAAAATTTGAGACCTATTATCAATATTTGTATGATATCCCTGTAAAAGAAAGCCTTCCGGAATATTCAGTTCTTAACTTTGGAGCCGAATATTTTATAGAGAGAATCGATAGTCTGACCAATGACGGAACTGGAGAAAATTATGGGATAGAACTAACACTGGAAAGATTTCTTAAAAATAATTTTTATTTCTTAATCACCTCCTCCTTGTATCAATCAAAATACAGTGGGTATGATGGAATAAAAAGAAACACTGCTTTTAACGGAAACTTTGCAATCAACGCTCTGGGAGGTTACGAAATCCCAATTAAAAAGAACAATGCTTTTATTGTTGGTTTAAGAGCTACCTATGCAGGTGGCAGACCTTATGTACCCTATGATGTTAATGCAACTATTGAGCAACATAATGAAGTTCTCGATTGGGCAAATGCCTATGAAGTTCAACAAAAAAATTATTTCAGAATTAATTTAAGACTGGGGATAAAACGAAATAAACCCAAATTTAATGTAGAAATAGCTATGGATCTTCAATATAGAACAAATTACACAAGCGTTTACGAACATAGAATTGATCCATTAACAGGGCAGATTTATGATAATTACGAAATGGCGTTATATCCAATGGCAAGTTATAGAATCCAGTTTTAATTTATAATATCATAATACGTTTCATAGATTTTTCAGATGAAGATACTTTTAATAAATACTCCCCGATCACCACATAACATGATTCTTGAATCTGCCCCTGCAGAAGCAAAAAAATACATTCATAAGAAACTAATTGGACCACCTTTAGGATTAATGACAGTTGCTGAAGCAGTAAAAGATTATGACGTGGTTTTTTTCGAAACTAAAGGAGAATATGATTTATTCCCGGAAACACCACCCCTGGAGCAACTGGTATTAAATTTATTAAAAGAACATAAGCCTGATATAGTTGGAACAACTACTATTGCTTCAGAATTTTATTATGCTATTGATATATTTAAAACCGTAAAATCTTATAATCCTGAAATTTTAACCGTTGTAGGAGGCTTACATACGAGTTTGTCGCCAAATGATTTTACTGATCCTTCTGTTGATTTAATTCTTCCGGGGCAATCAGCGTATACGTTTAGGGAAGTTGTTCAGGCAAAAGAAAAACACGAAAGTTTTGAAAATATATCCGGTATTATCATCAATAAAAACGGAGTACTGCATAAAACTCAACCCAAAATTAGTGAGATAAATTCGGCAAAAGAAGAGTTTTTAATGCCAAATCGAAAATTAATTGAGCGTTGGCGCAAAAGTTATACGGTTGGAAACGCCACTTCACCATCGACATACTTATTTACTTCTTTAGGCTGTCCTTATAAATGCACCTTTTGTGCAATTTGGTGTCAATATCAAGGCAAGTATTTACAACGGGATGTTGAAAGCGTAATTACTGAATTAAAAGAAATGGATTATGATATTGTCCGTTTTGCTGATGCAAATACCATTGTTAAAGAATCGGTAATTGAACATTTATTTGACAGAATTGAACAAGAAGGGATTAAGAAAACCTATATCATGGATATCAGAACTGATACTGCTGTGAATAATCCTAAATTAATTGAGAAATTAGCAAAGAATGGATTAAAAGTAGTAATCTGTGGGTTTGAATCTTTCCGTGAAGAAGAACTGAAAAAATACAATAAAAGTTCCGAGGCAAAATTAATTCATGAGGCCATTGATATTTTTCATCAAAATGATATAATGCTGAGAGGTAATTATGTAATTCCAAACGATTATGATGAATCCGATTTTAAGGCATTATCAGATTATACCAATTCACACAAAGTTACGTATGCCGGATATACAATACTAACTCCGATGCCAGGCACTCCCTTTTATGAAGAAATAAAAGATCAGATTATTGATTTTGATCTTTCAAAATATAACTTTTTTAATAGTGTGCTAAAAACCAAGCTCCCTCTTGAAAAATTCTACGAAAATGTCGGTAAGCTTTGGCTTATTAAGAAAGGGACTGATGTTATTTAGTATGGAGATTTAAGACACGAAACGTAAGTTATTAGAAAACATATTTTTACACAATGCTTCCTTACCGCAGACTTAACACCTGTCTGGCGCAGGTAATTTTGATTCAATTATCTCAATCTGACAAACTTTATTTTCTTAAATAATTATTAACAAATTTCCAATTCAGAAAATTTTGATTAAATTAGCTAAACATTTAAAGTTGGGAGGTTTAAATCATGAAACGTAAAAACACAATTGCTGGTCTTATTACATTATTTGTTTTTATACTAGCTACCAGTAATAGTTTTGCAAATAAAACTTCGGTAAAAATTACCGCTCCTGAAAAAGCTGAAAAAGGTACCGAAATCACTGTGAAAATTGAAGTAAATCATATGGGTAATAGCTCAAGTCATCACACGGACTGGGTTTGGATTAAAGTCAACGGGGAAGAAATTAAAAAGTGGGAATATACAAAAAAGTCTCTACCAGAAAACCAGACTTTTATTCTTGAATTTAAAATAAAAGCAGAAGCTACCTTGGAAATTTCTGCCGAAGGTCATTGTAATCGTCATGGTTCAAAAGGAGAAGACAAGGTAACTGTTCAAGTAGAATAAATATTTAGACAAGGTTATAAAAACATTATTTTTGACTCATTTAATATTCATTATCTAATTTAATTAATCAATAATCAAAATTAAAATTCTAAACTATGAAAATTTTAAAAACTGTTTTAGCCGCACTTATAGTATTAAGTGTTACCGCTGTTCAAGCACAAAAAATTAAAGTAACCAATGGTGATCTTGGATTTTTAAATGGACAAACTGAATTATTATTAGAATATGACTATAGTAATATGGCTGTAGGTAAATTCGATAATGAAGCAGATTATGTAGCAAAGAAAATTGCAGAATTAAATGAAAAAGAAGCTGGTAGTGGTGAAGCTTGGCATGAGAAGTGGGTTGCTGACAGAGATGGACGTTTTCATCCAAAATTTGAAGAACTTGCTAATAATTATACAAAAAAAGCGAACTGTAACGTTGATCAAACAAATATTAATGCAAAATACACTGCTATCGTAAAGGTTACTTTTTTAGAACCTGGATGGAATATTGGTATTTCAAGAAGAGATGCTATGATCAATTTAGAAATTAGTTTTGTTGAGACTGCAAACCATGATAACGTGCTAGCTGTTATGACAATGACAAATGTACCAGGAAGAGACGTAATGGGTACTGATTTTGATGCTGGTTATAGAATTGGTGAAGCTTATGCAAAAGGAGGAAAAGAATTTGGTGCGTTTCTTGTGAAAAAAGCATTTAAATAAGATTATAAAGCTACTATCAAAAAAAAGGAATCTCAACGAGGTTCCTTTTTCTATTGTTTCAATTCTTATATTAAAAACGGGAATACCGCTTTTCTCTTCTTAGGATATTCGTCAAATTGATTTTTATACCACTTATGATGATCAATTGCCCTGGGAACTAAATTAATAAATGTCCAAACAAAAAAAGCTAAAGCTGGTAAACTCCAGACTAAGATTGCAAATCCTGCCCATTCAATAATTTCGCCAAAGAAGTTGGGGCATGAAATATATTTGAATAATCCGCCATGAGGAACTTGATACCCATTCAACCTGTTTTTTCTTAGTTGAATAAGTATTTTATCGTGAAACTGATTGATAATAAAACCGGTAATAAATAATAAAGCACCTGAAATAAATCTTATATCAATCAGCCAGTCAAGGTTATATGAAGAAAAATTTCCTAGCCAGTAGCCATTTATAAATCCGTTAACTGAATTAAAAACAACGGCAAATAACATAATCAGAACTGGCATTTTCTTATTACTGGTTTTAATCCTAAAAGGGAAAATTAAAGAGCGATGGATATAATGAATAAGCCATAAAGAAGTTATCATTAAAACAACTGTATGAATTGGATTTTTTCCCAAATAAATCATCCAAACAAAAACGATTAAGGCTGGCAGTTCCATAATTATCCAACCCAAGCGATTATTGATCATTGGCCCCCAACTTCTTTTTGTATGGCGACCATAAGGGGCTGTTATAAATAGTTGAACTGGAAATATTGCCAGTGCAATAGCTATCCAAATTAAAACCACTGTGTTAAAATTTTCTAATGAAATCATATCAATTTATTATTCCGTTTTGTTTGTACCATTCAAATGTATCTTTCAACGATTCCTCCAGTGATCGTGTTGTATATCCCAATTCATTTTTAGCCTTTTTGCTTGAAATTAAACTATTTGAATTCTTTAAAATATGTAATGATTCGCTTGTATACAAAGGGTGTTCATTGGCAAGTAATGAATAAATCTTTATAAATGGCAATCCTATTTTCGCTAAAAATAATGGTGCAATTAATTTGGGTGTTTTCTTATTGCTAATTTTACCAATTAAACTTGAAAGCTCTTTCAGACTAAGATAATGTCCGGATAAAATATACCTTTCTCCACTCCGTCCCTTGTCAATTGCAGCAATGGATGCATTAACAATGTCTCGCACATCAACCCAGTCGTATCCTCCGGGAACAAGCATGGGAAGTTTGTTTTGATATATTTTAATTAAAGCCTGACCCAGATATGAACCTTTAAAATCAAATGGACCAATAACGGCTGTAGGGTTTAAAACAACAACATCTAATCCATTCTTTTTAGCTTCAATGACAATTCTTTCGCTTTCAGCTTTTGATTTTTCGTAGATTATTTTTGTATTACCAATGTTTGCTCTATCTTCATCTAAAACCTCGTTTAATGGGTGTGGGTCAATGGCATGAATGCTACTAAAATGAATAAAACGCCTGACTTTTTTTTCAAGACAAACGTCAATAAGGTTTTTTGTTCCATTTACATTTGTTGAATAAACAAGGTCTTTATTACTACCATCAATTGCTATTTGAGCCGCTAAATGATACACAATATCCGCATCTGCACATAAATTTTCGAGTGTAGTTTTATCATTTAAGTCTCCGGTGATTAGTTCCAGATCAAGATCTTTTAGGCTGGAATTATAATTATGAACTAAAGCTTTAACCTTATAGCCTTTATTGATTAGTTCGCGGATCAAACAGTTTCCAATATGCCCGCTCCCACCAGTTATAGATATATTCATAAAATAAATTTGTATCTAAATTCTTTAAACTTCTTGTATTTTTAAAGATACAAAAACTATTTCATGGATTAGTAATCGGTATTTATTTCGGATCACTTCATATTCTTGTGGGATGATAAAAATTAAGTATAAATTTTAGCGTCTTTGTTTAAAAAGAAAGTTATATCGTTCACAAATCTTAAAGTTGCTCTAAAAGCCTTCAGTTTTGTATCAAAAGTTTTCTTCCGATAAGGGTGAAACGTTAGCAGAACCAGTATCGATAAAACAGAATATTTANNNNGCCTGCGGCTGGCAGGTTTTGACACTTTTTTGGGTCAAGCCAAAAAAGTGTATTTAAATCATAAAAAAATGGTCAAATCAGTATTTGGTGATTATGATATCCCAGAACTTTATTATGTGATCCTTTATTTTTAAGAAAGTTAACAGTAGCAGCTTATTATGTATAAATCGATTTCAATTGGTAATCACCACAAATAAATCGGGAAATTTTTTTAAGATCTTTACCCGCTCCACATTCGTACATTTCAATAACATTATTTTCAATTAATATATGCATTGTGTTATTCCAATTAATCTTTCGCGTTAGGTTATGAACCAATTCAGCTTTTGCCTCTGGTATCGTTGCAATTATTCTTTGATCGAAAGTAGATATTATTGGAATTTTAGGTTTATTAAAAGAAATGCTATCAATAAAATTTGAAAAAGGTTCGGCATATTTTAAAAGATACTTAGAATGATATGGAGTATTTACTGTTAGTTCAGCAGTTGTAATGGCTCCTTCGTCTATTGCCATCTTAAGCAATACCTGAATTTCACTTTTTTTACCGGCAATAACCAAAGAATGCTCATTATTTACATTAATAATTTCAAGATCAGGAGTGTATTTAATAATTAAACCATGAACATCGTTAATTGAAAGACCAATAATTGCAGCCATTCCGTACTGTTTAGTTTGTGTTAAATCTTCAACCAATTTAAAAGCGTGGTAAATTAGTCTGGCTCCATCTTCAAAACTAACTGACTTTGCTGAATAAATTGACGCATATATTCCCATGCTATATCCAGCTAAAAAATCGGGTTTTATTCCTTTTGAAGTTAAAATTTCATTGAAAGCGCAACTAAAAGCATAAGCCAACAATTGAGCGTATAATTCGTTATTGCCATACTCATTTGAATCATATGAATAATTTGGCAAATTAATATTTAATGTTGTTGATATTTTATGAATATAGGTATTGAGATCAACGTTATTTTGATCTAAAAATTTTAACTCTTTGTGAGGAATCTCAGATATGAATGCTGGAAAAATAAATGCTTTTTTCATCAATTAATCTTTAACTAACACAAGCTTAACTAAAGCATATTGCTTGTTTATTTCAACCTTAGCTTCAAGTTTAACAATTTTATTTGTTAGAAATAGCTGCTCTATCTTTTTAGATTTTAAGATTTCGAAGTTCTGATCATCAGAAAAAATAATTTCAACATCCTTAAAATCTATATCTGCATTGTTGACTGCTTTATAAAAAGCTTCTTTAAAACAAAAGCCTTTTAAAAAGGCTTCTTTTCCGAAAACTGAAAAGTTTTCAATTTCTTTTGATGTAAATAGATCATAAATTAAATCCGATAATCTTCCATTCTCGAAGTAATGTTTATTGAAACGTTCAATTTCTTCAATATCAATACCACAACCATAGACCATCGATTTAATTTTTCTAAAGTTCTAATATACTATTTTCGTGCTCAATAATAAGCAATTGCATATCAATTAATTCCCCAATAGTTTTTACGGGATTTTTTACCGCATATTTACCAATGGTTTTTAATTCAATATTGAGATTGTATTTCTTTTTAAAGATTTCTATAAGTTCCAAAAACATTAATGAATCACCATCTAAATCACTAATGATATTTGAGTCTTCAGATATTTCATCAAGTTCAACTTCGCATTCTTCGGCAAAAAAGTCAAGAACAATTTCTTTAACTTCTTCTCTTGTTTTATCAGTAATCTGAGCCATTATTTTCTATTTATTCTGTTATTAAATTATTTACCTCTTCTTTTGACATTTCTTCCCATTTTGGATTTTCAAACTTATCATTTAAAATCTGAAAGTTTACTTTATAAAAAGATTCCAGATTAAACGATAGCTTTGTTTTCTTATCGGGAGTATGTTCAATATATATTAATTTACGATAGTCAATCTCAAATTTATCACAAAGTTCTTTTGCAAGTTTTGTGTTCCATTCAGTTATTGATGTTCCAGGATTCTCCTCAAATAAATCAGTAGCAATAACAATTGTATTTTCTTTTTTATTTACAATCTTCAGTCCACAAATTGATGGAATATCCCACAATCCCTTAAAATGATAAACCTGATCTTGATATTTATTAATTATTGTTTCCATTATTAAGACACAAATTAAGCAATTTTATGTTTCACATCTTTACCAAAACTTGTTTTTGATAAATCTTGTCTACGTTTTCTAAAAGTACCATCTTCAACCTCACGCGAAACTACACTTTTTAACAACTTAAACATCTTTTCTTCCTGTGTTTCATCTTTGTAGAAAGTGTCCCAGGCGTATTGATACATTTCTTGAAGTCTCTCAGCAGTCATATGTTTCGGATGATACACTACCTGACCGGCGTTATAATCATCCCAGTTTTTATTAAAAATACGATCTTGCTTAATTAAATCGCTATACGCTTTTGTATGAGGAAATGGCGCTAAAACCGTAAACTCAGCTAGATCAAGGTCAATTTCTAATAAGAAATCGACTAATCTTTTAATATCATCTTCGGTTTGATTATCCAAACCTAATAAAATTGTTCCCTCAACACCGATACCATAATCATGATATCTTTTCACACGTTCTTTGATGTAATCAGAAGTATCGAAAACTGCTTGATAAACATACCAGGCTCCAGCCTGAGCAGCTAAATCAAGAACTTCCGGTTTATCTTCAATGGTGTGACTCATCCATTTTTTCTTAAATGGAATCATTGCCTTAAATAAGTCTTTTTCCCATTGAGTATCCTGAGCCAATGAGTTATCTACAATAAATAAACGGTTATTATCAATTGTTGCAAGATCTTCAACTACTTTATCAATTGGTCTGGGACGAAACTGTCTTCCTCCTAAATAAGAAACAGCACAAGGATAACAGCTATATTTACAGCCACGCGAAGCATGGAATAAATCAACCATTTGAACTCCCTTGTGGTAATACAAATCTCTTTTATATAATTCACGACGTGCAGGACCAACGATCTCAATGGGTGGCAAGTCGTTCATATGATTATAAACTTTTTTCAACTCACCATTTCTGAAATCCTTAAAAACTTGTTCCATGTGTCCTTCGGCTTCGCCTAAAAATACAGCATCGGCGTGCAACATGGTTTCTTCAGCATGTAGCATCGTAGAAATACCTCCAAAGATCACTTTTTTACCCCGCTTTCTGTACTCATCAGCAATAGCCCAACCACGCTTAACTTGTGTAGTCAAAAGCATGGATATACCTACAAAGTCTACGTCATCGTCGAAACGCATTTCTTCTAGGTTTTCGTCTATAAATTCTACCTCAACATAATCTGGAATTGTAGCTGCAAAAACGATTGCACCATGAGGTGGCAAATTAAAAGTTGTTTGCCCTTCCAGTTTTCTCCATTTAGGAAATACTAATTGAAATTTCATATAAGGTTTTTGTTTTTCTTAATATTCAAACCGATAAAAGTATTAAAAAAATAATCTAATCCAAACTATAATTCTTCTCTGTCATCCAAGACTTGAGGATGTTATTGATTTTCAGTTTATCCCCATCGGGCATAGTATATTTATTTTTTTGGTAATCCTTTACTGAAATTAAAAAATTGCTTATTTGTTGCTTAAATTTCTCAGAAAATTGAACATTCAGATGATTATAAATTGATTCGATTTCCCTCACAGGATCATTTTCCAAATCCTCAAATTTTAATTCGTAAAATCTGTTTTCCTGTAAATTCTGTTTATCACTATCTATTTTCTTCAGCATTTTAACCAAAAATTCACTGGTATCCTCTATGGTAGGTTTTTTCCAATTTCTGTTCATTGTATTTTGTGTACCTACAATATCCCACATTCTAATGGTTGAAGGGACTACTTTATGCGGGTGTCGAATAATATGAATATACCTTGCTTTAGGAAATATTTCATTTAAAACATCTAAACGAAATGAATGGAAGGGATTTTTAATTAAAATGATCTTATTATTTTCAAGCGTTAATTTTTTATAAAAATATATAACTGCATCTTTCCACTCTTTCAGCTTTTCTCCTTCGGGTAAAAAACCTGGATATAAATTTAAAAAATACCCTTTCGATTTAGGAAAAATCAGGCTTTCTAATGGAGAATAACTACATAAACGAAAAAGAGCGTATTCATCCTCTAAGGGTTCATCCATGCTTAAATTTACCTGATCCATTGGTCTGGTTCCTTTTAATGCTCGTCGCATAATTGGCTCATACGATTTTCTTGAGGTTAAAAAGCTATCAGGAATTGAGCCCTGAAAAACATTTGATGTTACAAGATTTGAATCCAGAGCCATTAATTGATGTAAAAAAGTACTGCCGGTCCTCCAATGACCAATAATAATAATTGGATCGTCTGGTAATGTATGAGCTACTATCTTTTCGGAATAAACTGATTTTTCTTTTCGGTGAAATATAGAAGCCCATATTCCATTTTGAAGTAGGAATAAAAACCTTACCAGGAATTTAGGATGCAACGAAATTCCATTTTTCATTATAAGTTTAATGAACCTGGATAGTCTCATCCCTGCTATCAGGTAAGCACTTTTCATATCCTCAATTTGACTGGATTTATTTTATCAGTAAGAATTTATTATTCAGATTTGTTTTGAATAAAAGCAGCGATAGAATTCACGTCTCTTAAAACTTCTCTTGCAAGATTCTGATCATCAATTCGTACTTTAAAATCTCTTTGAACAGCCATTACAAGTTCAATTGCGTCGATTGAATCTAATCCTAATGTATTGTCTCCTCCAAAAAGTGGTAAATCATCTCCAATTTCTTCTGGCGTTATATCTTGTATATTCAATGTTTCAATAATCATCTTTTTAATATCCACCTTCAAATTGGTCCCAATATTTTCTCCCATTCTAACTAAAATATTAAATATTACTAACTACAATTCTTAATTCCTTGTAAAAATGTTCTTCGGCATCAGCTCTTTCATGAATTAAGTTACTTAATTCCAAAAGCTTATCTGAACCAAGATCTCTATTCTTACCTATTTTGGCTGCAAAGTAAGAAATATTTCTCCAACCGTCACCTATTTCCATCATCTTTTTTGACATATCTGCTAATGCACTATTACTAAGAATCTCAGAAGCCTGACGAAGAAAAGTTGCATATAAAAACCGGAATCCGCCCCCACCTGTTCCCTGATCTTCAAGGAAAACATTAATTTTCATCACTTCATGTGATAAATGATCTATATCCCTTGTTAATTGTGGCCAACCCTGAAGCTTCTTTGCAAAAGTTCTTATTCCTCTTACTCCAATAAATGGTGGCTGAACACCAATCATGTTGTTAATTGTATTTTTAATGGCAACAGGAATCAGCTTTTTATAATCTATATTTTCAGGTACAGATTCGATATAATACATAAACCCTTTGGGAGCTAAATAACCTCCTGCAAAACGAGCTTTTCTCAAATTATCTTTATGAATTCGAGCTAATTTTGGATAATAGCTATCACTAACAATATATTCATCGCCTTCCTTCCCAACTATTGTTATAAAATGGATGTTTGCATGAACTCTTTCCCATTGAGGAATGTAATCCATATAATAAAAATCTACCTGACATGCTACCGGAATTCCTTCGCTTATTAAGCTATCAAGTTCTAACGCTGCTTTATCCTGATTTTTAAATCGTTGAGTATTAAATTTAATATCTGTTCTTCGAGCTATTTTCTTCCTTAATTTCCCAGGTTTTGTTCTTAAAATAAACATTGGAAAACTTAAATTAGGTGTTCGGCTTAAATAACCGAAGTACAAACCACTTCCTATTCCAAAAATCATAGGTTCGGTAATCTCAAGTCCTTTATGTTTTAACAAAGCTGTTAATGTGCCAGACTCGCAATGAGCGGCCATATTGTGTTTAAAAGATTCTATTATCATTTCTTATTTGATTCGATTTTGGTAATAACCAAAAATGGATTTTCTGTTCTGGTTTGTTTTACAATTATTGGCTGTATGTTTTTATCTGTCTCTGCCCTGTTCTCATTGTCTTCAACAACAATAGCCTGAAATAAATTTGAAACAGGCACATCAAATGCATAGGCATATTTCTGAAGATCAGATAACTTAATTGATTTAAATGAATTTACTTTTTGATGTCGCTTTACTTTAAATACAGGGATTCCTGTTCTTCTAGCTAATTCAACATCATTAAAATCATGAATAAGCTTATAAAAATATACAGGTGTAATTTCATTTTTTTTAAGTTGTTCCAATAAATTATTTCTTAGCCTCAACATTTTTTCCCAAAAATCATCCAGGTAATTTTTTGAGATATACGAACCAGTTTGAATTGGGCCAAAACTGCCATCTTCTTTTTCAACATACATAATTAGTTGCTGAGGTTCATAATCGATATAAGCATCTTTTTCTTTCATTCAATTCTTTCTTAAATCCCAATACATTTTTACAATACAACTACTATTCGAAGGCTAAAGAAACCTTTTTTTATGCTAAAATTTTAGTTTACTAAAATAACTCAAATTAAATTATTGCCAAAATTAATAATTCTAAACAATTTAGAAAACTAACTATTTATACCGATTATTAAGGGGATACAGAGTTTTATAAAAATTAATGTGCGAATGAACTTAATTAATATAATATTATTGTTATTTGATAAAAATTATTTATTAAAACATTTTGGAAACGAAGGATAATTAAAAGTATTTATTAAATTTGCATATTTAAAAAAAGGGATACAGAACTAACTTATTATATTTAACCACTTTAACCTATAATTTAAACCAATAATGATAATATTAGGAGGTAAAAATCTAAATCTTGATGATTTTTACAAGATTCTTTTTGAAGGAGAGAAGATTGATTTAGATAAAGAAGCATTAAAAAAAGTACAACAAAATTTTGAATTCTTAGATGATTTTTCAAAAAACAAAGTTATTTACGGAATAAATACCTGTTTTGGTCCAATGGCGCAATATAAGATTAGCGACGAGGATCAAACCGCACTACAATACAACCTTATTCGCAGTCATGCTGCAGGCTCGGGAAACACCATCCCTCCAATTTATGTAAAAGCCTTAATGATAGCAAGACTTAACACGTTCATGCGGGGTTACTCAGGAGTTCATCAAGATGCAGTTCTTCTGTTAAAAGAATTTATTAACAAAGATTTATATCCAAAAATCTTTGAGCATGGTGGAGTTGGCGCGAGTGGTGATTTGGTTCAATTATCGCACCTTGCTTTAAACTTAATCGGTGAAGGAGAGATTTTTTTTGAAGGACAATTTCAACCTGCTGCCGAAGTTTTCAAAAAAAATAAACTTACACCATTAAAAGTATATTTACGTGAGGGTTTAGCCTTAATAAATGGTACTTCATGCATGTCAGGTATAGGAATCATTAATCTTATTCATTCTAAAAATCTTTTGAATTGGGCAGTAATGTCTTCAAGCATGATTAATGAGGTTGTTGAATCATACGATGATCATTTCTCGAAAGAACTAAACCAGGTAAAACTTCACGAGGGTCAAAATTTAATCGCAGCTGAAATGCGTAAAATGGTTCAAACAAGCAAATTAATTAAGAAAAGATCTGATCATTTGTATAATAATCATGTTAATGTAGGTATTATAAAAGACAAAGTACAAGAATATTATTCACTCAGATGTGTTCCTCAGGTTTTAGGTCCTGTTTATGAGACAATACAAAACGTTGAAAAAGTTCTAATTAACGAAGTAAATTCAGTAAACGATAATCCAATTATTGATAGTGAAAACATTGATGTCTTTCACGGAGGTAATTTCCACGGTGATTATGTTTCATTGGAAATGGATAAATTAAAAATCGTTATCACAAAAATGTCAATGCTTATTGAAAGACAGCTAAATTATCTGTACAATAATAAGCTAAACGAAAAATTTCCTCCATTTGCAAACCTTGGAATTTTAGGGTTGAACTTAGGATTACAAGCTGCTCAATTTACGGCAACATCTACAACAGCCGAAAATCAAATGCTCTCAAATCCAATGTATGTTCACAGTATTCCTAATAATGGCGATAATCAGGATATTGTAAGCATGGGTACAAATGCAGCTTTAATAACAAAGAAAGTAGTTGAAAACACATTTGAAGTACTATCAATTAAATTCATAAGCTTATTGCAAATTGTTGATTTTATGTCTTTTAAAGACAAACTATCTGATTCTGCCAAAGAAGTTTACGATGAAATGAGATCAATTGTACCAAAGTTTGTTGAAGATGCACCAATTTATCCTCATATTGAGAACATTAAACAGTACTTATTAAAAAATAAACTTAACCGTATAAAATAATCACAATGAAATTTGCATTAATTACAGGAGGTTCAAGAGGTATTGGCAAATCAATTTGTTTAAAAATTGCTGAATTAGGTTATCATGTGATTATAAATTACAGAAGTAATGACAATGAAGCAGAAGATACATTAAATCAGGTAAAGAATGCCGGAGGTTCTGGGGAGCTAATGAAATTTGATGTCTCTAATCCCGATGAAATTAGAAATTCTTTAAATAATTGGAAAGAAAAAAATCCAGATTCTATCATTGAGGTATTAATTAATAATGCTGGAATCAGAAAGGATGCTTTAATTGTGTGGATGAAAGATGAAGACTGGAAGGATGTTTTGAATACAAATTTGGACAGTTTTTATTATATTACAAAACATTTAATTCAAGACATGATTGTTAACAAATATGGTAGGATTGTTAACGTGGTATCATTATCAGGGATTAAAGGGTTACCAGGTCAGACAAATTATTCCGCCGCTAAAGGAGGAGTTATTGCTGCAAGTAAAGCATTAGCTCAGGAAGTTGCTAAGAAAAATGTAACTGTAAATTGTGTTGCTCCTGGTTTTATTAAAACAGATATGACCAAAGAACTTGAAGAGAACGAATTAAAACGTTTAATTCCAATGAGTCGATTTGGAAATGCAGAAGAAGTTGCAGATGTTGTTGCATTTCTTGCATCATCGAAAGCTTCCTATGTGACAGGTGAGGTAATTTCAATTAATGGTGGCCTTTACACTTAATTTAAAAAACTGTAAAACTGACCTATGAATAGAGTGGTAATAACAGGAATGGGAATTTATTCCACTATTGGTAAAAACATTGAAGAGGTTAACAACTCTCTTTATACCGGAAAATCTGGAATTGGTTTTGAACCATTAAGAAAAGAACTAGGTTTTCGATCTGGTTTAACAGGGATTCTTGACCAACCAAATTTAAAAGGCGAATTAAAAAGGCGACAGCGTGTAGGTATGGCTGAGGAAGGTGAATATGCTTATGTTGCTACTATTGAAGCTTTGAAACAAGCAAAAATAGATGATGACTTTTTAGATACACGTGATGTTGGAATTTTGTATGGAAACGATAGTTCCGCCAAATCTGTTGTTGAATCATACGATTTATTAAGAGAAAAAAAGGATACTGCTCTTTTGGGCTCAGGGGCAATATTTCAATCGATGAATTCAACCATTACAATGAATTTATCCACCATTTTCAGATTACGAGGAATAAACCTTACTGTAAGTGCTGCTTGTGCAAGTGGTTCACATGCAATTGGGATGGGATATCATTTTATTAAAAGTGGATTGCAAGATATTATTATATGTGGTGGTGGACAAGAAATTAACTATCACTCAATGGGGAGTTTTGATGGTTTAGCAGCTTTTTCTATTCGCGAAAATGAGCCTCAAAAAGCCAGTCGTCCTTTTGATCGTGATCGTGATGGATTAGTCCCCAGTGGAGGCGCTGCCACAGTTATTTTAGAAAGTTATGAATCAGCAATAAAACGAGGAGCAACTATTATTGCAGAAGTTATTGGTTATGGATTTTCATCAAACGGAGATCATATATCTGTTCCTAATGTTGAAGGTCCTGCAAAATCGTTGGAAATGGCTCTTAAAGATGCACAACTTAGAGCATCTCAAATTGATTATATTAATGCTCACGCAACAGCAACTCCCGTTGGAGATTTAAATGAAGCACAAGCGATTAGTAAAGTTTTTGGGGCAAGAACACCATATGTAAGTTCAACGAAATCAATGACCGGACACGAAATGTGGATGGGTGGTGCGAGTGAGATTATTTATTCGGTACTAATGATGCAAAATTCGTATGTTGCACCTAATATTAATTTCGAAAACCCTGATGAATACTCAGAAAAATTAAATATTGCTGCAGAAACTATAAAAAATCATAATATTGATATATTTTTGTCAAATTCATTTGGATTTGGAGGTACAAACTCCTCTTTAATTGTGAAAAAATTTAAATAATTTATTAACCAGGAGATAATTTAGAAATGGAGAATAAGGAAATTATTAATAAGGTAAATGATTTTCTAATCGATGAATTTGAGCTTGAAGAAGATCAGCTTATTCCAACTGCCAGCCTAAAAGAAACATTAGAGATTGACAGTCTCGACTATGTAGATCTTGTTGTCATTATTGAAAGAAACTTTGGATTTAAAGTAAAAGGCGAAGATTTTGCTACCATAAAATCACTTCAGGATTTTTATGATTATATCATAAGCCGGGCAAAAGCTAACTAATCCATGATTAGAAAGAAATTGGAGGTTTATAGATGCCATCATGGAAAGGACAATCTCGTGGAAATGTATTAGGTTATAAAATATTTGTTCTAACACTCAGGTATTTAGGACTAACACCTGCTTATTTTATTCTTATTTTTGTTGCATTCTATTTCTATCTTTTTTCACGCAAAAGCTCAAAATTCTCTTACTATTATTTTCGTAAGATTCTTAAATATTCCTGGCTGAAATCAACATGGAGTATTTACAAAAACTACTTTTCATTTGGTCAGATTCTATTAGATAAATTTGCTATCCTTGGAGGCCTTAAGGGTAAATTCACCTACAACTTTGATGGAGAGCAGTATTTACGTGAAATGACTGAAAATAAAACCGGCGGAATAATAGTAAATGCACACATTGGAAATTTTGAAATAGCAGGACAATTATTGGAAAGATTAAATACAAAGATAAATATTCTGATGCTAGACGCAGAACATCAACAAATAAAAAATTATGTGTCTGATATCCTGATAAATAAAGATGTTAATATTATTCCTATTCAAAACGATTATTCTCATATTATTCCTATAAGTAATGCTTTATTAAACAAAGAACTCATTGCAATTGCAGGTGATCGGTTTGTTGAAGAAAGTAAAATTTGTGAAGTTGATTTTATGGGACAAAAAGCATTATTCCCAGTGGGACCTTTCTATCTTGCTGCCCGATTTGGTGTCCCTGTTACTTTTGCTTTTGCTATGAAAGAATCTAAAACACATTATCACTTTTATGCAACACCTCCGCAAAATGTTGCCAGATTTAAGAACCCAGAAGAACAAGAAAAAGAACTTACAAGATTTGTAATGAAATTCTCCAGTGAATTTGAAAGAATTTTAAAAATGTATCCAATGCAATGGTTTAATTATTACCAGTTTTGGAAAACAAATTAAGTCATGAAAGAAAATAAAATACTTTTTATATCAGCCAATAAGCATACTGTTCCCTATCCAGTTTATCCTATAGGTCTTTCATATATAACTACCTATTTAAATGAGAAATTGCCGGAATATGAAACTAAGATGGTCGATCTTAATTTCAGTACAATTGAAGAACTAAAAGAAATTACAATTAACTATAATCCAAAATACATTGGCATATCTTTCCGAAATATCGATGATGTAAATTCATATCATCGTGAGGAGTTTGTAAGTCATTATAAAAATGTAATCGATAATCTTCGAACAGTTTCTGATGCTAAAATAATTGTTGGAGGTTCAGGTTTCTCTATTTTCCCGGAATTAATGTTTAAAAGACTAAATCCTGATTTCGGGGTTTATGGTGAAGGTGAAGAAACAATATTGAAATTGATAAACAGCATTGACAAAAACGAAGATTATACGGGTATAAGCAGGCTGATATATCAAAAAAACGGCCAATGTATTTTTAATAAAAATGAAAGTTATTTTAGTAATCTAAACTTAGATTTTGATAAAGATCTAATTGATTTTTATTGGGAAAAAAGTGGAATGTTAAACATACAAACCAAACGTGGATGCCCTTATCATTGCATTTATTGTACTTATCCATTAATTGAAGGAAGTAAAGTACGTACCTTAAATACCGATAAAATAGTTGAAACTTTAAAGAAATTATATTATCAAAAGGCAATCGATTATGTTTTCTTTACAGATTCTGTTTTTAATATAAATAACCAATATAACTATGAGCTTGCCGAAAAAATAATTGCAAGTGGAATTAAAATTCACTGGGGAGGATATTTTACTTTTAAGAATTTAGATGAAGATCTTTTAAAGATTCTTAAAAAATCAGGATTGCAACATGTTGAATTTGGAACTGAAGCTATTTCAGAGAAATGCCTGAAAACCTATGGAAAAAATTTCACTGTTCAGGAAGTATTGGAAAAATCTGCACTTTGTAATAAATTAGATATTCCATTTGCCCACTTTCTTATTACCGGAGGTTATGGTGAAACTGATGAAACCGTAAATGAAACTTTCGAGAACTCAAAGTTAATTGATAACTCTGTTTTCTTTACATTTGTCGGTATGCGAATTTATCCTGGAACAAAACTTCAGGAATACGCTATTCAGGAAGGTGTAATTTCAAAAAATGATGATCTTTTAGAACCAAAATACTATCTATCAAAGGATGTAAATTACGATACCCTAAAAGAAAGAGCCAGAAATACCCGGAAACGGTGGGTTTTCCCTGATGAAGACACAACAACAATTACAAATAAATTAAGATTAAGAAATAAAAAAGGACCATTATGGGAATATATGACCATGTAATTGCAAATGGAGATCAGATTTTGCAATTTATCCCTCAAAGAGAACCAATGGTTATGGTTGAAAATTTGCATAAAGCAGAAGGCGGACAAACTATTGGAAGTTTGCAAATTAACGAAAGCAATATCTTTTGCAAAGATGGATTTTTACAGGAACCCGGTTTAATTGAAAACATTGCTCAGACTGCTGCAGTTGGTGTTGGATTTGAATATAGAAACGAGAATAAAGATGTACCAACAGGATATATTGGTGCAGTTCAAAGGCTTACGATTCATAAACTTCCTAAAATTGGAGAAATAATTTTTACTGAAGTAAATGTTGAACATAAAGTTTTTAATACAACGCTAATAAATGGTAAGATTACTTGCAATAATGAGCTAATCGCTGATTGTTCTATGAAAATCTTTTTAGACGAAAAGTAATTTAGTATTGAGTATTTATATATTAGTATCAAGACGATTACAATATCATTGAAATTTTAACTTTTAACCTTTAACTTTTAACTAAATCATGGAAAAAGATAAAGTACCACAAGACGAAGGAATAACCGCAGGCATTACTCGCGAAGTACAGTATGCAGTCGACGAGAATGGGAAATATGTAAAAACATTTAGCAAAGGTTGGGAGCCCAAAAACATTGTTAATGAACTTGCCTGGGAAGATATTCAAGAGATGGTAGACCTGGCTGATAAAAAAATAAGCGCCGGAAAAGCAAGCCCAATCATGCACTTTATGGCAAAAAACCAAATGGATGTTACTTTATTAGCCGATTATGTTGAACTATCAAAATGGAAAGTTAAAAGACACCTTAAACCAAGAGGATTTAAAAAGTTAAAACAAGATCAATTAGAAAACTATGCCAAAGTTTTTAATATAAGTGTAGATGAGTTAGTAAACTTTAAACCAGAAAATAAAAAATGAAACTTGATTTCGAACATATACCTGCCGGACACTGCGAAAATGGAGTAATTTCCAGTTTATTAAAATATCATGGATTAAATTTAAGTGAAGCAATGATATTTGGAATCGGAAGTGGTTACTTTTTTGCTTATATGCCTTTTGTTAAAGTAAATGGAATTCCATTGGCATCATTCAGGCCTGTTCCAGGAATGATTTTTGCACGAGCAGCGAAACGCCTGGGAATCAAAATGAAAAAGCAATCGTTTAGGAAACAACCTAAAAGAGCAATGGATGAATTAGACAAAGTTCTTGAAAGAAAGCTCCCTGTTGGAATCCAGTCAGGTGTTTATCATTTAACCTACTTCCCTCCTGCTTATCGGTTTCATTTTAATGCTCACAACTTAACTGTTTACGGAAAAGAAGGTAATACCTACTTCATTAGCGATCCTGTTATGGAGTATCCTACAACCTTAACATACGAAGAACTTAAGAAAGCCAGATTTGCAAAAGGTCCTTTGAGTCCAAATGGTAAGATGTATTATCCAATAAGCATTCCTGAAGAGATAGATTTAAAACCTGCTATTATAAAAGGGATAAAACAAACAGCTGACTGGATGCTAACTATTCCTGTTCCATTATTTGGAGTTAAAGGAATAAGATATCTATCAAAAAGAGTTCGTAAATGGCCCAATAATTTGGGAGCAAGAAAAGCTGCATCCTACTTAGCCCAGTTAGTTCGTATGCTCGAAGAAATTGGTACCGGAGGTGCAGGATTTAGGTTTATTTATGCGGCATTTTTACAAGAAGTTGCAGAGGTTATGAAAGATGAAAGATATTTTGAGCTTTCGAAAAAAATGACAAAGATTGGTGATAAGTGGCGTAATTTTTCATCTTTAGCAGCACAAACCTGCAAAGGTCGTTCATCCGATCCTGATGGATACAATACAGTAGCTAACCTTATGCTTGATATTGCTGATGATGAAGAGAAGTTTTTTATTGAATTAAAGAAATTAATAAGCTAATGCAAGAAAATCATCATATAATTGAAATTAAATACCTTACTAAATATTACAAGGGCTCAAATACACCAGCCATTGATAATATTAGCCTGGATATTCATAAAGGTGAGATTTATGGTTTATTAGGTCCAAACGGAGCTGGAAAAACAACAACCATATCTATTTTATGCGGACTATTTGGTCCAACCTCAGGGAATGTATTTATCGATGGAATGGAATATCAACATTCTGCCGAAAAAATAAAAAACATTATTGGAGTTGTTCCGCAAGAAATAGCATTATATCCATCATTAACAGCCAAAGAGAATCTTACATTTTTTGGTCATATGTATGGATTATATGGGAAAGAATTAAAAAATAGAATAAATGAATGTCTTGAACTTTTTGGATTAGAAAAAAATGCAAATCGCCGTATCAAAACTTTTTCTGGTGGCATGAAACGTCGAATTAATCTAATCGCAGGAATACTTCATAAACCCAAAATTATTTATTTGGATGAACCTACAGTTGGGGTAGATGTGCAGTCTCGTAATGTTATTCTTGATCATCTTCGAAATATAAATAAAGAAGGAACAACCATTATTTACACGTCTCACTATATGGAAGAGGCTGAGAATCTTTGTTCAAGAGTTGCAATTATTGACCAAGGGCATATTATAACTGAAGGAAAACCAAAAGACCTGATTGCTAGCCAAAAAGAATTTACCGATTTGGAAAGCATCTTTTTACACAAAACTGGAAGAGCATTACGCGACGAATAAATTAATAAGATATGCGAAGATTATTTTCATCAATATATAAAGAGTTTCTGGTACTTATTAGAGACAGAGCTGGTTTGGCTATTTTATTTATAATGCCTTTGGTACTTATTTTAATAATGACTTTGATTCAAGATGCAACCTTTAGAACAGTTAAAGAGGTTAACATCTCCATGATTCTTGTAAACAACGACAAGGACAGTTTGGGTGAGGCTATTACAAAAGGATTATACGCCTCCGAGTTTTTTCAAATCGTTGAAGAAATAGATGGAGAAAAAATAACAGAAGAACTGGCAAAAGAACTTGTAGCAAAAGGTAAATATAAATTAGGAATTGTAATTCCAGCAAGAGCAACCGATGCTATTCGGGGTAATGTTAGTACATTAATTAACAAATCTTTTAAATCTTTTAATATCCCGGGAGTTAAAAAGCGAACAAAGAAAAGTACTGTTGATATTACCATTTATATTGATCCTGCAACAAGCCAATCATTTAAAAATTCAGTATTAAGTTCATTAAAAGAATTTACATCACAACTTGAAATTGAGATGTTCTTTAAGAATTTTTCTGAGGCTTTGGCACAAATGATGCCAGATCAGAAACCTATCAAATTCGAAAGTTTCGAAACCATAAAATATCAGGAAGTTTATGCTTCAACAACAGGAGTTGAAAAGCTTCCAAATTCAGTTCAGCATAATGTTCCGGCATGGACCATGTTTGCTATGTTTTTTATCGTATTACCTTTAGCCGGAAATATTATTAAGGAACGTGAAGATGGCAGTGCGTTTCGATTAAAAACAATGCCTGGTTCATTCGTAACGGTAATGTTTAGTAAAATATTTGTATTCCTTGGTGTTGCCTTCTTACAGTTTATTTTAATGCTTTTAGTAGGAGTTTATATAATGCCACTCATGGGATTACCTCAGCTTGAAATAGGCCCTCATAAAATTGCACTTGGTGTTATGGCATTAGCTTCAGGATTAGCAGCTACAGGCTATGGCGTAGCAATTGGCACTATTGCTACAACTCATGAACAAGCTGCAACTTTTGGTGCTGTTTCAATTATTATTTTTGCTGCCCTGGGAGGTATTTGGGTTCCAGTTTATGTAATGCCGCATACCATAAGAATACTAAGTCAATTCTCTCCTTTGCATTGGGGATTAAATGGATTTTACGATATATTCCTTCGTGGTGGAGATATTTTTGTTGTTTTAGCTGAAACAGCTAAATTGCTGATTTTCTTTGTGCTTATGCTTTTGGTTGCTATGGTTTATAATAACTACACAAGGACAAAATAAAATTGATATCATGTTTCAAATTTCAAGTTTCAAAATAAAACAACATGAATACAATCTGAAACCCGCCTGTAATGCCATTTGGCATGTAAACCGGTCGGACAGGTCTGAAATCTGAAATCTGAAATCTGAAATTTTTAAAACTTTGTTGATAATTTTTTACTTAAAATTCTAATTATTAAAACTTAGGACTTAATTTAGCGAATTCATAAAAAAAATTGAAATTGGATAAAAAAACATTAATACATCGAACAGAAATAGTAATCAGATTCAGCGAAGTTGATTCGATGGGAATTGTGTGGCATGGTAATTACGCAAAATACTTTGAGGATGGACGTGAAGCTTTCGGTAAAGCACTTGGATTAAGTTACCTCGATGTATACGCGAATAAACATTTAACTCCACTTGTAAAATTGGATTTTGAATACAAAACCCCACTTGAATATGGAGATTCAGCAATTATTGAAACAAAATTCATTGATCACGATGCTGCAAAAATTCATTTCGCATATACTATTTACAATAAAAAGAATAATAAAATAGCAGCTACAGGAGAAAGTATTCAGGTATTTTTAAATCTTGATCGTGAGCTTGTACTAATTTGTCCTGAATTTTTCCTTGAATGGAAACAAAAAATGGGCCTCATTAAGTAAAATCAGCATTCTGATTATGAATAATATTTATACGATAGCAGACAATATAATTACATCATTAGGATTCTCGAGCCGGGAAAATTTTGATAATCTTAAATTGGGTAAATCCGGAATAAAAAAAACTTCTGATCCAAAAATCACCCAGATTCCATTACAAACATCAATTGTTGATTCGAAGAGATTAGAAACTGAATTTTCAAGAATAGATAAACCTGAAAAATACACGCGTCTTGAGAAAATGATGATTTTATCTATTACAGATGCATTAAAACAAACCGATATTGACCCTTCCAAAGAAAATACCTTATTTGTTTTTTCATCTGTAAAAGGGAATATTGATCTTATTGAAAACGAAAATCATCCATTTGATAAGGATAGAATCAATTTGTGGGCTATTTCTGATCAAGTATGTAAATTTTTTAATTCTGCTGTAAAACCAGTTTTTGTTTCAAACGCCTGTATATCCGGAGTTACAGCAATTATTGTTGCTGCAGAATATTTAAGAAACGGAAAATACAAAAATGTGATCGTTTGTGGTGGAGATATTATTTCTGAGTTTACACCATCAGGATTTCAGTCATTTAAAGCTATAAGTGATGAGCCATGTAAGCCATTCGATGCAAACAGAACAGGAATTACACTAGGTGAAGGTGTTGGAACAATAATCATGACATCGAATAAGGACTTAGTGAAAGAAGAAAAACCTGTTATTTTCAGAGGAGGTGCCAATTCAAATGATGCAAACCACATTTCAGGACCTTCAAGAACTGGTGATGGATTATATTATGCGATAAGAAATACGTTAAAAGAGGCCGGTAAAACAAACACGAATATTGATTACATCTCGGGCCACGGAACTGCAACTCCATATAACGATGAAATGGAATCCAAGGCAATTAAGTGGGCAGAATTAGAGCATGTTCCGGTAAATAGTTTAAAGGCTTATTGGGGTCATACACTTGGTGCTGCAGGAATTATTGAATGTATAGCAGGGATTCATTCCATTAAAGAAAATTGTTTGATCCAATCGCTTGGTTACTCAGAACATGGAGTAAGCGAACCTTTAAATGTAATTACAGAATTTAAACAAACAGAAATAAACAACTTTTTAAAAACAGCATCTGGGTTTGGTGGCAGTAATGCAGCAGCTTACTTTTCTGAACTAAATGCTGATTAGTACTATGGAAAATGTTATCTCAAAATATTGTATCATAAAGCCTCATCAAATTATTGTTGATGGTAAGACTGAAATTGTAGATTCTGAAAAAAATGAATTCGGTGCTTTTATGAAATCAGTGTATAAGCATTACGAAATAAGTTATCCTAAATACTTTAAAATGGATAATCTATGTAAAGTTGCTTTTATTGCTTCGGAGATTGTTTTACAAGCTAATGAGCATATCAAAGAAATTGATCCTGACAAAGTAGGTGTTATCCTACAAAATTCACATTCATCAATTGATACAGATTTAAAATATAACGATACCATAAAAGATAAATCGAACTATTTCCCGAGTCCTGCTGTTTTTGTATATACTTTACCTAATGTTATGATTGGTGAAATATGCATTCGCAACAAGTTCCAGGGCGAAAACACCTGTTTTATAGCTAAAGAATTTGATGTAGAATTTATGAGCCACCATGTAAATGAACTGTTAAATTCTGGTAAATTAGATGCTTGTATTGCAGGTTGGGCAGATTATATCGATGGCGAATATAGTGCGATGTTGTTTTTAGTAGAAAAAAATAAGGAAAATAAAAAAGATAATATTAGTTTTAAACCCGAATTCATAAATCAATTAATTAAGTAAATAGAAATGGAAGAGTTATTATTAAAGATTAAAGAACAGGTTATTGGAGTATTAAACTTAGAAGACATTGAACCTGCTGATATAGATACAGATGCACCCCTATTTGGTGATGGTTTAGGACTTGATTCAATTGATGCATTAGAATTAATTGTTTTACTTGAAAAACAATATGGAATTAAAATTGAAGATCCAAAAGATGGTAAAAAGATTTTCTATTCAATAAGAACTATTGCTGAATATATCGAAGAGAAGAAAAAATAATTTTTACGCTGAAAAGGGAGTACCATAAATGTCAAAAAGGGTTTTTGTTACCGGCATAGGCATCATATCGGGGATTGGGAATAATGTTGAAGAAACACTTGAATCTCTTAAATTAAAAAGATCAGGTGTTGAGCATATAAAATATTTAAGCACAATTCATAAAGGAGTAATTCCTGTTTCTGAAGTTAAGCTTTCAGAAGAGGAGTTAATCGAAAGATCTGGTTTAGATAAGAATAAATCGTATACACGCGCAACATTAATAGGCATTATAGCAGCCGCTGAAGCAGTTAAAAGTGCTCAAATCTCAGATATTAAAGAAAAAAGAACCGGATTAATTTCCGGAACTACAGTTGGTGGAATGGATAAAAGTGAGCTTCATTACAAAGATCTGCTCACAACAACCAATCATATTGAATTTATTGAGTCTCATGATTGTGGCGATAGTACCGAGCGTATTGCTGATTACATAGGAGTTAAAGAATTTGTTTCTACCACAAGTACAGCATGTTCATCAGCAGCAAACTCAATGATGCTGGGTGCCCGAATGATTAAAAATGGATTATTAGATCGGGTTATTGCCGGGGGAATTGAATCCTTAACCCGTTACCACATGAACGGTTTTAATACCTTAATGATTTTAGATCGTGAACCCTGTAAGCCTTTCGATGAAAATCGTATGGGATTAAATCTTGGCGAAGGTGCTGCTTTCTTAGTATTAGAATCAGAAGATGTAGTAAAAGAAACAGGAAAAAAAGTGCTTGCTGAATTAACCGGTTATGGTAATTCATGTGAAGCTTTTCATCAAACTGCATCTACTCCTGAGGGAAAGGGAGCATATGCTGCAATGAAAGAAGCTCTGGATAAAAGTGGCTTAAAACCTGAGCAAATTGATTATATTAATGCGCATGGCACAGGAACCGACAACAACGATTTATCTGAAGGAAGAGCAATTCAAACTTTATTTGGAGATAATATTCCAAAAGTAAGCTCAACAAAATCATATACCGGTCATACTACTAGTGCAGCAGGTGGTGTCGAAGCAGTTATTTCAGTATTAAGTATTCAGAATAATATGATTTTTCCTAATCTGAATTTTAAAACTCAAATGAAAGAATTGAACTTTAAACCTGTTACTGAATTATTAGAGAATGTAAAGGTTGATCACATATTATCCAACTCATTTGGATTTGGTGGCAATAATTCAGCATTAATTTTTTCAAGATATTAGTATGGAAGTTTATATAAATGGAATAGGTAATATATCTCCTCAAAACACTGCTGACAGTAGCATTTTTTTAGCTGATGTTGTAAATCATGAAACGGATTTTCTTTCATGTATTGAGCCTAATTACAAAGAATTTGTTAATCCTGTTCAGCTTCGCAGAATGAGTAAGTTGATTAAAATGGGAATTAGTGCTTCAAAACTTTGTTTAAAAGATGCAGGTATTGAAAATCCGGGTGCAATTATTACAGGTACAGGATTAGGTTTAGTTGGGGATACAGAAAAGTTTTTAAATCAGGTTTTAGATAACAATGAAGAATTCCTTGCTCCTACTGCATTTATACAATCAACTCACAATACGATAAGCGGTCAGGTGGCTATTGCATTACAATGTTTTAATTACAACAATACATACTCACACCGTGGATTTTCTTTTGAAAGTGCTCTTTTAGATGGAATGCTATTAATTGAAAACAAAGATGCTGAAAATGTTTTGGTTGGTGGTTTCGATGAAGTAACTCCTGAACATTATTCAATTGTTAAAAAAACGCGTTGGGTTAAAAATAGAACAATTAAGAGCTTAGAACTTTTAGAATCAAAAACACAAGGAACAATTGTTGGCGAAGGTGTTGCTTTCTTTTCAATATCTGGAAAGAAAAATCAAAATACATATGCCAAAATAAAAAATATAAAAACCATATATAAACCTGNNTTTTTATTATAATAAGTTTATTGTTTTTAGCACATTTGGTTTATTGCTCAGCAAACATATGTTCACAAGCTTATATACAAAGCATTTGCAAAGCGGAAACTGAAGAAAAAAAAATAGCCATTACCTTCGACGATGGTCCTCATGCTGAAATCACACCTAAAGTATTAGAGTTATTAGAACAATATAAGGTTAAAGCAACTTTCTTCTGTATTGGAAATCAGATCGAATCAAATACAGAATTATTAAATCTGATTGATCAAAATGGACATTTAATTGGGAATCATACTTATTCTCATCATCGATGGTTCGATTTATTTTCATCACAAAAAATGAAATCGGATATTGAAAAAACGAATGGAGTAATTTTTGATATCATAAACAAGAAAACTAAATTATTTCGTCCACCTTATGGAGTAACCAATCCTTATTTAAATAAAGCGATTAAAGATTTTAATTTTCATACCATTGGATGGAGCATTCGTTCTTATGATACTATTAAAAGTACCGAAGAAACGTTAAAAAGAATAAAGAAAAGATTATCAACAGGCGACATTATTCTATTTCATGATAACAGAGAACACATAGTTGATATTTTAAAATTATTTTTAGAATACTGTAAAAATGAAAATTATGAAATTGTACAACTTGATGAGCTGTTAAACATTAAAGCATATGAAGTAAATTAAAGGGAAACTCTTTGCGCCTTTGTGTCTTAACTGTTAAAAGTAATTAAAATAGAACGCAGATAAAACGGATGTAAACACGTTGATTAAAATAAAACATAAAAATATGAGAATATTAAGCACGATAATAAATCTCCTGGTTTTTACCGGAATAATATATGCACAGGAAGATGGATTTAAACAAGTTCAGGATATTTCAAAAACCAAAACTGAACTTGTTAAGCTTTCAGAAAATGCAAAATCTATTCAAAGTAAATTTGTACAAGAGAAACGTTTAAGTTTCTTATCTGAGAATATTATTTCTAAAGGCGAATTCTTCTTCAAAAGCCCTAATCAGTTGCGATGGGAATATTCAGAGCCATTCAGCTATATTATTGTCTTTAATAATAAAAATATTTACATTAAAGATGAGGAAAAGATAAGCACTTTCGATACAGAGTCAAACAAGATGTTTAGCGAAATAAATAATATGATGATTGGAACAATTCAAGGAAATCTATTTACTGATAGTGATCGCTTTGATGTTAAGTACTTCGAAAATGCCAGCCAGTATTTGTTGGAACTGGATCCTAAATTGCCAGAAATGAAAAGTATGTTAAAAATCATCAAAATTTATATCGACAAATCGGATATTTCGGTTGCAAAAATTAAAATGATCGAAAGTTCTGATGATTATACCAGCATTGATTTTAAAGACAGAAAACTGAATCAGACCATTGATGATGATAAATTTAATCTTCAATAAAACTTTTCTTGAATTTATTCCCCCTTGGAGAAGGGGGTTAGGGAGATCTATTATCAAATTCAACACAAGTCCCCAAAGCTCCCTTTTCAAAAGATGGAGAATTCTGTTTTTATTAATTGGGATATTTATCTTAACCAGTTGTTCAGCGCCGTATAAAAACCTCACAAAAACAGAATTACCGAATTCCGAAATAAAAAATATTCCTTATGCTCTGCCCTATTCTGAAAAGACTTTAATCTATAAAACCGATATCAACTTTTATAAAAATAATATCAGTGGATTATTAATTATCAAAAAAACAGACGAAAACATTTATCGAATTGCATTAACAACTCAATTTGGATTAAAGATTTTCGATTTCGAATTAAATCAGGGAACATTAAATGTAAAATACTGTATCGAAAGCCTCAATAAGAAAGTCATCATCAATACCTTCCAGGATGATTTTAACCTTCTTCTAATGCAAATAATACCTGAAAAGATATACTCCATTGAAGACTCAAAGCAAAACCAAAAGATATGGCAGTTAAAAAATGGTAAACTGAACTTTAATTACATTTTAAATGTTGAATCAGAAAAGATAGAAAACATAAACATTAGTAAACGAAATTCTAAAAAAATATCTGTAGGTTTGCATGAGTACAAAGCTAATATTCCAGGAAACATAAGCCTGGAACATCACACGATTAAACTAAATATGAACTTAAAATTGATCCAGTAAAATCATGCTTTTAGAAGATTTTTATACCATAGTTGAATTAGATAGCAGCGATAAGGAAAATATTAAAGCAATTATCGACTTAAATAAAGAACATGAAGTTTATGAAGGTCACTTCCCGGGAAATCCTATTGTACCGGGAGTATGCCTAACTCAACTTATTAAAGAGGTAATGGAAAATGTGGAAGGGACGGAACTTATAATGGTATATGCTGATAATATTAAGTTTATGGCCATGGTAAATCCAGAGGTTAATAGCAGATTGCAAATTGATCTTAAAGTTAAATACGACACGGAGCAAAACCTAATTAAAGTAAATAGTGTTACACATTTTAACGATCAGGTTTTTTACAAATTTAAAGGTAACTTTAAGGCAAAATAATACCAGAGTGAATGGCTGAGAATAAATACAAAGAATTATTCAGGGAGAAAAAGTGTTGTGTAATTATTCCCACCTACAACAACCATCATACTATTAAACAAGTTATATACGATGTACTGGTATATACCGGCCAGATAATTGTAGTAAATGATGGATCAACAGATCATACATCAGAAATACTTAAAGAATTTACTCAAATTGATTTAGTTAGTTATCCCAAAAATAAAGGAAAAGGCTATGCCTTGCGACAAGGATTTAAATTTGCCTGGAATAAAGGCTATGAATATGCTATAACTATTGACTCTGACGGTCAGCATTTTGCATCGAATCTGCCAACTTTTATAGAAGCCATTGATGAACATCCAAATGCCATCATAATAGGAAATAGAAACATGGATCAGGCGGGAATACCCGGAAAGAGTAGTTTCGGAAACCGTTTTTCAAACTTCTGGTTTAAGTTCGAAACAGGAATAAAAATGCCCGACACACAATCTGGTTTCAGATTGTATCCATTAAAACCATTGAGTAAAATGTTTTTATTTACTCGCAAATACGAGTTTGAAATTGAAGTAATTGTCCGAGCTGCATGGAAAGGTGTTGAAGTAACCGATGTTCCTATTCAAATATATTATGCTCCAAAAGAAACCCGTGTTTCACATTTCAGGCCATTTCGCGATTTTTCAAGAGTAAGCGTATTGAATACAATTCTTGTTATTTATGCGCTGTTAATTGTAAAGCCATTTGTTTTTATTCGAAAACTGAACAAGAAAAATATTCAGTCCTTTTTTCGCGATCAGATATTTCAAAGCAAAGAACCCAATTATAAGATCACATTTGCAATAATGCTGGGATTATTTATGGGTGTTGCTCCTGTTTGGGGATATCAAATGATTATTGCATTTGCATTAGCACATCTGTTAAAACTGAATAAAGTGATTGTACTGGTAGCTTCTAATATAAGTATTCCTCCTATGATACCTTTAATTCTATTTGCAAGTTTTAAATTGGGTAGTTTTTTTATTGAATCAAATAAACTTAATGTAATATACCATAAAGGATTGAGCCTGGATTTAATCAAAGACAATATAGTTCAATACCTTGTGGGAAGCTTGGTCTTTGGTCTGGTTTTAGCATTTACATTCGGTATTTTAACTTACATTCTACTTCTTGTTTTTAGAAAAAAGCCTGTTCTTCAAGAGAAATATGTAAAATCATAATCTTTGAATTTATATTGAATGATTAATTTGTATACTTATATTTGTGTAACTCTATCTGTCGGCAGACGGTTTGAGCAGGCTTAGAGAAACTTTGTGCAATAATTAAAATGACGATTGAGCTATAACTCAGAGGGCCACAAAGTATCACTAAAAATCACATAGAAATATTAATATTCGAATCAAGCTATTTACATCGCATTATTAAAAAAATATGTCAAGTCTTTTTAATTCAATATATCAGATTATTCGCAAATTCAGGATTTCAGCTATTTTTCTTATTCTTGCCATTTTTGGTGTATCTATATTTTATGTTACCAAAATCAAGTTCGAAGAAGATATAACCCTTATGCTTCCTTCTGATGAAAATATTCAGAGAATTAGCATGGTTTCGCAGAATATCAACTTCATGGATAAATTAATTGTAAATATTACATTAAGCGATACCAACCAAACACCGAATCCACAAAAGCTGATTGAATTTGCAGATCAGTTAAACTCAAAAATTTCAATTTATCAGCCCGAATTAATCAAGGATATCAATTATCAGGTATCTGATAAGATCATGAATAATGTTTATGATGTTTTTTTTGAAAATCTTCCTGTTTTTTTAGAAGATCAGGATTATGTAAAAATGGATAGTTTAATTCAGCAATCTTCCGTTGAGAGTTCAATAAAAAACAATTTTAAAACACTGATTTCGCCTGCCAGTATGGTCATGAAGAAGTTTGTAATGAAAGACCCGCTTCACTTCACTCCCATTGTTCTGAAAAAATTGAATACATTTCAGATTGGTGATAATTATGAAATTTACAATAGCCGAATTTTTACAAAGGATAAAAAGAATCTTAGCTTATTTGTTACCTCAGCTTTTCCTTCGGGCGAAACTCAAAAAAATGGTAAACTAATAAAAATTCTGAATCAAACCATTGATAGCCTGGAATTACAATTTAACCAGGAAATAAATGCTCAATATTATGGTGCAGCTGCGGTTGCCGTTGGGAATGCCAATCGTATTAAAGAAGACATCAAACTAACAGTTACCATAGCGCTCATCGTACTTTTGGTATTTATGAGTTTATTCTTTCGAAAAAAGAGTATTTTCTTGATCTTGTTTCTACCGGCCATTTTTGGCGGCAGCATGTCTTTGGCAATTCTTTATCTGATCAAAGGTTCCATTTCAGCCATATCTCTTGGAATTGGTTCAGTGCTTCTGGGAATTACAGTCGATTATTCTCTACACCTGTTTACACATTATCGAAGTATTGGTGACGTAAAGAAAGTCCTGAAAGACATTACTATACCGGTAATGATGAGTACTTTAACAACAGCATCGGCATTTTTATGTTTGCTCTTTGTAAGCTCTAAAGCTTTACAGGATTTAGGAATGTTCGCTGCAATAAGCGTAGTTGTTGCTGCTCTTTTCTCTCTAATCGTATTACCTCATTTTCTTAAGAAAAGAGATTACGAAAAAGTACAAGAAGATAACAGGAAATCAATCATTGAAAAAATAACATCTTATCCTTACGAAAAGAACAAATACCTGATTCTTGGGATCCTGGTATTCACAATTGTTTCCATGTTTTTCTCAGGAAAAACTTCATTCGATGGTGATATGGATAAAATGAGCTATCTGTCTGAAGATTTAAAAGCAGCCGAAGATAATTTAAATAAAATCGCCAACGTAACGCTTAAATCTGTTTACCTTATTAGCACTGGAGATAATTTACAAGAAGCCCTGCAAAACAATGAAAAAGCTATTCCAGAACTCGAAAAGCTGAAACAAGCAAATGTAATTAACCAATATACTTCAGTTAGCAAGATTCTTATATCAGATTCGCTTCAAAAAGAAAGAATTAAAAAATGGAAAGACTTTTGGACTCCAGAAAAAAGAGACCAATTAAAATTAAATCTTCAGGTTTCAGGAGAAAAATACAAGTTCAAACCAGATGCATTTTCATCTTTTATTAATCTTTTAGAAAAAGATTTTAAGCCTGTTAATCAGGATGATTTAGGCGAATTACGCGAGCTCTTTTTAGATGAATACATTACCGAACACGATGATATTACCACAGTTGTTAGCATTTTAAAAGCAGATGAATCAAACAAACCAATGATATATGAATCATTTGCAAATGATGAAGATTTGGTTGTTTTTGATAAGAAATATATGACCGACAATTTGGTTAGGGTACTTAAAGATGATTTTAATTTATTGGTGAAGCTTTCGTTGGGAATTGTATTTCTCATTTTACTTTTATCATTTGGACGAATTGAACTGGCTATTATAACCTTCATTCCAATGGCTGTTTCGTGGATATGGACCTTAGGAATAATGGCACTATTTGGAATTCAGTTCACCATATTCAATATTATTATATCCACTTTTATTTTCGGGTTGGGAATTGATTATTCTATTTTCATCATGCAAGGAATGCTGCAAGAATATAAATATGGGGTAAAGAACCTGAACTCATATAAAACATCCATCTTACTTTCGGCAATTACCACCGTTACCGGTATTGGTGTTTTAATTTTAGCCAAACATCCTGCTTTAAAATCAATGGCTTTACTTTCAATTATAGGAATACTTTCGGTAATCATCATATCATATACGCTCGAACCGGCTTTATTCAACTTGTTCTTATTAAATCGAAAGAAAAAAGGAAAAATTGCCTACTCTTTCCAGGAGTTCATGAATTCTACTTTTGCATGGACAATTTTTATAGCAGGGTCAGTCTATACAACGCTAGTAGGATTTATTCTTTTCAGAATTTTGCGAATTAAAAATAAGCGTGTAAAGCTTTTCTTTAATTATTCAATGGTTTGGTCCGCTTCTACCTTATTCTATAGTATGTTTAATATTCGCAAGAATTTAATCAATCCCAACAAGGAGAAATTTAAAAAGCCATGTGTTATTATCTGCAATCACCAATCGCATATCGATCTGATTTACAACATGTCTATCAATCCAAAAATCATTATTCTAACAAACGACTGGGTTCAGAACAGTAAAATTTATGGAAGGTTAGTTCAAATGGCTGATTTTTATCCTGTATCGCATGGATATGAAGAAATTCTTCCAAGATTACAGGAAAAAGTAAATGATGGATTCTCCATTTTAGTTTATCCTGAAGGAACAAGAACCACCGATTTTAAAATGAAACGATTCCATAAAGGAGCGTTTTATATTGCCGAAAAGTTGAATCTGGATATTGTTCCAATAATTCTACATGGAACAGGTTATTGCATGACCAAAGGTGATGATTTATTACTTAAAAATGGCACTGTTACTGCCAAATATTTAGATCGAATTACTCCTGAGAATAAAGATTTTGGCGAAAATTATTCGGAAAGAGCAAAAAGAATAGGTCGGTTTTTCAGAGAAGAATATAACAAGTTAAGACTTGAGCTGGAGGATCCGAAATATTACAGAAATCAATTGATAAAGAATTACATCTATAAAGGACCTGTTTTGGAATGGTACTTAAAAGTAAAACTTAAACTTGAAAATAATTACGAACTATTTAATTCACTGATTCCTCGTAAAGCTAAGATTTACGATGTAGGGTGCGGTTACGGATACTTATCGTACATGCTTCATTTTGTTTCCGATGAAAGGGAAGTTATAGGTATTGATCACGATTCTGAAAAAATATTGGTCGCGAATAACTGTCCTTCGAAAAATGAAAAAACCAGTCTGCCGACAGGCAAGATCAGGTTTGAAAGCGCTGATATAACTCAATATAATTTTGAACCTGCCGATGTGTTTCTTTTTAGTGATGTGTTGCATTATATTCCAAAGGAAGAACAGGAAAAAGTCATTTCGAATTGCATCAAAAATTTGAATGATGGAGGAATGATTATTATTCGCGATGCGAATACTAAACTGAAAGAAAGGCATAAAGGGACTCGTTTTACAGAGCTTTTCTCAACAAAAGTGTTTGGATTTAACAAAACAATTAGTGAGTCAAAAGAGTTATATTTTGTATCTTCAGATGATATATTTGAGATGTTTAAAAAACATAATATGGAAGTTGAAATTGTTGATCAAACAAAACTAACTTCTAATGTGGTTTATATAATTAGAAAAGCAATATAAATTATTGGGCTAAAGCCCTGTAAATATATGAATTCATAACCACGGCCTTAAGGCCGTGGTTACCAAATAAATGAAATGGACTTTAGTCCATAACTATTGATAAGATTAAAGGAATTGAAATGCCAACATACGATGTAGTTATAATAGGTAGTGGATTAGGCGGCTTGCTTTGTGGAAACATCCTTAGCAAAGAAGGCAAGAATGTTTGTATTTTGGAAAAGCAAGATCAGTTTGGCGGGAATCTGCAAACATTTAAACGTGATGGAAAAGAATTTGATACCGGAGTTCATTATGTTGGTGGCCTGGGTAAAGGTCAAAACTTACATCAGTATTTTAAATACGCTGGAATTATTGATGATTTAAAAATTCGTCAACTTGATAATGATGCTTTTGATAAAATTAATTTTGAAGGAAAGAGCTATTCATATGCCCAGGGATTTGACAATTTCGTAGAAACTTTAGTAAAGGATTTTCCATCTGAAAGAAATGCACTTGTTGAATACAAAAATCAAATTAAAGAAATTTGTGGTCATTTTCCTCTATACAACCTCCGCCCAAATCTGGGTTTAGATAATGAACATTACTATTATGAAAAATGTGTTGGCAATTTTATTCAAGCGATAACTCCCAACAAAACATTACAAAATGTCTTAGCAGGGAACAATTTATTATATGCCGGAATCCCAAATAAAACACCGGTTGCAATCCATGCACTCATAACAAATTCATTAATAGAAGGTGCTTATCGGTTTGAAGATGGTAGTCAACAAATTGCTGATTTATTAATAGCTTCGATTCGGAGAAATGGTGGAACTTTAATGAATAACAGTGAAGTTAAAAAACTTCAGGAGAAGAATGGCAAGCTTGAATCTGCTGTGTTAATTAATGGTGAAATCATAGAAGCTGATTATTTTATTTCGGCCATTCATCCTACACTTACATTGGAGATGACCGATTCAAAAGTTTTACGAAAATCATATCGTTCAAGAATCAATGAATTAGACGAAACCATTTCGGTATTTGCCATGTATTTTGTTTTCAAACCTGACAGCTTTCCATATTTAAATTATAACTATTATCATTTCAACGAAAATGACGTGTGGAGCATCCCAAAATACAATCCTGAAAACTGGCCCCAGGAATATTTGTTTTTAACTTTGCCTACAAGTAATTCACGCAAATATGCCGAAACGGCCACTGCAATGACTTATATGCAATTCGATGAAGTTAAACACTGGGAAAATTCAAAAATAGGAAATAGAGGAAACGAATACGAAGAATTTAAAAAGCTAAAAGCAGAAAAATTAATTGCTCAAATTGATCGACAATATCCCGGTTTTAAAGCAAGTTTAAGTACTTACTACACCTCTACTCCTCTTTCCATGAAAGCATATACAGGGACCAGAAATGGCTCTATGTACGGCATCTTACACGATTGTACAGATCCTTTACGAACACGAATATCTCCTAAAACAAAAATTCCCAATTTGTTGTTAAGTGGTCAGAATGTAAACATTCATGGTGTTCTTGGGGTTACTGTAGGATCAGTATTAACCTGTACCGAAATGTTAGGAATGGAATATTTACTCGAAAAAATTAATCATGCATAAATTAAAAAAGATAGCGAAAGTATTCTTTAAAATAATCTTAATCATAGTAATATTGCTCTTGATTTTAGTGCTGATTTTTAAAATTACGACTAAGATTAATCCCCCTGATATTCAAAACCTGCAAGTTGAAACATTAGAAAGAACAGTTGTTGACTCAAATTTTTATGTAATTCAGAATAATTGGATTCAAAAAAATAAGCATGGCTTGTGGGAAATGTATATTCAAGGAGATGCCTACGAGCGAGGTATAATTAATGGAAAACTCACCAAAGAGTTAATTTACAAACAGGAAAATGCATTTGTTAACCAGATAAAAGTGATGATTCCATCGGAATCGTATCTGAAATTCCTTAAGAGTTTTATTGCTTTCTTTAACAGAAATATTGATAAGCATATTACAGATGAGTATCAACAGGAAATTTATGGCATTTCGCAATCTGCATCTGATCAGTTTGATTTTATTGCTCCCAATTATCATCGTATTTTAAATTATCATGCAGCTCACGATATTGGTCATGCATTACAAAACATGAACCTGGTTGCTTGTACTGCATTTTCTGGCTGGGATTCACAATCAGCCGACAGTTCATTAATTATTGGTCGTAATTTCGATTTTTACGTGGGTGATGAATTTGCCGAAGATAAAATCATTATGTTCTGCAATCCTGAAAAAGGTCACAGCTTTATGATTGTTACGTGGGGTGGAATGATAGGTGCCACTTCCGGAATGAACGATCAGGGCTTAACAGTAACATTAAATGCAGCTAAATCTGATATTCCATATAGTGCTGCAACTCCTGTTTCGCTTGTAGCAAGAGAGATTTTACAATATGCTTCAACCATTGAAGAAGCTTTTAATATTGCCAGAAAAAGAAAAATGTTTGTCTCCGAATCTTTATTTATCGGATCGGCTAAAGATGGAAAAACTGCAATTATCGAAAAAGATCCCGACAATCAGGCATTGTATAATACTGAAAACGATTACCTTATCTGCACGAATCACTTTCAAAGCAAAGAAATGCAAAAGGAAGAATTCATAAATGCTGATATTCAGGATTATGCTACAACGTACCGTTATCAAAGAGTTGAGGAGCTATTAAACCAACATCCAAAACTGGAAGTGAATACTGTTGCCAAAATATTACGCAATCAAAAAGGCTTGAAGGATAAAAATATTGGAATGGGAAATGAAAAAGCAGTAAATCAATTGATAGCACATCATTCAATCATTTTTAAACCCGAAGAATTAAAAGTCTGGATTTCAACAAACCCTTTCCAATTAGGCGAATATGTATGTTACGATCTACATAAAGTTTTTGCTCAGGCTGATAAAATAAACAGTTTAACTATTTTGAATGAAGAAGATTTGACAATTCCTGCCGATAGCTTTTTATACTCAAATGATTACATGCAATTTGTTCGATTCAAAGTGATTAGGGATCAATTTCATCATGCAATTAAAACAAATGTTAGAATTCCGGATGAAGATTATCTTTCAAATGAAATCATTGAACTTAATCCTGAATTCTTTGAAACATATGTTTATATTGGCAATTATTTTAATCATTTTAAAATAACTGATAAAGCAATTTTAGCTTACAAAAAGGCCTTAACCAAAGAAATCCCCAATATTTACCAAAGGGAAAATATTCTATCAAAGATTGAAAAGAATTAAAATTAAAATGATTGTCCGCTTTTTCACATACACATTGCTAACTGAACTGAAAATCAATTATTTTACCCCGACCCTTAAGCCAGCCTACCGGACTGGTCATAGCCGTCAAGATAAGGAAATACTCAATGCTAAGTATTGAGCGAAGGNNACATTTTCTTAGCCTGACGGGAATGGCCGGACTGGCAGGGGAGTAAATGATTTTCTTCACACCTTTTAGGGATGGGGCAATGAAGAAAATCAAGCGGCAAGTTCTGTCAAAAAGCGGATATACAAAAAAATTAGTTATTTATTCTTTCTCGCTGCAATAAAACTTTGTATAAAAGTAATAAGAGCATAAACTGTAAATACCATCATTAGTATAACACGGACAATACCCATTGAACTCTCTCTGCCTATCGCTCCAATTAATGGTTTAACTAATCCTATTAATACCAATATGGTTAAAACTACTGCAATGTGAGCAATCACTTTGTTTTCCTTTTTAATACCAGGATTTAAACCCAATAAAATAATACCTACAAATACAGGTATTAATGCAGTTACTGGTCTTACTTCGGAGCTAAAATAACTCCATACTCCTAAAAGAATTAATACAATTGCATTGATTAAACTCGAAATATGTGGCTTCATTTTCATTTGTTTTAATTAATCTACCTCTACATACAAAAATAATTGATGTTTGTTTATCAGGCACGACATCTTTTTACTAAATGATCTTTACTATTTTATCACTTTTATTTTGCAGCCTGTAAAAGGCTATTAATATTTTAATAACTTTAAACCATAAATCTGATTATTGTTGAATGAACTTAATTAATCAAATACTTGTTTCCATTCACAAGGAATATCAATAATACTTTTATTAAATGTCGGAAATAGAAAATAAGGAATACGATCTGATAATTATTGGTGCCGGAATTAGTGGCCTAACAGCTGCGGCTATTGCAGGTAAGTTTGGATTAAAATCTTGTATCCTGGAAAAAGAACCAAAGGCTGGTGGATATCTGGCAGGATTCAGTAAAGATGGATTTCATTTCGATACAGCCATNNTTGTTTATTCCCAATTGCATGGGCATATCACAACGGTTATCAGACTCCTGAAAAAGGTGGTGCCAGAGTATTTATCCATTGGCTTACCTACGTAAATGAACAACTAAAAAATGATTTTATATTTAATGCAGAAGTAAAAAAGCTGGTGATTAAAGATAAATCATGCGAAAGTGTTGTTTATTCTCAAAAAGGAAATGAATATCAAATTAAAAGCAAATATGTAATTTCGACTAATGACATTGAAACCTTGTACACTAAAATGCTATCCGATCATATTGTTTCTCAAAAATTTAAACAAAAACTTAACGATGCAGTTCTTTACAGTTCAGCAGTAACAGTATCTATAGCATTAGACTGTCCTGCCGAAAATTTAGGAATCGGGCAGGAATTAATTTGTATCAGCAAAGAAGGAATTAATAGGAATGATCACGATAGCGGAGATCCTTTAATTTCTGATATTAGTATATTGGCTCCTTCAGTCAGGGATAAATCTCTTGCACCTGAGGGGAAAGGCTTATTAACCTTGTATATTCCGGCTTATATTGATTATAAAGATTATTGGGGTTGCACAAAGGACGAAAAAGGAAATTACCTTCGTGGTGAAAAATACAACCAGATTAAAACCGAAGTTGCCGATATATTAATTCAACGTGTTGAAAAGGAACTTTCCATTGATTTAAAAACTCATATCTTATTTTATGATGTTTCTACTCCAATTACCTATTTAAGATATACCGGGAATAAAAACGGAACCATGATGGGGGCCCGACCCGGGAAAGAAAACATGCAGGCTGGAATTGCACATCACCAAACTCCGGTTAAGAATCTGGTTTTAGGTGGGCATTGGTCTGATCTGGGTGGTGGAGTTCCAATCTGCGCTAAGGCTGCCATTAACTCGGTTACATTAATATTAAAAAAAGAAAATAAGGAAAAGTTCAATCTCCTTGCAAGTTATATAGATGGTAAAATTGGTTTAGCTGAATTGAATTCGTCCAAATTGGTCAAGGAATATAATAACTCCTGGTCCAATTAGAATTTACCTTTTAAAAAAAAACCTTACTTTTGTAAACTTCAAACAAAAAAGAAAAAATCATGAGAGTTTTCAATGCTATTAAATTAATCATTTTGGTTATTATTATACAATCATGCGCATCATCAAAATTTATTGAAGAAGGAAATACAGCTTTTAATTCCCAAAATTATGAAGAAGCACTTAAATCGTACGACCAGATAATTGAAAGTCTCGAAAGTAATGGCAAAAAAGCAAAAGCTCCGGTATATGCTAATGCAGGAATCTCAGCTCTGCAATTAGAGCAATTTGATAAAGCTCAAAAATTTCTTGAATCAGCTAAAGAATTGCAATATTCATCGCCTGAATTGTACGAATCTCTTGCAAAAGTATACAGAGTAATCGATAATTTATCCAAAGAAATTACAGCACTTGAAACTTATAGGGAGAAATATCCCCAGGGAGTAAATATAAAAACTGTTAATGTCCGATTAATCGAAACATATGTAGAAAGTGAGAATTGGGAGTTAGCTATGAATATATGGTCCCAGTTAAAAGAACAAGCTCAATCTGATGTTAATTTATTAGCAAGTTATCTTACAATAAATAAAAACTTAAATAATACAGTTGAGTGTGATAATCTTGCAAAACAAATTTCTAATATAGATTCTAATAACACCACTGTTCTTGAATATTATGCCGAGAAATATTTCTGGAAAGCTGAAAATCTTTACACAACAGAGATGAAAGCATATAAAGAACACAGAACATCGAGCCAGTATAAAAAATTGCTTAAAGCACTGGATGAGGTATGGCCTAACTTTCAAAAATCTCGCGATTATTTCCTAAAACTACACAATATCGATCCTAAACCAGAATATGCAGGATATCTAGCAAAAATATATACTCGTTATGACGATAAACAAAAAGCTGCGTATTACGAGAAAAAGGCAAAATAGTTTGAGGTTTAGAGTTTTGAGTTTTGAGTTTTGAGTTTTGAGTTTTGAGTTTTGGGTTTTGGGTTTTGGGTTTTGTGTTTTGAGTTTTGGGTTTTGAGTAAAAAGGGATTACTTATTTCTGGTTTTCAACATACATCCTTCTCATTTTATCATTTTATCTTTTTATCTTTTTATCTTTTTATCATTTTATCATTTTCACAACTACAAATCTTCCACTTAAAAAAGTCTCCTGATTATTCATGCAATTAATTTTAAGATGTTAAATTTGGAGTTTCTAAATTTATTGAAGATGAAAATGTATCCTGAAGATATTGATCTACGATCAAAAGAAGAAATAAAGAAATACCAGGAGGAACAATTACAAGTATTGTTACAGTATGTGAGTAAAAACTCAAAATTCTATACTGATTTGTTTAAAGAACATAAAATCAATATCAACGAAATAAAAACCATCGAGGATCTTCAAAAAATTCCGTTTACAACAAAAGATGATTTGTACGAACAAAATGATGATTTTATTTGTACCGACCGGCGAAAAATAGTTGATTACATTACTACTTCTGGAACACTTGGCGATCCTGTAACTTTCGCAATGACCGATGCAGATTTGGAGCGATTAGCCTACAACGAATATATTTCGTTTAAATGCTCCGATGGAAATCCTGACGATATTTATCAACTCATGGTAACCCTCGACCGCCGTTTTATGGCCGGTTTGGCTTATTTCTTAGGAATTAAGAAAATGGGTGCTGGAATGGTTCGTGTGGGTAATGGAATGATTGAATTACAATGGGATACTATTCGAAGAATAAAGCCCAATGCCTTAATTGCTGTTCCTTCATTTATTCTTAAGCTGATTGAATATGCCGAAGCCAACGGAATTGATTATAAAAACTCAAGCATTAAAAAAGCCATTTGTATTGGCGAATCTTTACGTAACTCCGATTTTACATTAAATACTCTTGGTCAAAGAATAAAAGATAAATGGGATATTAAATTATATTCAACCTATGCATCAACAGAAATGGGAGCTGCTTTCGCTGAATGTGGGAAAGGTATTGGAGGTCATCACAGACCTGAATTATTAATTGTTGAATTTGTTGATGAATATAACAATCCGGTTGCAGAAGGCGAACCCGGGGAATTAGTCATTACAACACTTGGCGTAGAAGGAATGCCATTAATCCGTTTTAAAACCGGTGATGTAGTTCAACATTTTACAGAACCATGCTCATGCGGACGAAATTCAATGCGCCTGGGCCCTGTAATTGGACGTAAAAACGAAATGATCAAATACAAAGGGACAACATTATATCCACCAGCTTTATATGATATTTTAAACGATATGGAATATGTAGAAAACTATATAATTGAAGTTTCTACCAACCAAATTGGAACCGATGATATTTTAATTCGTATTGCTACCAACGGCAACAAACCAGAAAATTTCGAAAAATACATAAAAGATCATTTCAGGGCAAAATTAAGAGTAGCACCTACCATTCAGTTCGAGTCGAAAGAAGACATTAACCAGGTAAAATTTCCAGAATTAAAACGCAAACCTGTGGTTTTTATTGATAAACGAAATAAGTAATAAATTAAGACTTCAGATTACAGGTTACAGGTTGCAGGATTAAAGTTTAAAGATGAATGTCTATATATAGAAATTAAACAGGTCAATGTGCCTGTTTTTTTTGTTTAATTTTAGGTATATTTGATTTATCAAATTAAATTGGACCAAATAATTATGAAACAAGAGTTACCTAAATTTCACGAAACTTTTAATCCAATACTTGATATTTTAAGCAATAGAGAAATCATTCATCATCGCGAACTATTAAAAAAAGTAGCAGATAAATATTATTCTAAACTACCTCACGAATTATTAGAACAAAAAACGAAGAGTGGAGATAATTTGCTATTCAATAGAATAGCTTGGGGTAAATCTTATTTGAAAAAAGGAGGATTTATAACTTATCCAGAACGTGGCATGGTTCAAATTACAGAAAAAGGCGTAAATTCTGTTAAGAATCGTCTTCAACTTAAAGATATAGTGGAAGAATCGGGGTTTTTAGATTTTTATAGGGAAGAAAATAAAAAAGGCATAACTAATGAAACAGAAATAAAAAATTCAACTCCTCAAGATTTAATAGATAGGGGGTTTAACGAAATTGAAATTCAAGTTAAAAATGATTTATTAGATAAATTAAAAATTATTGATCCATATTATTTTGAAAAGGTAATCTTGATTTTGCTAAAAAGAATGGGATATGGAGATTTTACTGAAACTTCAAAATCAAATGATGGAGGAATTGATGGAATAATTAATGAAGATAAATTAGGCTTAGAGAAAATCTATATTCAAGCTAAAAGGTATGGAGATAATAAAGTAAGAGAAAAAGACATAAGAAATTTTATTGGAGCAATGAGTGGTGATACAAATAAAGGGGTCTTTGTTACAACCACTGATTTCGATCAGGGAGCAACAAAAAAAGCACACGATGCTCATCATACAATAATTTTAATAAATGGAAAAAAGTTAGTTGATTTAATGCATCAGTATAATGTTGGAATTCAAATTAAAGAAACTTATGAAGTTAAAGAGTTAGACGAAGATTTCTTTGAAAATGAATAAGTTGTAGATACTAATTTATAACAACAATGTCATAATACTTGCAACCTGAAACCAGAAACCTGCAACCTGCAACTAAAAACCTGAAACCCGAAATCTGAAACTTTTAACTAACTTGTGTACTTCTTAAATACCAGCGTAGCATTGTGACCGCCAAAAGCAAACGAGTTGCTTAAAACCACATTTAAATCCTGTTTGCGGGCTTTGTTAGGAACATAATCTAAGTCTAATTCCGGATCGGGTTCATCATAGTTTATCGTTGGCGGAATAATTCCATCGTGTAAGGCTAAAACACTTATTATGCCTTCAATAGCACCTGCTGCTCCAATGGTATGGCCGGTCATTGATTTTGTAGATGAAACGGGAATATTATACGCTTTTTCTCCAAACACTTTTTTAATAGCTTGTGTTTCGTACATATCATTTAACATGGTTGAAGTACCATGTGCATTAATGTAACTAACTTCACTCTTAGAGATTCCGGCATTTTGCAATGCTAATTCAATAGTATCAGCCATACCATCACCATCAGGTTTGGGAGCCATAATATTGTACGATTCGTTGGTAAACGCATAATCTGCTAGTTCAGCATAAATTTTGGCACCTCGTGCTTTAGCCGATTCTTCTGATTCCAGAATCAAGATCCCTGCTCCTTCTCCAATTACAAATCCATCTCGGTTCTTTGAGAACGGGCAACTTGCTTTTTCAGGTGTATCATTTGCCACAGAAAGAGCATATATTTCATTGAATCCTTCAATCTCTTCTTTATTAATAATTGAATCGGCACCTCCTACAATCATCATATCTGCTCTTCCCGACTTTATAGTATCATAACCTAATGCTATTGCAAAAGCTGACGATGAACAAGCAGAAGAAGTCGTAAAATTTGGACCTTCAATATTATAATGCATTCCAATCCAGGCCGACATAGCATTATTCATTCGCTTAAGAATCAGGTTTTTTGAATTAGTTCCTTGCTCGGAACTCGAGTCGCCAGTATTCACGACACCCAAAATAACACCAACCCTTTTTTTATTTAACTGATCTAAATCGATATGATGTTTTTCAATGGCCTCAATAGCACAAATATATGACATTTGTGTAACTCGAGTCATTTGCTTTGCAATACGCTTTTTGATTATTTCAGAAGATTTTTCAGTAAATTCTACCGGAAGCTCTGCCGCAATTTGAGTTTGATTATCAGAAGCATCAAACAATGAAATCTTTTTAATTCCGCTTTTTCCTTCTTGGATATTTTTCCAGGTCTCTTCCCAGTCAAGGCCTAAAGCTGTTATCATATTAAGCCCGGTAACCACTACCTTCTTTGTCATCTATTTCAATCGTTTATAAATTAGGTGATCCAAAAATACTAAAAATATTGATACATACGATGGAAGCAACAAACTCAATACCAGTTCTACAACACAATTCCGCAAAAATCATTTAAGTATTCTTTAAAAACAAGGGAATCAATTTTATATTTTGAGTTATAACGATTAAATAATTCAATCATATACTTCGATATTTCTGAGTTTATTTCAGTTTTCAATAATACGGGCAGGTCTTTCACATCATTGTCATTAAATTTCGATTTTGAATCAATTTTGAGTTGCAATTCATTTAATAAGGGTGAGTATTTATTCTCAGGACCGTCAAGTTTTGCATAATTCCAGATTGCATTATACATGGTTTGATGTCCAACCTGATCCATCATCTCGAATACACCAAAATCAGGAATTACACTTTGAATAGCATAATCAAATTGATTATAGTTGATTTTATATTTCCTGACTGTTTCAAAGGCTTTTAACTGAATGTCGAGCAAAAAGCGATTCAGTAAAAATGCATTTTGCTCATTCTGGATAAAAGCTTTTTTATTAATTGTACTTAGTAATGATTTAGTTAGCTCAATTATCTCCTGACTTAATCCATCCTGAATAATTAACTCAACAACATTTTTAAATGCTACCGGGTAAAAAAAATGCATCCCTACAATTTGGGTGTTTGAACTTAATAATGATGGTATGTTTGATGATGAATTGGAAGCTAAAATGCAATCTTTCTTTACGATGAGCTCAAGGTCTTTAAACAGATTTTTCTTTGCATTCTGATCTTCGGTAATAGATTCAAGTATTAGATCACAATCTTTTAAATCAGTTAAATCAGTTGTAATAAGAAACTTACTTTTTAAATTATACTGTTCCTGATTAATTAGTAAGTGCTTTAATTGCCTGGATATTTTTTTTTGAAAAGAATTTTCCAGTTTTTCTTTTTCTTCCTCAAATAAACTGTGTAAGATTAATTTAAAATTGAAATCAGACAAATAATTAAAAATATCTGTTCCCATTTTCCCACTACCAATAATGCCCACCTTTCGAATCATACAATTGTTTATTTCAGTATAAAAATACAAGAAGTTTGCAAATAATAAAGAGGCTGTCTAAAAGCTATGTTTTTCTCGCTAACCAGCCTGCGGAAAGCCATAGCCGTCAAGCTAAG
>DMBU01000098.1 GCA_003446015.1 Bacteroidales bacterium | reverse complement strand
ATTTATATAAGGAGCATACTGAGTAATATTAATTGTTCTTGTAATTCCTTCTCCAGCTGTTAAAGTAATTGTCGCTGTTCGATTTTCAGTACCTAGATAATTATCAACATTAAAAGTTACCTGATCGCTAAACCAACCTTCCGTTTTATCAAGGCTAATCCAGTCCTTATCAACACTAACTTGCCAAATCAAATTTGATATTATTTCAAAAGAACTTTCACCCCCTAATGCCTGAATCTTGATCGTGTCCAACATAACCGTTAAAAATGGTGCTTTATTTGCATTTGCTGATTTCCCTATAAAATATTCATGAGTTTTTAAAATATTATGTTCTTTATCTCTAACTTCAGAAAGCCTTCCAAAGTTGTCATAATTATAGAAGGTTGAAACTCCATTGGGGTCGGTTACACTACTTATTCCGTATGGAGGATCGTAAGTGTAAGTTGTAACCATTGCACCGGGTAATGCCAGTCTTAACAATTCAAGGTTTGTTCTTAATATATCTTCTCGGATTGCGCTATTCTCGATATCCGATGCAGACTTTACATCATCTAATATAGTTTGAGCTGAGGATAAATCCGGTTCAGTTGTATTTTCAATTTTAGCAATTGGATAAGTATCCTTATATCCCCATACATAAAAAACAGATTGGTCATTTGCTTTAGAAAGCTCTAATGGATTCCCATAATCATCATATTGATGATAGTATAATTTATCTTCTAATGGATTTTCACCAAAAGATGATTGCACTTTTTGGGGTAATAAATTGTCTCCATAAATTGTTTTTTGAGTTGAAATTTTTATCGGGCCAACTATGCTATCTAAAAATTCATCAACAAGTTCATCTTCAGGAGCTTCAGGCAAATTAAAATAATCACCAAGATATTTTTCTATTTTAATTGGGGTTGAATATATATGTGAAAAATATAATCTATCATAGTTATCTATTTCTGTATCGTTAGCCCCAACACTACTTGATGAATTTGAGTAGTATGTTCTTGTTTTAATCACCTTGTCATCTTTACTTGAGAGATTTAAAATTTCAGTAGGCAATCCAGCAAAACGTCCATATTTAAAAATCTTTTCGGTTTTAACCCTACTATAAATGGGAGAATCATCAGCTCCAACCAGAATAGGATCTATATAATCAGTTAATGTAATAGATTCTAACTCGCTTCTAATAAAAAGAGATCTGTATAAACCAATATATAAACCTCTCATCGTATTATAGGTTGGAAGTTCGAATGGAGAGTAAATTCTTTTTATAATCATACTTGTAATACAATCGTCATATCCTTGAATCTCAACATAGTTATATTCTTCTTCTCTAATTTTGTATAAAAGGTCATTTTCCCCTTTTTTTAAATAAGTTTCTCTTTTTAACTTACCATTATACATATCGTTATTCTCTCTATAACATTCAAATATTTTTTTTGGGCTATACATCCCGTCTTCAAAATAAAATGTATAAGGGTAGTTTGCATTTTTAACATTAAAGTTCTTTTCAACTCCTCCATTTTCAAAATCATCCCCACCGTAACTAATTGTAACATTCTCATATAACCAGCAATTATCAGATGTTGGAAACAAGTTGTTTAATGTACTCGACTGTAAATGTGCTATAACATAATCAAAAATTATATAAAAATGAGTATTGGTGCCTCCTACTATACAATCGTCCATTGATGATGTTATATAAGCATAAGTTTTTAAATTATTTATTGCTGTAGCATCATCTAAAGAGCTATTCAGATCTATTGCTTTTTTATAATAGAATCTTTTTATTACTGGTTCAGAATTATTATCCGGGTAGTCCTTTATTCTTTTTATTCTAATTCCTAACCCACTGGGTTCTCCTGATACACTTCTTTCTCTTACATATGAAAATCTTGCAGTTGCATAAACAAAGGAGGGTGTTGATTGTGACTCAACATCTGGTTCCAATTCAAGTTCTACATTATAAGAATGATTTTCCTTAAGATTAAATGTAAAGTTTTCACTATATAAAGTTCTGTCTGGAGCTAAAACAAAGTAATTAGACTCTTCACTATTTGTTGTAAGGTCTTTTAATCTAATATAGATTATGTAATGATGATTCACATTTTCGTCAGAATTAACATTGATACTCAATGTAATATCCTGAGTTATTAGAGAACCATCAATTACTCCTTCGTCGTTTAATTCACCAACTCCAATCATATAACTATCCAACAATTTCGTGTCTGGTATTAATCCTTCATAACTACTATATGTTTGAAGACTAACGATATTATCCATATAGTTATCGGTAGCATCAACTTGTGTAGCTTCATATTCAAATTCTGTATAACCACCCGTTGGATAAATCAGTTTCGTTAATGTTCCTTTACTTGAATATATAAAATCAGGTTCCCTATTTGCTAAAACACTATTTAAATCATCAAAGTGAACAGAAGCATTTTTAGGTAATAAGGTCACATTATTCTTACCATTAAAGTACCCTAAATGATCTTGACTTAGGCTTAATCTATTTGGTAATCCCTCAGGATCGTTATATATCATACTATATTCTTCTGAACTTTCTTCACCGCTTATATAAGGATTTTTTCCATTTAAGCTAACCTTCTCTAAAAAAAATCTATTCTCATCAGCAATATATTCAAATTCGATTTTTTTTATATCGTAACCCGTCGCTTTATCAAGAATATCAATTCCTTTCAAAACCCTTATATAATCACAACCATACAAAGAGGGGACTGAATTTAAATAAACTTCATAATTTGATCTATCGGAATATATTTTACGTAAATATTTTCCATTTAAAATTCTTTGAACATTTAAAGTTGGTTGAGCATAATCTGTTTTAAGAGTAAAATTATCAGGGCTACATTCAGTTGTTCCTCTTTCTATAAGTTTATTTATATAAAAAGATTGTGATAATCTTACAAAATAAGGTTCTTGTTCTCTTTCATATACTAAATGAATCTCATCCCCCAAAGGGTGAATAATTTTATACAAATAAAATGCTGTATTTGCTGTAATTTCAGATTCACTTCCAGGATTATTTATAGTCCTTTCAGTAGCAGTAGAACCTCCAAAATAATATTGAATCCCATCAGGAGTTTTAATTATGAACTCAGTAAATCCTTCATCTGGGTTATATGAAGGTTCAGAGATTTCTAATTCTTGCTCATAATTCGCTAATCGTGGTTTAAGCTCTTCATCCAAATAAAAACTTCCTGAGTAATTAAGAAAATTAAAATTAAAAATATCCGCTTGTGTGTCATAACATCCAAAAGACTCCAAATAATTTAGATGAATAACATTTTCATTTCCATCAATAAGATTGAATTTTTGCAAATCATCTATACTGTGTAGTATTCTATAATTTACTTTGCCTGCTTCATCTGGCAAATCTCTCACCATTCTGGTTATTACTCCACCAGCATTTAAATTCCAGTTTATACCAGTCCAGCTTGATAATTGATCTACTTTAACACCATTTCCAACATAATTTAAGCTAATTGGCAGATTTAATTTACCTGCCTTATATTCATATAAAGAAATTGAAGGTGTAATCCTTCCTGAACATTCATTTACAGGCACATTCCCATATTTTGTTAACTGAAACGCTGTAGGAGATGGCATTACTAACTCAGGTAAATCATTCTGCCCTACAACTAACTGGCATATAAAAATTGCTAACACAGCAAATACATTTTTTTTCATTATATATTAATTTTAAACTAAATGTTTGATTTTTTTTAAAATTCTAGGTTAATAATTAGATAAATGAAAGTAGTACTTTATACTCAATTTGAAAATATGCTTTAAAACATATTTTATAGAAACCGTTATGCTATTCTTAATTCTACTAACCTCCTAAACGTTAGATAAAAAAATCGGACTGTTATTTTGAGAGATTCTTAATAATATTTTGGGAAATAAATTTATTTCATTAAATTAAATGACTTTCATAGTAAAAATTTTCTAGCAGTATACTGGATCATGAATTAATTAAAATTGAGTAAATTTCTTCGATTGTTGTCATTCCCTCTTTAAATAACTCAAATGCAGAATCAGAAAGGGTTTTAAAACCAGCAATATCTGAAATTTTGTTTTCGTCGATATTTTGAACTTTAATGTTTTCTGTTAATTCGTGGTCGATGGGTATTATTTCATAAACTGCTTTTCGTCCTTTGTAACCAGTGTAATAACATGCGTCGCAACCTTTTGCCACAACATGTTCTTTTATTTGTATAGGAGCTTTGTAATTTCGTGGATATAATGCAGAATTAAATTCTTGCTTTTCTTTACAAACGGGGCAGAGTAAACGCACAAGGCGCTGTGCAACCGATAAGTTTAATGTGCTTGCTACTAAAAATGGAGGAACACCCATATCGATTAATCGTGAAATGGTTCCCCATGCTGAGTTTGTGTGAATAGTAGACAATACCAAGTGCCCGGTAAGTGCAGCACGTACAGCCATTTTCGCTGTTTCACCATCGCGAATCTCCCCCAACATGATTACATCAGGATCCTGTCGTAAAAATGTACGTAGTGCACTTGCGAAAGTCAAACCAATACTCTCTTTTAACTGAACCTGATTAATTCCTTCGAGGGTATATTCAATAGGATCTTCGATGGTTAATATATTGGTATTTTCTTTATTCAGAATTTTTAACGTTGCATATAAGGTTGTTGTTTTACCAGAGCCTGTTGGCCCACTAATTAAAAGGATACCATGGGGCTTTTTAATTCCTTCGGTATATGATTTTAGCTGCTCTGGATTCATCCCAAGAAGTTCGATATCAATATCTGTAGCATCTTTACTTAACAAACGCATTACTACTTTTTCGCCATAAAGGGTTGGCAGAACTGAAACACGAATATCAAATTTTTGATTGCCATCGTGAAAAAAGATACGGCCATCCTGTGGTAAACGTTTTTCGGCAATATCCAGGTTAGCCTTAATTTTAATTTTATTAATGATAGCCGGATAATCTTCTTTATTTAATACATAACGTTCGATGAGTTTACCATCGATACGCATACGCACACGGCAACGATCTTCATAAGTTTCTATATGGATGTCGGAGCTTCCTATGTCATCAGCTTCAGAAATCAGGTTGATTAAGAAATCATCTGATTTTGGAATAAAAACATCTGTTGCTTTTCCTTCGGTGGTTTTCTTTTTTCGGTAATATTTCCCTAAAGATTTTACAAGTGTATTTGAATCGACCCTTTCAAGCAGTATGGTTTTACCAAAAAGTAGTTCCAATTCATCTGAAATCTGATCTGTATATTTTAATTCGTCAATGTAAAATTCAATCCTGTTATTCTCAGATTGCTTTGGAATAATATTGTAATGCCATGCCTGCTCAGCAGTAATAATCTGTTGGAGTTCTGTCGAAATTTCTATAAAGCCATCTTTAACCATACTTATTTGATGATAAATTGTAAAATGTAATAATCGTTATAAAGATTAAACTTACTAAAAATCTGTGAAATCAAAACTATAAATAAAAAAAGAGATTGTAAGCCAGCAAGAGGTATTCTGTGCTTTTTGTAAATTTTTATACTTCTAAGAATAGTGTATACAAACAATGTAAAAATGATTGAAGCAATAAAAAATATCACGAAATTTAATGGTGAGAATAAGGGAATGATCATAAGCAGGAAGAGTAAATCTCCCAATCCGAATACCGATTTAAATATGTTTTTTTTCTTTTTGAATTTAATCCAGGTAAATAAGTAAATAACGCTTAACTGGAATAGAATAAACAGGAAATTAATGGTTGAATTAACTATTAAATCAGTCAAATAATTTTCTTTTATTGAAATTATCAAGGTAAGAGCCAAACCTACTACAAAAAAAATCCAGGATACAGCCTGATAGCGGAGATCCTGGTACAAAATAAATACTAATATTAGTAGTAATAAGATTTTAAGGTATAACATAAACTAATCTTTCACAACTTCACGTAAGTTTTTATCCTGATCAATTTCCCATACATTAAAAGTGCCATCTCCATCGAAATCGACAATTGCTGTTGCTTTGGCTTTAAAACTATTTACTGATGCTTCAACAACTTCTATAATATAATTGGCTTGACCACCTTCAGAAACGAGTTTTACATGTTCATATCCAATCTCTTCAAAATCATTTGAATATCTTGAATACATCATAAAATATGAACTCTCAAGTTGATGAAGAAAATCTAATTGCAATTTAGCTTCTGTGCTTCTTGCCCTTGAAATAAGTGGCATTAAATTAGGAACCGCTAAAAGAACCAAAATTCCAATTATAATTAAAACTACCAATAACTCAGTCAATGTAAATGCTTTTACTTTTCTCATATCAAAATCATATTATTAAAATCAAAATTAATCAAATCAATTCATTTTGAAAGAAAAATTTTAATAAAGTTTCCTAAAATCGCCGACACCTATCCGGATACCTATTGAGCATTTACAACGACAACTAATTGATTATATATCATTTATTAAATATCTTCGATTCCCATCTTGAATAACAAATACTAAATCTTATTAATTTAATGTTAACTCCTTTTCTATTTGTTCTTCAACATATTTAATCATTGCTTTCTTTCTGTTAATCATTCACTTACCGAGAACATAGAATTGTCCAGAACTCTTTTCACTCTAAAACCCTTGATTTTTCAAGGGGTATTCTGTTTTACATCGATAGAACTATCTATTTATCATGGATTAAACTTAAAAAACCCGATAAAATAATATCGGGTTTTTTAAGTTTAATACGACCAACTTTTAGAATTTATATAAAACACCTAAAGTAATAACTGCCTGATCAAAATTACCAATCGTATATTTTGTCTCAAATAAGCCTGCTAACTTATCTGTTATCTCATATGTAGCCCCTGCTCCAATATTAAACCCTACTTCCGTATCACTAACTTTCGAACCGTTAACATCTACAGAAACACCAGCAATATTTAGACCTGCAAGTGGATATACTTTTAATTTGTCCATAAGCTCAAAATTATAGTGACCATCAATATCAAAAGCCCACATGGTTGTTTTACTTTCAATGGTAGCTAAAAATATTGTTTGTTTCTCTTTGTTAGGTAAGTAAAATGTAAATCCACCTACAAGGTCAATACTTTCTGTAATACTGTACTGTCCTCTTAAATTAAATCCGATGGTCTTTTGTTCTGTACCATAAACAAGACCACCACCAGCACTAATTTGTGCAAAAGAGTTAAGTGTAAAAGCAATTGAAATAACTGCTAATAATGTTAATTTTTTCATTTTTATTAATTTTAGGTTTAACTTAAATGCTTAAAAGTAAATCAATTATTATTTCTTTTTTAAACTTATTCCCTTTTTATTAAAACCTCTGTTTATTCCTAATAGATTAAATCTCTGTGTCTTGGCCGTTAAAACTAAGGATTTTGCTTAGCAGAACTGTTTTTTCTTTTCAATGTTTTATAATTTAAAATATTGCATCAAAGGTTCAGGTGTTATGATGACAAAGAAGTATTAGCTATTTATGTTTGAATTATTACATAATATTTTATTTAGAGATCACTTTTTTATTCTTCATCAAAAAAAGGAATATAATTAAATTTCAAACCAAGAGCTTCTGACATAATTTCACCTTCCTCTAATAAATCCTCATCTTCTGAATGAAAAAACCAGTTAATGATAATCTCGACTCCTTGCTCCCTGATTTTTTTTAGTTTCTCCAATAATTCATAAATTATTTTTGCTGTAGCAGTATTAAAATAATCAAACTTAAAATCAACAACCAGCTCTTTCACAATTTTTGACTTTACTTTAGCTTTTTCGAAATTATCGATAAATTCAAAAACGGGTCTGTAAAATTCAAAAGCATTGGCAGGTTTTGAAACCTTTAAGAATGATAAGGTGTTGTTTTCAATATCGAAATTAATTTCAGGTGTAAAAGTTGTTGACTCAATTTTTAATGAATTCATAAAAAAGTTAACTTAAGTTAAGGTAATTCCTATATACGCAAAAGTTAGAAATAGTTTTCAAATATTGAAATTATTTTAAACAATTCTTCTACCTGAAAAATACCATATCACGTTTTTGATTGATTTATAAAGTGTTTATCTGCGCTTATTAAAAAATAAAGTTTTTTTAGAATTTTTAATTTTATTTGGTAATGACGTACTTTTTTTCTTGTTTTGTCAAAACATTTTTTTTGTAAAATTGATTATAATGAACCCGAAGAAGAATAGAATTAAAAGATTATTAAAATATCATAAATGGCCAGGATTAATCATATCATTTATGTTAATCTATATTGCCACATCAGGAATATTAATGAATCACAGGAGTTTAATTTCAGGAATTGATCTTAACAGAAATTTTTTACCCAAAGAATATAACTATAAGAATTGGAATTTAGCAGCTTTAAAAGGAAATCAGATAATTTCCAAAGACAGTATTTTATTCTATGGAAATATTGGAGTTTGGCTAACAGACTCAAACATGACAGATTTTACAAATTTTAATGAGGGTTTTACAAAAGGCATTGACAATCGTAAGATTTTTGATATTCATTTATCAGCCAATAAGAACTTATATGCAGCCACTTTATTCGGTTTATATAATTATAATTTTAAATTTAATCAATGGCAAAAAATACCGCTAGATACTGAAATCGAACGCTTTGTTTCGGTTCTAAGTAAAGGTGATTCTGTTATTGCAATGAATCGCTCCGATGTTTTTATTGGCTTAGATGAAGGAGTAAATACAAAATTTAAAAAGATTCAGATTAAAGAACCCTTAGCTTATATAAACAATGTAGGGTTATTTGAAACCATGTGGCAAATACATTCGGGTGAAGTTTTTGGGTTACCCGGTAAACTATTTGTCGATTTTATTGGATTACTTATTATAATTTTATCCATAACTGGAATTATATATTTCTTTTTTCCAAAACTTATCAAGCGACGAAAGCAAAAAAACAAATCAGTACAAAAACTAATCAATACAAATAAATGGTCGTTAAAATGGCATAATAAAATTGGAGCCTGGTTTATTGTATTTCTCATAATTACCACCTTAACAGGGATATTTTTGCGTCCCCCACTTTTATTGACGATTGCAAATACACGTATTCCGGTTCTTAAATTTACTCATCTTGATCAACCCAATCCGTGGTATGATGATTTAAGAGATTTGATCTATGATGAAGATAAAGATGTTTTTTTGTTAGCTGGTTATAATGGATTATATGAACTTAAAACACTAAAAAGTACGCCGAAGTTATTCGATTCGCAACCACCAATAAGTGTTATGGGAATTAATGTTTTTGAAAAATATGATGATCATGTATTTCTTATTGGTTCATTTAGTGGATTATTCTTATGGAGCCCTCAACGTGCAGTTATTTATGATTTTATTTCCGGCAGACCATATCAGGGATCATCAAATGGAAGTCCTTTTGGATCATATGCAATTAGTGGATTAATCAAAGATTCAAATCAAAACTTATATCTAGCAGATTATAGCATCGGTATTATATCCGGAAGCGATGAGAGAAGCTTTGTGGATATGCCCGAAAATATTTTATCTGATTCGCCTATATCATTATGGAACTTATGTTTAGAAATACATACCGGCCGAATATTTCATTTTTTATTAAGTGATTTTTATATTCTGCTTGTGCCCATATCTGGTATTATTGCACTAATTGTAATAATAAGTGGGTATCTGCTTTATCGAAGAAAGAAAATCAATAGTTCTCTTAGGCAAGCTCAAGGATAGTTATTGAATTTCATTTCTTCACTGGGATCAAATAAGTTCCTGCAACGGCAACAAACAATGCTACGATAAAGGTAACTAAACGGGCAGATACAATCTGATCCATGCCTGTTTGAATCCAAACAATTGTAAAAACTAAACCAGTTATAATTGTTAATATAACAGCACGACCATGGTATCTGTTCCAGAATAAGGTTAACATGATTACAACAGAAAATGTAGATCCAATACCGGCCCATACATATCCAACAATTTTGTAAATCAAATCACTTGGGGAGAAATATGCCAATATCAACGCAACAACAGAAAGTAAAGCAGTAATTATTCGCGATTGTAGCAGTGAATTTTGCTCTTTGCCTGTATCTTTTCGTAAGGGTTTTATCAAATTTTCCGAAAGCTCAGTAGCCGATAAAATCAACAATGAATTCGCCGTTGAGATTATTGCAGCAAGCACTCCTGTTATAAGTATTCCTGCTAAAAAGGGATTAAATAATTTAGTTAGCACTTCGGGCATAACTGTTTCCTGGTCTTTTAATCCTTGTGGTCCAAAAATAGCTATTCCCATCCAGCCAATCATTAAAGCGCCAATGTATGCAATAATGGTCCATGCTACACCAATATTTCTTGCCTGTTTTGCATTTTTTGTATTACTAATAGCCATAAAACGCATACTTAATTGTGGTTGTCCTCCCAGGTAACCAAAAAACCACGAAAATGCTCCAGCTATAATTATTCCTGCACCCAATCCTTTCACAATATTCAAGCTATTAGGAAAAATTGTAATTAGAAAATCAGATAATTTTGATCCTTCAATTAAGTTTGCTCCCCCAGCCATAGTACTGTAGCTCTCTCCTGCCTTTGATAAAGCCTCTGAGATGGACCTTGCATAAAGCACTCCTTCTGGTTGATTTGATATATAAATTATTCCTGCAATTGGAGCAACAATTAAGGTAATAATCATAACAATTGCCTGAATAACGTCCGTATAGGTAACACTTCTGAAACCACCATAAATAGTATAGGGCACAACAAGCAACACAACGATCAACATTCCTATCGTTCGGTTAAGCCCAAAAAGATTTTCGAGTGTTTTACCCCCACCCAGAAACTGGGCTCCAACATAAAAAAAGAAAAAGAAAACAATAGTAAAACTCCCTACAATTCTGATCCATTTTCCGACTTCACCATGTTTCTGTGCTATATAATCGGTAAATGTATCTGATTGGTATTTTGCAGCTTCTTCGCGCAATCGCCAGGCTAATATTACCCAGGCAAAAATAATCCCAGAAACGCATCCTACAGCAGTCCAAACTTCTAATAATCCGGTTGCATATGCCGCACCGGGCAATCCCAGCAAAGCCCAGGAGGACTCTCCTGTAGCTCTCTCTGAAAGAGATGCTACCCAGCCGGGTAAATTACGTCCTGCAATTGCAAAATCTGAACTATTTTTAACTTTTCTCCCCTGATAAATTCCCCACGCAACAATAAAAGTCATGTAGGAAATCATAACGATTAGTATTGATAGATTATAAGTCATTGTAATTTTAGTTTTGTTGTGTTGTGCACTAAGATATAAAATTTTTAGCTTTTTACCTTTAGCAGCGAATTCCATTGTGAGTGGTGAATAGTGATTATTAATTGAAAGTTGGAATTTGGAATTTGGAATTTGGAATTTGAAATTTATTTAGATTTATTATCTTTAAAACAAAAAAATAAACCATGAAAAAACTAATATTCTTATTACTAGGACTTACGGTACTTTTTGCCTGTACGCCAAGCCAACCGGAACAAACAAAACATGCATCAGAAGAGATTGCTGCAATTGATGTTGTAAATCAAGGCAATGTCAATTTTGATAATTTCTTTAAAAACAAAACCATGCGCCTTGATTATTTCCATACTGGAAATTCAGAAACTGAACATTTTGCTGTGGATAAAATTTTATCTGATGGAGAATGGTTTGGAAGTACTAAAATCTTAATTGATGAGTTGGAGCTTGGGCTTTACTTTTACGAAGTAGTTGATCAGGAAACAAAAAAACTTCTTTATTCTAGAGGATTTGCAAGTATTTTTGGGGAATGGCAGTGGACACCTGAAGCAAAAAAAGAATGGGCTACTTTTCATGAAACCATTCGTTTCCCATGGCCTCTAAAACCAGTAAGTATCATCATGAAAAAAAGAGATGATAAAAACGAATTCCAAACCATTTGGACTCGTGATATTGACCCTGAAGCCAGAGAAGTTAATCCTGCTGACATAGCTCATACCGAAAAAGTTGATGTTATTTTAGAAAATGGTCCTGCACAGGAAAAATTAGATATCGTTATTTTAGGTGATGGATACTCAACGGAAGAAATGGATAAATTTATTACTGATGCAAAACGTTTATCGGAAGCAATGCTTGAAGCAGAACCTTTTAATACACGCAAAAATGATATTAATATTTGGGCCATTGAAACACCTGCACAAGAATCAGGAGTTTCAAAACCTCATCCCGGAGTCTTTAAACGTACTCCACTTTCAGCTCATTACAGCAGTTTCGATTCGGAACGTTATGTGTTAAGTTATGATAATAAAACTATTCGAAACGTTGCTTCGGCTGTTCCTTATGAATTTATGGTAATTCTTGTAAATGAAAAAACATATGGTGGTGGAGGTATTTATAATTTGTATACAACTGTTGCAGTGGATAATAAATTCTCAGATTATATTATGATTCATGAAATGGGACATCATATGGCCGGTTTAGCAGATGAATATTACTCATCTTCGACTTCGTATGAAGCTCCTTCTATTGAATTAGAGCCATGGGAAACAAATATCACTGCACTTAAAGATAAAGAAAATATAAAATGGAAAGATTTAGTTGAAGAGGGTACTCCTATTCCAACTCCCTGGAACAAAGAAGAATTTGATGCTCATGGAGCAGAGGTGCAAAAAGAAAGAAATGCACTAAGAGCAGCCAAAGTCCCTGAAGCAGAAGTTGAAGCTCTTTTTGTACGTGAATATAATCAACAGGATGAATTCTATGCAAAAGAAGAATATATAGATAAAGTTGGCGCATTTGAAGGAGCAGGTTACAATCAATATGGATTATACAGATCGCAGTTGGATTGCATTATGTTTACCCGACATAATATATTCTGCAAAGTTTGCCAACGAAGTTTGAATGATGTAATTGATCAGTACTCGAAATAAGAATTTGAGTTCATATCAAGCAAGCTGCATGTTATATAACATGCAGCTTTTTATTTATCAACATTTGAACTACTTTCATAATAGCAATTAGCGTATTTACCTAATAAATAAAAGTTTGTTAATTATTAAATCTACATTTACAATTAAAATTTACTTAAAACCTAATCATGAGAAAACTTTACTTTGTTAAAAAACTAGGACTATTGCTTAGTTTGTTCTTTCTATTTAAAATAACATCGCTTGCATGTTCATTTTCAGTTGAATTGTATGATTCATACGGAGATGGGTGGAATGGTTCTTCATTAACAATTTTCATTAATGGAACACCAGTTTTAACTGATATAACACTATTAAATGGATCAGGACCCGGCATATATACATTTGAAGCCGGCAATGGAGATGAAATAACCACAAGTTATGTAACCGGAAGTTATGCTATTGAACCCTGGTATGAAATTAAAGACCCTAATGGAATTGTTATTGCAATTGACGGAGACGGAGGTACTATACCACAAGGAATCTCGACACCTATTATTATAACATTTTTTGATCTTGATGCAAGTATAAATAATATCATAACAAATGATTATGCAGGTACTAATGAGATATATGTAAATCTCGGTAATAATGGAAATGATGATTTGTTATCTACAACAATTGAATGGGAATTAGATGGTGTTGCTCAGACATCTTTAAATTGGACAGGTACTCTCTCTCTTTGTGGATCTCAGGAAGTTCTATTAGGAAGCTTTACATTTGAACCAGAGACAAGTTACCAAATAAAAGTATGGTCAGCGAATCCGAATGGTGCAACTGATGAAAATACTTTAAATGATACAATAATACTTGATGTAGACATATCACCAAATATGACTATTAATACGGTAACATCATTTACAAATGATACATCGAGAGTTTTCCCTTCTTCAGAGAATAATGAGATCTTTGGTTTTAATATTAATACGAGCAATATTTCTAATCCTCTAAGCCTTGATAGTATAAAATTAAATACTACTGGTTCTGATGATTTTATCAATGATATATCTTCAGTTAAGATTTATTCTACCGGTAATATTAATCGATATAACAAAACAAATATTATTTGGGAAGGTACAAATATAAGCTCTGCGATACATTTTGATATTCCTCTTGACGAAGGAAATAATTTCTACTGGATTGCAGTTAATGTTGACGACTTCCCAACGCTTAATAATGGAATTCAGATGGCATGTGAATTTGTGACTATTGACGAAACAGAACATATTCCAACTATTGTAGAACCTTATGGAAAAAGGACAATTAAAGAAAAAACAAAATATTATAATTTTATGCCAGCAAGCATTGTTGTTGGACAACCTGATTTTTATACCCAAAACACAACTCAAGACGAATATACCGGTTACGGATCAGTCTGCTCAGCTGCTAGCGCTAAGGGAGTTCTAGCGGTTGGTTCTATGAATTATGGAAGAGTTTTAATTTACAATTCTGTTCCTGATACTAATGGGGCTCCAGCTGATGTTGTAATAGGAAATCCAAATTTTTATTCGGCAAACAATGGACCTACAGTAGAATATATGGGTAATACTTATGGGCTTTGTTTCTCTCCTGATGGTGAAAAACTTATTGTTAGTGACAAAGATTATAATCGGGTTTTAATTTGGAATTCAATTCCAACAAGTAATGCTCAACCAGCTGATGTTGTAATTGGACAGGTAAACTTTACATCATCTTCATCTGGCTTTGGTCCTGATAAATTAAATCAACCGTGGGGAGTATTTGTATCACCTGACGGAAAGTTACTTATTAGTGATGCTTTAAATAACAGGATTTTAATCTTTAATCAAATTCCAACAAGCAATGGAGCTTCAGCAGATTTAGTAATTGGTCAAAATGATTTTAATTCTAATTCACCTGGCGTATCAACTAACAAATTATATCAGCCTTATACTTCAGCTATTTCTAATGATGGGAAACTAATAATATCTGACAGATACAATCATAGAGTTCTTATTTTTAACGAATTTCCTACAGAAAATGGTGCATCTGCAGATGTGGTTTTAGGCCAAACTGATTTTTATAGTAATAGTCCAGGATTAGGTCCTGATAAAATAAGTTATTCCTGGGGTGTAACTGTTTCACCAAAAGGAGAACTTGCAATTGGCGACTGGTCTAATAATCGGGTTTTAATTTATAATGAAATTCCAATCGAAAACGGTGCTAATGCTGATATTGTTTTAGGTCAACCTGACTTTAACACAAGTTTATCTTTTAATGGAGGAATAAGTGAAAAATCAATGTATCATCCTTATGGAATAAATTACGACTTAAATGGTAGGTTATATGTTAATGGCTTTATGCATCGAGTAATGATTTTTGGTGATTTACCAACAGATACAGCCGATTTGCAAATTGCTGTTAGTGCAGACAAAACAAACCCACATGTCGGGGAATCAATATCTTATACTTTTACGTTGACTAATAACGGACCAAATAGTTCTTCTGAAATTATTGTAAAAAGTGCATTACCCGGTTTGTTTAATTTAGAAAATTATGATGCTGAAAAAGGAGATTATCAGCCTTATGGAGGAACATGGACAATCCCATACATGGCTTCAGGCGAAAGCATTGATCTTATTTTAGATGGAACTATTGAAGATGGTGGAGGAGATATTACAGCTTACTCTAACATAATTGCATCTTCGGCTTTAGATGCTATTATGAGCAACAATGCCACTTCGTTAACAATAAATGTAGTTAATAATGCACCTGCAATTAGCACTATTGAGAATGATACTATTGTTCAGGAAACATCAACTAACTGGATTCCATTTCTAATTGGAGATACTGATTCGGAAATGTCTAAACTAGCTATTTCAGCTACATCCTCAAATCAAACAATTGTTCCTGATTTGAACATACAACTTAAGGGTGATGATGAAAACAGATTTATTAAAATTACACCTCTTACAAATCAATCAGGTGCTGTGGATATTACTTTAACTGTTTCTGATGGTTATACTGATGATCAATCTATTTTTGAATTGTATATAGTAAGTAATAACGCCAATTTAATTGATTTGGATACAACAGGTGTAAATATTACAGGTTTTAGGGCAGATTCATTAACTTATACTTGTGAATTAACTGCAGGAAGAACAATTGCACCAACGGTAACAGCTACTGCGGAAAATGCTGAAGCCACAGTTAATATTTATGAAACAGACTCAATCCCTGGTATAACAACTGTTGAAGTTATTGCTGAAGATGGTACAGTTCAAAACTATTTAATAACATTTGTACTACCAGTCCTTGCTGATAATGATGCAAGTTTAACTGACCTTAAGGTAGATGGAACAACAATTACTAACTTCTCTCCAATTAGGTATCATTATACAAAAAACTTACCCTTTGGAACTGCAATTGTACCAAATATAAATGCAATAGCTAAAAATGCTTTAGCTACCATTGACTTAAAACAAACTACAGCATTACCAGGGAGAGATTCAATTGTTGTGACAGCTGTTGATGGGGTAACTGAACAGGTATATACAATCGATTATGTTATAACAAGTGCATCTGACAATAATAATCTTCAAAAAATTACTATTGACGGAGAAGAAATTGTGACTTTCGATCCTGAAGTATTGGATTATGCATTTGAATATCCATACGGAACTACTAGTGTACCTATGGTTATTGCTGTTCCTGAAGATGCAAACGCCTTTATTGACCAAACAGATGCTGCCTCAATGCCAGGAACAACAACTCTTGATGTTTATGCTGAGGATGCCAGTCTAAAAACTTACACCATAGAATTTACTTTAGCAGCACCTTCTGAAGATGCCAGTCTTAAAAAGATAAAAGTAGATGGATCTTTAATCTTCGGTTTTAACACTGAAGTTTATTCTTACGATATAGAACTAGAACCTGATGTTACCGAAGTACCTGAAGTTACTGCTACAGCTAACAATGACAGTGCTGATGTTGTAATTAATGATGCGTCTGCATTACCAGGTACAACTTCTGTAATTGTTACAGCACAAGATGGTACAACTGAATTAACCTACAATGTTAATTTCGCTTACAGACCTTTAAGTGACGTTTCTTTATTAAGTGATTTGAAAGTTAATGGAGTAACCATTAATGGATTTGATCCAGAAATATATAGTTATATGTATAAAGTACCAGTAGTAACTTCAACTTCACCTTTAGTTACAGCAAATGTTTACGATTCAAAAGCTACAAAAATCATTACAAATACATCTGTAATACCTGGAACAACAACGATTTCAGTTACTGCAGAAGATGGTTCAACATCTGATTATACGGTGTATTTTACTTTCGATAATTTAAGTAGCGATGCAACATTAAGTGATATTTTGTTTGATGGAATAAGCATTTCAGAATTTAATTCAACAAATTTGGTTTATAATGTTGAACTTCCATATGGTACAACTGATATACCAGTTGTTACTCCAACCAAAAACAATGAAAATGCAAGTACTGAAATTACTGATGCAAGTTCATTACCAGGAACTACAACAATTGAAGTCACTGCTGAAGATGAATTTACAACAAAAACATATCTTGTAAATTTCACAATTGCAGATCCTGCAACTGATGCTACATTAAGCAACTTAAAAGTTGATGGAACAACTGTTAGTAGTTTTAATTCATCAACCTTTTCGTATGATGTTGAATTAGACTATGGAACAATAACAGTTCCAACGGTTACTGCAACAACTACCGATGCTAATGCTACTGCTTCAATTGTTGATGCTACTGCATTACCCGGTTCAACTGTGGTAACCGTTACTGCTGAAGATGATTTAACTGAAATTGTTTATACCATTAACTTTACAATAGCACCAAATAATGATGCAACATTAAATGACTTAAAAGTTGATGGAACAACAGTTAATGGATTTAATTCATCAACATTATCGTACGATATAGAATTAGAATCGGGTACAACAACCGTTCCAACTTTAACTGCAACAACAAACGATATAAATGCAGATGCTGTAATCACTGATGCAACTTCATTACCAGGAACTACAACAATTCTAGTTACTGCTGAAGATGAAACATCAGAAGAAACTTACAGTATTAATTTTACGGTTGCAACAGCTATTGATGGACCGGATTTTAGCAGAAATATTAGTTTATATCCAAATCCATCAAATGGAATAATTCATATTGCTTTTGAGGATGTAATTCAATCTGAATGGAAAATTGAAGTATATAATTCTATTGGAAGCATTATTTATAATGAAGAGTTATTAAGTATAAATGAGACTTTTCATAAGATTGATTTAAGCAGTTTCTCTAAAGGGATGTATTTTGTAAAAATATCTACAAGTAAAGAATCTTGCGTAAAGAGTTTAATTATTAAATAAAATTTAATGCTTAAATATAAAAAAGCCAGCTATTTTTAAGCTGGCTTTTTTATTTAAACCTTTCTAAAAATTCAGCCTTTCTATTTACTGAAACATCAACAATTGAACCATCTGACATTTCAACCTGGCCTCCTTTACCTTTTAAATATTTTGTAACATACTGGAAGTTTATGAGGTGAGATTTATGAATGCGAATAAAATTAAAATCCTTTAAAATTTCTTCGTAAAACTTAAGCGTTCTGGAAATAAGCTTTTTTGAGCCGTCTTTTAAATGAAACTCAGTAAAATTATCGTTTGCCTGACATCGGATAATATCTCGAACATGCACTACCTCAAATCCATTTAAAAGTGGTAATACAATCTTGTGATTTGGTTTATTTACTTCCTGAATATTATCCAATAAAATCTTTGAATGAATTGAAATTTCTTTATGGTCACGGGTTGATTTAATTTTCTCGACTGCTTTTACCAATTCATCAATTGAAATGGGTTTTAAAATATAATAGGATGCACTCAAATTGAGCGCTTTTATGGCATAATTGCTATATGCCGTAACAAAAACTACTTCAAAATCAACTTCCGGAATTAGTTCCAACAAATCAAATGCATTTCCATAAGGCATTTCAATATCGAGAAAAACTACATCGGGTTTATGTTTATTAATTGCTTCCAGTCCTGATTTTACAGAATCCGCCTCAGCCAGCAACTCAATATCCGGGCAATATTTTTCAAGATAGGCTCTTAAAGTCTCGCGACTTGCCAACTCATCTTCAACGATAACAGCTTTTAATTTTTCTTCCATATTTTATTTCAAAGTTGAAAGTTTAAAGTTAAAGGTTTAAAAACAAAGTCTTATTTAACATTAATCCCTTAACGATTCATGTTATTTAACCAATATGCTGCATACACCTCACCTTCTCCCTTTCTCCCTTTCTAAATTTTCATCTTCTCATTTTCTATATTTAGCTTTTCTGCATTGGAACCGTAATTTTAATGTAAGTCCCTGTTTGGGTTTCAGGAATTAAATCTAATACTTCGACTTTTATCCCAAGATGATGCACTTCATTAATAATCTGGAGTCTGTTTTCAATATTTTTTAAACCGGTTGAGTTATTTTGCTGCTGATTTTTGGTTTTCAGTTCTTGTGATTTTTTTCGTCCTATACCGTCGTCTTTTATTGTGATTTCAAGAAAATTACTCATTTGTTTAAGTTCCACTTCAAGTACACCTTTTTCTTCTTTATAGCGTAATCCATGCCAAACTGCATTTTCAATATAAGGCTGAATAAGCATTGGTGGAATCAAAAAAGATTCTGTATTAATATCCTCATCAACAATAAATTTATAATCAAATTTTTCTTTAAACCGCTCGTGCTCCAACTTAATATAAAGCTCAATAATCTTGATTTCATCGGTTAATGGAATAAAGTCGTGTTTTGAGTTTTCCATTACTGATCGCATTAGAAAAGCAAAGTCAGACAGGTAGCGATTTGCCGACAATTCATCCTTCTTCGCAATATAATTATTAACCGAATTTAAGGCATTAAAGATAAAATGAGGATTCATTTGACTACGTAAGGATTTTAGTGCTAATAACTGATTTGCTATTCTTTTCTGTCGGGCACTTTTTAATATAAAAACAGATGATACACTTAAAATCAACAAGATTATAATTAGAGAAATAATTGTAAATCGCTGTGTGCGAATTGACTGATTTTTAAGCTCTTGATCCTGAACTAAAATTTCAACGGTTTTATCGTTTAACTCTTTATCTTTTTCTAACAGATCTATTCTTTGTTGCTTTCGTGATAATGATGTTGCCATTTCAATTCTGCTGAGTAATTCCCTTTCCCGCATCCGGTTTATGCTATCATTAACAGTTAAATACTCTTTATAGGTTTCCAAAGCTTTATTAGGATTGGAGCTTTCGTAAGCTTTTGATAAAGTATATAATGCTTCTTTCATCTGAGAAATATTTTGGGTTTGATCAGAAAGAGTCATACTTCTTTGCAGAACAGGAATAGCCTTTTCTTCTTGTTTTTGTTCTACATAAATCTTTCCAATTTCCAATAAATCCTTGCTTTGAGCTACTTCATCATCTAATTCTTCATTCAGATCTAATGCTTGCTGCCTTGCTTCCAATTCTTCTGCAGGTTTATTTTGTTTCTTATATGCATTTCCTTTGCTCCGTAATGTATTCACTAAAGAACGTTTATCTGAAGATTCTTTCGCCATTTTTTCTGATTCTTCGTAATACTGAATTGCTCCGGCTGTATTATTTTGCGACAAATTAATGTTCGCTAATTTATCCTGGATTGATATAATTCCCTCCGAATTATTTCTTTCTTTTTCAATTTCTAATGCCTCCAGATAAGTTTGTTCGGCTAAAGCATATTCTCCTTTTAATTCATACGTTTCGGCAATTTGAAGTTTAGTAAAAGTTAAATCGTCTTGAGAAGATTTCTTTGGTATAAAATTTAGAAAAGTATTTAAGTAGTATATGGCTTTATCATAATCGGCATTTAATTTATAGGCAAGGCCTATATTTTTAGTTGAATTATAAGCTAAATCAGGTTTATTAATCCTTTTTGCAAGGTTGATTGATTTAACATAATTCTCAATGGCCAAATCAAATTGTTCTGAATATAAATTAATGTCAGCTATTAAATCATAGGCTCTTATTTCATTTTCCTTATCGTTGTTTTGAATGATAATTTGCAATGCATTTTCGACAAAACTATAGGCTTTAAAAGCATTTGTTTTCTTATACAGTTCAGCCGAATCAAGCAAAGATCTAACCTCCGATGGTTGATAACGACTCATTTTATCCTGAGAATAAAGAGCTCCGTTTATTATGAGTAGTAACATTATTATATAAATCGATCTTTTCATAATTCTATATTTTGGACTAAAGTCCTTTCTTAGTAAATTTTTTAAGGCGCAATCCAAAAAGTAAAGAGAAATGATATTTCAATACATTTTTTACTTTGTGCAACTTTGTGCAACTTTGAGCTTTCTTTGAGAACCTTTGTGGTACAATGTTTTAAGAATTATACCACAAAGAACACGAAGTTCTCGCAGAGGATCACAAAGTCTTTTTGGATAACCTCTTGTTTTATACTAGCATTTATTTTAAGTAAAAATACAAACAAAATTCGACAAGTAAAAATCACTCACGCCCCAAAAACCCTATAAAATCAATATTTACAGGCTTGTTTTTCCATTTAACTTATTCGTTTATCTATTTCACGAATTGAACCGACCTGTTCCCTAATTGTAGCTTTTATTGCCTTTTTTTAGTGCATACTTTTACTTCATAAACCAATAAAAACAATCCTTATGAAAACACAAATTTTAAAATCAGCTAATAAAAATCTCATCTTATCGGGATTAATTATTGTTCTTCTACTTATCGGTTTAACTATTCAAGCCGATAATAATGAATCGAAATCTATTAAAATCGCTCTTTTACTGGATACAAGTAACAGTATGGACGGTTTAATTGAACAAGCCAAGTCACAATTATGGACCATAGTAAATGAACTTGCCGGTGCAAGCTGTGATGGAAAAAGACCCGAACTACAGATTGCCCTGTATGAATATGGAAACGATTGGTTAAGTCCGCGTGAAGGTTATATTCGCCAGGTAACATATTTAACCAAAGATCTTGACTTAGTTTCTCAAAAGTTATTCGAGCTAAGAACAAATGGTGGCAGCGAGTTTTGTGGTCAGGTAATTAAGACTTCTTTAGATCAACTCGATTGGAATGAATCGCATGACGATCTTAAACTTATTTTTATTGCCGGAAATGAGCCTTTTACTCAGGGAGGAATTGATTTTCATGATGCCTGCTATCGTGCAAAAAATAAAGGAATTGTAGTAAATACCATTTTTTGCGGAGATTTTAACGAAGGGGTAAGAACCAACTGGAAAAAAGGAGCCGAAATTACAGGTGGCGAATACATGAGCATTAACCAGGATTGCAGAACGGTTTATGTTTCTTCACCCTATGACGATCGTATTTCTGAATTAAACTCAAAATTGAATGATACTTATGTTTCTTATGGTAAAACAGGTTACGAGAAAAAGCAAAATCAGGCAGCACAAGATGCAAATGCAACTAGTATTGATAAGGTAAATGCAGTTAAGCGCTCGGTTTCAAAAGCATCACATGTTTATAAAAATGAATCGTGGGATTTGGTTGATGCCGCTGAGCAGGAAGATTTTGAAATAGCCAAGGTAAAAGAAGAGGAACTTCCAGCTGTAATGAAAGGCATGAATGATGATGAAAAAGTAAAATATGTTGAAACCAAGAAAAAAGAACGAGAAAAAATTCAAAAAGAAATTATTGAATTGAATACTAAACGCGAAGAATATGTGAAAAAACAACAAACCGAAAACTCTTCAGAAACTGTTTTGGATGATGCTATGCTAAAAGCAATTAAAACTCAGGCTAAATCAAAGAATTTTAAATTTGAAAAATAGATTTTGAGTATCAAGTATCAAGTATCAAGACATTAGTATTAATCTCAATACTAACATCTTGATACTTGATACTATTCAATCAAATACTTTTTCAGTTCAGTTATTTTCCCACTCCAGGAACAACCCAGACAGAATAAAATTTCAAGCTTAAAACCTTCCAGGCTCATTGATACATCAATAGGAATAATCTTTAATTCCCTTGAAACTTTTACATTTAGCCTCTCTCCTTTTTCATTCTTAACATAAAAGAGATCTATTCCGCATTGTGGACAAACCATGAATTTCATTCGCCAAAGTTAATCTTTATTCGTAACGTAAACTAACAACAGGATTTTCCGATGCTACTTTGTATGTTTGCAAACTCACCGTTATAATGGTCATAATAAGAACCAGTATTCCTGCCAAAATGAATAACCACCATGAAAGTTCTGTTCTGTAAACATAGTCCTGCAACCATCTTTTTGTAAAATAATAAGCAATAGGACAAGCTATACTGTAAGACAGTAATATCCACCTAACAAAATCAAGATTTAGCATAGCAATAATGTTACTTGAAGATGCGCCAAGTATTTTTCGAATACCAATTTCTTTGGTACGTAGTTCGGTTGCAAAAAAGCTTATTCCAAACAGGCCTAAACAAGAAATAAATATCACAAGAATTGAAAAATAGCCAAAAAGCTTCCCTGCTCTAACTTCAGAGTGATAAACGTAATCGAAGCTTTGTTCCAGGCTTGTATATTCAAAAGCTCTATCAGTCACAAACTCTTTATATACTGACTCAATATAAGGTATAGTTTCCTTCTTATTATCCTCTTTTATTTTTATGAGAAGCTGCCATGTGGGTTCATTAAAAAATGCCAACATTTTCATATCTTCAGAAAAATGATTTGAATGAAAGTTTTCGGTGACTCCAATTATTTCATAAGGCTCATCTCTGAAATAAATAATTGTGCCTATAATATCTTCCTTTCCTATTTGTTCAGCAAACTTTTGATTAATTACAATGGATGGCTTCCCTGGTCTTTCCTCAGAAAAGAACCGACCTTTTTTAAGGTTAATTCCCAGGGTATTCAGATAATCGGAATCCGAGTTTATTCTGATTATCTTTAATTTTTTAGATATGTTCTTGCCTTCCCATGACCAAGTATCAGGCCAACTTCCCCTCATTGGCGAATTCCCGTGCGTCACAGAAACAACATTCTCTTTTTTGAGCAGTTCTTGTTTAAATATTTTAACCTTATCTCCCAGATGTGTTGCATTTATCATGATCACATTTTCTTTATTAAAGCCAAGATCTTTAGAATAAATATAATTTACCTGTTTTATGATTACACTGGAAAAAATAATAAGTACAATTGAAATCACAAATTGAAAAACAACAAGAAATCTTTTCGCAAATAGTCCTTTATTATTCTGATGAAGTTTACTTTTTAAAAAAGAATCGGGCTTGTGCGATAAAATAAATAAGTATGGGAAATATGCAGATATAAGTCCAATTAGGCTTATCGTAATGATTAATACAAGTAAAAGCTTAGGTTCAAAATAGTTTATATTCAGCTCTTTTCCTGTAAGATTATTAAACACCGGACGAGTAAGTTCAACAAATATAATGGCAATATAAAAAGATATTAATGTGAATAATACAGACTCAGTCAGAATGCTTAAGAATAACTTAGCACGACTTATTCCCAATATCCTTTTTATACTAAACTCTTTCATTTTTTTTATTGACCGTGCATTAGCAAGATTCATGTAATTTATACTTGCAATAAGTAAAATCAGAATAGCAATAAAAACAAGGATATAAATGAGTTTAAGATTTCCTTTATTTTCATTATTAAAGAATGTTAAATTTGAATGTAAATGCAGCTTAACGAATGGAAACAAATAGGCAGAATATTGATCTTGTCCAATTACATTTTTATAAATTGTAGCAAGCTTGCTATTCATTTCACTCAACTCCGACCTCTGGTCTAAAAGCACAAAGGTCGCATATATAGATACATCCCAGTTTTCCAAATAGCTTTTTTCTTCGAGCAAAAAAGGGATTATAAAATCGAGTTTGATAGTCGAATTCCCGGGAAAATCTTTATATACTCCTGTAATTGTAGCTGTCTTAAAAATATCTCCGTAAGCTTTAACTTTTAGAATCTCACCTACAGGATTCTTATTCCCATAATATCTGATTGCCATACTTTGAGAGATAACAACAGATTCAAGATTCTCAAATACATTGTTCTTATCGCCAAAAATAAATGGTATTTTAAAAATCTCAAAAAAAGAATCATCAACCGATGCTCCCTTTTCTTTATAAAAGTCATTACCTTTTTGAATTAATCCCCCTGAATAAAAATAATCTACACGCGCAGCTTTTTCTATACCTGCAATATTATTTACAAGATAATCAGCCATCGGAGCAGGACTTTCAACATAATCAACGCTGTTACCCTGATCGTCAGTATTGGTATTTACCAGCATGTAGATATTATTGGCATTATCGTAAAAACGATCAAAACTTAATTCATCCCAAACCCATAACACGATAAACAACGAGGCAGCTAATCCAATTGCTAAACCAAACAAATTAATAGAAGAAAAAACTTTATTTCTGAAAGTATTTCTTAAGACTATTTTAATATTATAAATGATCATGTAATTATTTTATTCGTAGCGCAAACAATCGATTGGATTTCTGCGAGATGCCCGAAATGATTGAATAATAACACTTAAAAATGCTATCATCAGTGTTATCGATCCGGATAATGCGAAAATCCACCAACTTAATGTTATTTGGTATGAAAAGTTTTGCAACCAATCTCTCAAGTATACAAAGGAAATAGGAATAGCTATAATTAAAGCAAAAAATACCCATTTTACAAATTCAATTACCAGCATCACAATCAGATTTTTTATATTAGCTCCATTCGCTTTTCTTATTCCAATTTCCTTTGTTCTTTGTAAAGTAATAAATGTTGCCAGTCCAAAAAGGCCTAACATAGATATGATTAAGGCAATAATTGTAAATAATGTAATTACTGTTCTTGTTTTTTCCTCTGTACTATACAAGTTTTTAAACTCATCGTTAAGACCAGAAATCATTAAAGGGGCGTTTGCAGGTGCAAGCTCTTTCCACTTTTTTTGTAAGAAAGTAATCACCTCAAGTTCATAGCCTGGTAAAATACGGATATGCATCTTATCTGGAACAGGATCTTTGCTAATAACAATAACGCTTGGGCTTGAGAGATAACGTAACGAACGAAAGTTAAAATCATTTACAACACCAGCTATATAACCATTATCTTTAGAGAAAATTGAAAATTGTTTATTTATTGATTCTTTCCATCCGATATATTTCTTAGCTGATTCATTGATCAAATAAAATCTTTTATCGTTAAAACTAAGATCATTAAAATCTTCAATTCTTTCCAGGTATTTTAAACCAAGGGTTTCCACAAAATCTTTATCTGCCTTTAATACAAACATGCTTATTTGTCTGTCGTCCTGCATTCCTTCCCATCTTGCACTTTGATTCCAGCCCTCTTCTCCTGCTGTAAATGTACTGGTTGTAACGTACTCTATTGCAGCAAAATTTTCGAGCTCGTTTTTAAGTTCTTTAAGCTTTATTCCGTTCCAGTGCACCTGAACTTCAATTATATTATTTGTATCAAATCCTAAATCATGATTAATTAAAAAATCTAATTGCTTTGAAAAGGTAAGTGAACAAACCAACAGGAATCCTGTCATTCCAAACTGAACAACCACTAGAAAATTACGAATTACTTTAGCTTTCCGGCCCTTATAAAATGATTCTTTTAAAAGGCTTATGACATTATACCTTGAACCATAAATTGCAGGATATATACCTGCTAAAATACCAACAATAATTGCCAGCAGAATAAATAACGGAACATACGAATAAGAAAGTTGTATTTTTTCACTTATTAATTTACCGAATCCAGGTCCTATAAGCTCCACCAAAATAAAAGCTACAAATAGAGCAAGTATCGAAAAGAAAATTGATTCAATAAGAAATTCAAATATTATTTGTTTTCTATAACTTCCATGGATTTTTTTAATAGCAACTTCCTTTGATCTTTTTAAAGAAATTGCAGATGCCAGATTTGTGTAATTAATTATGGCTAAGAATAATATAAAAATAGAGGCAGATAAAAATATCAAAATATACTTTCGATCAATTATTTTAAAGGTATTTCCTCGAACATGTTCAAAACGCATTTCTTGAAGTGGTTGCAATAGCAAGAAAGTAAGACTCATCAAGTTATCTCCCCCTCGATCAACTGTGCTAACTTTAATTTTTTCTTCAGCCGCTTTTACATTTTCATAAACCTGAATGTAAGTACAATAATTAAACTCGCCCCAATACGCATCTTTGTCAAATACTTCAAAAGACGTTAAAAAATTATATTTTATACTCGAATTCAAAGGACAATCATTTATAATGGCAGTAATAACATAATCTTTTTCATTTTCACCCAATTTTAGAATTTGTCCAATAGGAGTAGAATCACCAAAATATTTTTGGGCCATACTCTCTGATATTACTAATGAATTAATACTCCGTAATGGGTTTTTCTTATTTCCACTAACTATTGGAAATGAAAACATTTCAAAAAAGCTATTATCGACATACAATAAGTCTGATTCAAAGAACTTTTGCTGATCTTTCATAATTATAAAGTCCTTAACTTCCTCTACTCTAGTATAGTTATTAATTTCAGGAACTCTATCGGCTAAAAATGCACCCAGCTGAGCAGGGGTTCCTGCAAAATTTCCACGATTATCATCAGTTTCATTTATAATCCTATATATGCTATTGTAATTTTTGTGAAATGTATCATAATTCTTAACTTCTTCGATAAATAAGACAAACAGAATAAAAGCTGATAAACCAATCGATAAACCCAAGATATTAATCAAGGTATGAAAGCTATTTCGTTTAAAATTCCTTTGTATTAATAACCTTATAAAATGTCGTATCATAACTCATAAACTTTATTCGTAACGTAAACTATCAACAGGATTTTTTCGGGCTGCCTTTATGCTATACCAGCTAATTGTAAAAAGGGTAATGAATAAAGCTAATAATCCTGAAATAACAAATATTTCCCAGGTAATACTTGTTTTATATGCAAAGTTTTGAAGCCATTTATTCAACAAGTATATCGATACCGGAATTGAAGTTAGAAAGCTAATTATCAACAATTTAACATGACTACTCAGTAATAAGTTAAGAATGTTTATAATTGACGCTCCATTAACTTTTCGGATAGCTATATTTTTAGTTTGTTTTTTGGCAGTAAAAATAGTTAGCCCCAGTAAACCAATAGAAGCAATAAAAATTGCCAAAAAAGAGAATATGCTTATTAAACTTACAAGCTTATATTCTTCTTTATAAAGTACAGTAAATCTATCTTTTAAATTCTGCAATTCTGGATCATTTTCAGGCATTAAATTGTTTAGTTGAATTTTTAATTTATTTAATACAACCTTGTCAGTTTTATTTATATAATGTATGACCATTTCACGAATCATATTTTCACCAACAATTAACATCGTAGGCTTAATTTGCTCGTGAAACGAATGAAATTTAAAATCCTTAACAACACCAATAATATCGCTATTCCATATTTTGCGACCAATAATTTCATCGCTGTTAATTAATTTTTCAGCAGTTTCATTAACAATTATTTTCCATTCGGGCTTAATATCAATATCAGCAAATGACTTTCCTTTAGTTATTTGTAATCCAAAAGTTTCAATAAAATCCTGATCAACGAATATAGCTTCCATTTTTAAGGGCTCATCACCAAAACTCGTATCAGTAATACTTACACTCATTCTTCCATTTGAAGGTGGAAGCCACATGGCGCCGCTTATATTTATTATTTCTGGATTTTTTAGAAGTTCTTTCTTTATTGTTTCATAATTCCCGGTTTTAACCTGACTCCCAATGTTAAGTACAACTTTATTTTCAGGATTAAAACCCAAATCCTGTTTTGTTGAATAGTTTATTTGCTTTCTAATTCCTAAACTGAACACAACAAGAACCATGAAAATAACAAACTGAAAAATAATTAGCAGTTTCCTAAAACTGAATTTTGAAACAAAAGAGTCGTTGTTTTTTCGTAAAATAGAAATTGGAGATATTCGATTAAGAAAATAGATAATATAAAATCCCGGAATAAAAACTACGAAACATACAATAAATATAAAACCTAAAACAAATTTCCAGTTATATACAAACATGATCTGCTTTTCAAGGATCTGTATTAGAAAGGGTCTGAATTGCTCAATCAATATAAATGATAACGGAATAGTAATAAACACTATTAATAATGATTCAATAGTGATTTGCCTAAACAGGTCAATTCGCTTTCCTCCTACAATTTTTCGAATACCAAATTCCTTTTTCCTTGAAACAATTTGTGATGTGGATAAGATGATATAATTAATACAGGCGATTAGCAATACAAGAAATGCAATTATTGAAAATATAAATATTAAATTCATATTTCCTTTCATATTATCACCAAAAATATGCTCTGATTTTAAATATATATCTCCGATATTTTGTAAATAATATTCTTTTTTTGAATCTTCTTTCAGGTTTTGAATTATTAAATTATTTATTCTTGATTCAAAATCTTTTATCTCAACTTTATTTTCCAGTAAGATATATGTTTCAAGAAATTCGGTATCCCAACTATTTTTAAAAAACATTTCATCTCTTTCGATGCCATCAGTCCAAACCATCATTTTGGGAGCTTGTTTCATTCCCAATTCAATTGATGCAATAAAATCCGGTCGAATGGTTGAATTAATTGGGAAATCTTTATAAACCGATTTTATAGTTAAAATATATTCTGTTCCATAGCAGCTTACCGGAATAGATTTGTTAATAATATCAATGTTTCCAAAATACTTTTTAGCTGCAGATTCTGATATTGCGATACTTAAAGCTTCTTTTTCAAAATCAATAAAACTGCCATTTAATTTTTTAGTCGAAAAAATCTCGAAAAAATCGCTGTCAACACAAATAAAATTATCCGCTTTAAAAAGTTCCTTATCTTTTCTAATTATAGTTTCACTGATTTTTATAATTCGTGTAGCTTTCGTAACCTCCGGATAATTCTCTTTAAGATTTTCTGCAATGGGATAAGAAGTTGTTTTAATGTGCCAGTTATGGGTATTATCTTTTAAAATTATTCTATAAATGTTTTCCTTTTGGGTATTAAAATCATTATAACTTGTCTCGGTACTCACATAGATTAAAATAAAAAAAGTTACTGCCAAGCCCAATGCTAAACCCAATATTTTAATAAATGTAATCGATTTATTTCTGTAGAAATTTCTTAATGCTGTCTTTATGTAATTTGTAATCATATTCTTGTATTTTTTTATTCGTAACGTAAGCTATCAACAGGGTTTTTAATTGCTGTTTTATAGGTTTGGTAACAAACAGTAATAAATGCAATCAGTATTGATAACAATCCTGCGATTCCAAATAACCACCAATGTAAATCAATTCTGTAAGCAAAGCTTTGCAACCAGTTTTGCATTTGGATATAAGCTAAAGGAATTGCTATTAATACGGCAACGAGTACCCATTTTAAAAATTCTTTTGATAAAATGAACATAATATTTCCGATTGATGAGCCATGCACACGTCTAATCCCAATCTCTTTAGTTCTTTGTTCTGTCATGAAGAGTGCTAAGCCAAATAGACCTAAACATGAAATAAGAATGGCAAATAAAGTAAAGTAGAAAAAGATCTTTTTCATATGATTTTCCACATTGTAAAGTTGAGCGATATCGTCATCAAGGAAAAAATATTCATAATCAACATTAGAGTTCATTTCTTTAAATTTCGATTGAATAAAGAAATTTGTTTCAGTAAGCTCATTTGTATTTATTTTAACCAAAAGATAATTCAATTGCGATGGTGTGATCTTAATTATTAATGGAGCAATATTTTTATGAAGTGATTGAAAATGAAAATCTTCAACTACACCAATTACTTTCCCTTCTCTTGTTATTTCGTCGTCGTACCAGATTACTTTTTCATTGACAGCACTTTTCCAGTCGAAAAGTTTAGCCGCAGCTTCATTTATTATAAATGCATCTTCAGCATCAGATGGAAAATCTTTAGAAAATTCACGACCTTCTGACATTTTTAAATTTAAGGTTTTGAAAAAATTATAATCGATGTGTAGTTCAGAAACATTCTCGGTATTTTCATCTTGTGACCAGCGAATGGGGTTTTGATTAAACTGACGTCCCGGAATATTTGAAATTGCCGAAACATCTAAGATATTTTTGTTTTTTAAAAGTTCTTCTTCTAGCGATTCCAAATGTTCTGTAATACTCCTATTTTTTAATGGAACGACAATAATTTGTTCGGTACTAACACCTAGTTTCTTATTGTTTAAAAAATTCAATTGCTGACTTACAACTAAAGTGCAAATAATAAGGAATGTAGATATTGAAAATTGTAAAATCACCATTAATCTTCTGAAAATAATTCCCGAAGCACCCGATTTTGTGTTTCCTTTTAAAACTTCAATAGGTTTATAACGAGCAACAAAAAAAGCTGGATAGATTCCTGCCAATACTGAAGTGATGAAAAATATTACTAATAAATCTATTAAAAATTTCCAATCAGAGTAATTAATTGTTATTTGTTTTAGTGAAAGATTATTAAAAGCAGGTCTGAAAATCTCAAATAAAATTATAGCAAGGACAAGCGAAACAAAAACAGTTAAAAATGATTCAATCATAAATTGACCCAATATTTTTAACTTATTTGCCCCGCTAACTTTTCTAATCCCAATTTCTTTTGCCCTTTTAGATGATCTGGCAGTTGACAAATTCATAAAATTTATACATGCAATGAATATGATTAACAGTGCTAAAGTTGAAAATATCCAAACATATTTTATATCTCCATTTTGCTCAAGTTCCCACTTTAAATTAGAATGTAAATGAATGTCTGTTATTGGTTGAAGCCTAAATCCTATAGAACCTGATTCCAAATCTGAAAGATATCCATCAGTCCAACGAATATATTTTTTTGACCAATCATTTAATGAATATTCGACTTTTTTAGCATCATCAGGATTCTTTAATAAAATATAATTAAAATGGCCAAAATCATCCCATGTGTAATATTCTCCGTCATCGTTGTATTTTAACGACACATAAGAAATTAAAAAGTCAAATTTAAAATGTGAATTAGATGGGATATTTTCAATTACACCAGTTACTTTTAAATTTATGTCGTTGCCATATGTGCATGTAATAGTTTTATCTAATGGATCTTCATTCCCAAAATATTTCTTAGCCATTCTCTCTGAAATGATTATCCCTCCTGGTTCTTTTAAAGCGGTTGAGGGATCTCCTTTTAAAAGTTTAAATGAAAATATTTGAAAAAAAGTTGAATCTGCTGAATAAAAACCAGTTTCATCAAAGCGATTGTCCTCATATTTAACAGTAATTGTTGGGATGGTTAATCCTGGTCCCCAGATTGGTGAAATACTTACTGCATTTTCAACTTCGGGAAAATCAGCAACCAATGCTTGTGCCATTGGATGTGGAGTTCTGGTTTGCGCATTTTCTGAATGCCAATAAATACGATAAATTTGCTCTGCGTTTTCATGAAATTTATCAAAACTTAGTTCATCTCTAATCCAATAGGTTATATAAAGACTACATGCTATTCCAATAGAGAGACCTAAAATATTTATTAAAGAAAAAGTCTTATTTCTTGCGGCATTTCTTAGGGCAATTAAAATATAATTTTGTGTCATATACTTATTCTTTTTTTTAACCTATAACACTAACAACATGCCAAAAACCATAATTAATTAATTATCTATCACATAACATCATTCTTATCACAATCTGGTGTTGCAAAATCCAACACTCATGTCGGAATTAACACCATTTTTTAGTAATTTTAAATGTTAAAATGCATAAATGATTAAATAATACCAAAAAAATGACTGAAAAGGAAATTTTTATTGAGAATCTAAAAAAGAGAACTAAAAAATTTGCATTGTGGTCGAAGAGTCGGATGAATCGGAATACTGGCTGGAAGTAAGTCATAATACAAATTTGTCAACTGATATGAAAGAACTATTGAGATTATTGAAAGAAGCTAATGAAATTTCCAGGATAATGACTAAAGCAAAAAATTCATCATATGCAAAATAAATTTTAACCATTGCAGCATTGTAGCATTGCAGCATTGTAGCATTGTAGCATTGAATCATTACAGCATTTTATCATTTTATCATTACTCAGTTTAAATAAAACATATGCCCCAGAAAAAAGGTAAAATACTAATTGTAGATGATAACGAAGAATTATTAATTGCTTTCAAATTCTTTTTGTCAAAACATTTCGATAAAATCAGTACCATTAAAAATCCCAACCTGATTCCAGAATATTTAGGTAAAGAATCATACGATATTATTTTACTTGATATGAATTTTAAAGCAGGTGTTAATACTGGCAATGAAGGTATTTTTTGGATGAAACAAATTCTGGAAAAAGATCCAAATGCATCAGTAGTGTTAATTACGGCTTATGGAGATGTTGAGCTTGCTGTAAATGCTATGAAAGAGGGAGCTGCTGATTTTATTCAAAAGTCGTGGGACGAAGAAAAAATCTTATCAACTATTTTATCAGCATATAATCTGCGTTTATCAAAATTAAAGATTGAAAATCTGGAGCAAAAACAAAAGCATTTGAGTGAGAAAATTGATAGCAAATTTAGCAATATTATCGGGGAATCTGCAGCGATGAAAGCTGTTTTCAACATGATTGAAAAAGTGTCCATTACCGATGCCAATGTGTTAATTCTTGGTGAAAATGGAACAGGAAAAGAAGTCATTGCACGCGAGATTCATAGAAAATCAAAGCGTGCAAATGAGGTATTTGTAAATGTTGATATTGGGGCATTACAAGAAAATTTATTTGAAAGCGAATTGTTTGGACATACAAAAGGATCATTTACTGACGCTAAAGAAGATCGTGCTGGTAGATTTGAAATAGCTTCGGGAGGAACATTATTTTTAGATGAAATTGGAAATCTTCCATTACAATTACAATCAAAATTATTAACGGCTATCCAAAATAAAGAAATTTGCCGAGTTGGATCTAATAAACCAATATCTGTTGATATTCGCTTAATTTGTGCTACCAATAAGAATCCTGACGAGATGGTTGAAAAAAGTACTTTTCGTGAGGACTTATTATATCGCATCAACACCATCAAAATTAACTTACCCCCTCTTAGAGAAAGGGGTGAAGATATTGTTTTACTAGCAGATTTCTTTTTGGTTAAATATACCGATAAGTATAATAAACCCAACTTAAAATTTAATTTAAACACGATTTCAAAAATAAAGCAATATTCATGGCCGGGCAATATAAGGGAGCTTCAACATTCTATTGAAAAAGCTGTGATTTTATGTGACGAAAAAATAATATTGCCAGGTCATTTGTGGTCTGAAGGTGAAAAACAGCAAAAAAACACAGCTCCAAAGACATTCAATTTAGATGAAAACGAAAAAAGCCTAATTGAAAAAGCTATTCAAAAATATAAGGGCAATATTAGTTCTGCAGCCAAAGAACTCGGAATAAACAGGTCTACTCTTTATAAAAAAATGGAGAAATATGGCATTTAGTAAATTCAGAATTTACATCATAGTTCAAGTGGTTTTAATTGCAACTACTTCTTTATTATTTTTCTGGACTCTTGATCAGGAATACATGCTTATAACAAGTTCTTCACTTGTTATTCTTTGGGTTCTCCAGCTAATATACTTAATATGGTATTTACAGCGAGTAAACCGGGATATTATTAAATTTATTACAGCCATAAAATACGATGATGTTTCGATAAGTTTTCATAATAAGCAGAAAATTGATAAAGCCTTTGTAAATCTTTACAAAGAGTTAAATCAAATCATCCAAAACATTTCTGAAGTAAGATCTGATAAAGAAAGTGAACATCAATATTTTCAGAATACTGTTAAGCATATTGGTATTGGGATTCTTGCCTTTGATGAAAACGGAAAAATAGAGATATGCAATGATGCTGTGTTAAATCTGCTCAAACTTAATCGTTTAAATAATATCAATGATGTAAATAACACACAGATCGGATTAGCTGATAAATTTAAAAATATAAAACCCGGAAATAACAAACTAATTAAACTTAACATCGACAGTGAGATTATTCAATTATCTGTTAAGGCAGCAAAATTCAAAATTAAATCACGTGAAATAAGACTTTTATCCTTACAAAATATTAAAACAGAAATTGATCAGAGTGAAGTGGATGCATGGCAAAAACTCATTAGGGTATTAACTCACGAAATTATGAATTCGGTAAGTCCTATTAAGCTTCTTTCAGGTTCATTAATAGAAATGTTCGAAGAAAACAATAAAATAAAAACCATTGAAGAAATTGATAATACGACCATTAAAAATTCTGTTCTTGGTCTAAAAACTATTCGTAAACGAAGCGATGGACTTTCTAATTTTGTGGCAACATATAAAAGCCTAACTCAGTTACCCAGGCCCACCTTCAAAGAATTAGATGTTTGTTCTATGTTTAAGCATATGGATACATTGTTAAAAAATGATCTAAGTGAAAAGGGTATTGAATTTAAGTATTATTGCGAAACAAGTCTTTTAATTCATGCCGACGAAAAATTAATTGAGCAGGTTTTAATCAATTTAATAAAAAACTCATCTGAAGCCTTATCAGAAGTAACAAATCCTAAAATAACTCTTTCAGCCGAACTTTTAAATGAGCAGGTACAGATAAAGATTTCTGACAATGGTCCTGGAATGAATCCCGAAATGATAGACAATATTTTCATTCCTTTTTTTACAACCAAAGAAAAAGGCTCTGGAATTGGATTGAGCCTTTCTCGTCAAATTATGCATGTACATGGTGGTAACATATCGGTAAAATCAGAGCCTTGTAAAGGCTCCACTTTTATACTTAGTTTTTAATCTGTTATTCGTAACGTAATGATTCTGTTGGATTTTTATTAGCTGTTTTAAACGATTGTACTGTAATAGTTAACGATGCAATTACTAATGCAATAAGTACCGCAGACACAAAAAACCAGATATTTAATTCAATACGGTAAGCAAAATTCTCCAGCCATTTTTTCATAAAATAGTACGAAGCAGGAATCCCAATTAATGAAGAAATTAATACCCATTTCAGAATATCTTTATTCAATAGCACTAGTATTAGGCGAACATTGGAACCCAGCGCTTTTCGTATACCTATTTCTTTGGTACGTCTTGCAACCACAAAAGATGTTAGGGCCAACAATCCTAATACGGAAATAATAATAGCCAATAATGAAGCAACAAAAATTAGTTGATTCGATTTTTCTTCATTTCGGTACATTTGGGCAAATTGTTCGTCAAGGAAAGTATAGTTTTGAGTATAATCAGGGTCAAAACTTTTAAATACAGTTTTTGCATGATTTAGACCTTCCTGAATTCTTCCTGCTTTAAGTTTTATGCTTATAATGCGAAAACCTTTCCAATAATGACTAAACACCAGTGGCTCAATTTCGGTATGCAACGATGCATAATGAAAATCCTTGATAATCCCTTTTATTCTGCCTCTATGCTGCCAAACAATAATCTCTTTCCCAATTGGGTTATTCAGGTTAAGCAATCTTGCTGCTGCTTCGTTTAAAATAAATGTAGCACTGTCGCTTGCCAGCTTATCCGAAAAATCTGAACCTTCAATAATTTCAAAACCCATGGTTTTTATATAATCATCCTGGACACGATTTTCATTTAACGGAATAGCCTCTTCCAAGGGCCATTCCGGAAGGCGAATATTCATGCCACTTCTACCCTGTCCCGGCACCGATTGAGAAGCTGTAACGGACACAACTTCCGGACTTAATAGTAATTCATTCTTAACTGATTCGTAATTGGATTGAATTTTTTCGGATAAATTGGAGAAATAAACAATTTGTTCTTTATCAAAACCTAGCCGCTTGTTTTTCATGTAATTTACCTGTGAATACAAAACAATTAAAGCCGAAATCAATGCTATTGCAATTGAAAACTGAACTACAACCATTAAAACATTCAAGGTTTTATTTTTTCTTTGTCCGGTAAACGTTCCTTTTAAAATATCCACCGAGTTGAAGTGAGAAATATAAAAGGAAGGATAAATTCCTGATAGCACACCAACTAAAAGCGAAATAAAGAAAAATAATATCAACAGATAAAAATCGTCCTTATATAAAAATTCTATTTTACGACTCACCAGGTTGCTAAATCCAGGTAAAAAAGATTCTACCAGCAACATGGCTATTAAAAAAGCAATAAAGGCAATTAAAACTGACTCACCTACAAATTGTTGTACCAAAGATTTTTTACTGGCCCCGCTTACTTTTCGTATTCCAACTTCTTTTGCTCTGGTTTCTGATTTTGAAGTAAAGAGATTAACATAATTTAAAACCGCAATGATTAAAATAAATGCAGCCAAAATGGAAAAAATATAAATATATTGGATACTACCTAACTCTGCATGATCATAACTTAATTCGTCTGAATGCAAATGAATGTTGGCAAGAGCCTGAAGTTCATGTGTATATTCAATTTTATAATCCTTAAACATCTCATTCACATAATCACTAAACGCTTTTTCGGTTTTTTGTTTTATTTCAGGTGTAATTGATTGATTAAACTTTACATAAACATGAAAATTATTTCCCTGAACTTTCATATAATCTTCGTCTCCGGTATTTATTGAAACCAGTATATCAAATTTAAGATGAGTATTTTCAGGGATATTTTCCATAACTCCTTTAACAGTCATGTCGGCACCATAAACATGAATTGATTCGCCAACAACATTGGTACGACCGTAAATTTTTTCTGCTGATTCTTTTGTTAAAACTACTGAATAAGGTTCAACCAGTGCTTTTTCCAAATCACCATCTATCGATTTAAAAGAAAAAATGCGAAAAAAACATGAATCAGTAAGTACTCTGGTATAAAAACCTTTCGTTTCATTTTTAACTTTTACTTCATTTTGTACAAAAGATGACAATCGTGTAGCATACTCTACTTCAGGAACTTCATCCATTGCTACATTGGGAATTTCATAAAGCGTAATAGGCATATGAATTTCTTGTTCACCACTTCGGGACGAATGAGAAAGGACCCTGTATATTATTTCATGTTCATTAAAATGTTTATCATAACTTAACTCTAATCGAATATACAGAAATAACAGTATAGTAGCGGATAAGCCAACTGCCAAACCAAAAATATTTATAAAAGAATAGATTTTGTTTCTTAATAAACTTCGGAAAGCAATCTTTATATAATTTTTAAGCATAATTCATAAATTTAATGGTTTTATTTTAATTTTTTATACTGAGCAAATTACAAGACTTATTCCAAAAAAGATAAATACCTAATAAACAGCTCAATAATATTAAAAAGCAAGATATTCAAACCAATTACTGTTCGTTTTTAGGGCAATTAATGTTCGTTTTTAGAGCAATTTTAAACCAAAAAGAATTAATTTTATCATAGAAATATTATATTAAAGAAGAATGATCCAGAAGTTCAGTTCCAGCATATTAATAATAGATGACAACCCCGATATTCTCACTTCGGCAGAAATGTTTTTGGAAGAGAACTTTAGCACAATTATTTCCGAATCGGATCCAACACGAATCTCATCTCATATTAATAAATCTAACATTGATATCATATTGCTTGATATGAACTTTAGAAAAGGAGAAATTGAAGGATACGAAGGAATTTTCTGGCTTGATAAGATAAAATCCGATTATCCAGATATGCTTGTTATTTTAATGACTGCTTTTGGTGATGTTGAATTAGCTGTTAAGGGAATTAAAAAAGGAGCTTTCGATTTTATTACAAAGCCCTGGAAAAATGCTAAACTGCTGGCAACCTTAATATCTGCGCACCGTTTTATCGAAAGCCAGCGTGAAAAAAACAAATTCAAAAATCAATCCGAATTACTTACCAAAACGATCACCCAAAATTATTCTCAGGTAATTGGAGAATCACCAGCAATAAATCAACTAAAAGAAACTTTGCAAAAAGTTTCAGAAACAGATGCAAACGTGCTTCTGCTAGGGAAAAACGGAACAGGAAAAGAATTAGCCGCGCGTGAGCTTCATCGAATGTCGAACAGAAAAAATGAGGCTTTTATAACAGTAGACCTTGGAGCTATTAGCGAAACACTTTTCGAAAGCGAAATTTTCGGACATGTAAAAGGTGCTTTTACAGATGCCAAAGCAGATAAACCCGGACGATTTGAGCTGGCTGATAAAGGAACCATCTTTTTAGATGAAATAGGCAACCTGTCATATAACCTGCAATCCAAGTTATTAACAGTTATTCAAAATAAGAAGCTTACGCGTGTTGGCTCTTCGAAAGAAATACCAATAGATGTAAGGATAATTTGTGCTACCAATATGCCGCTAAAAGATATGATTGAGCAGGGACAATTCAGGCAGGATTTATTTTACCGGATTAATACTTTTGAAATTAATATACCCAGTTTAAAAGACAGAATAGATGACATTCCGCTATTAGCAGAACATTTCTTAAATCAATACAAAGCAAAATATAACAAGCCTGATCTAAAACTAGATGATCATGTGATTAGGCAGTTAAAAAATTACGATTGGCCAGGAAATATTAGAGAATTAAAAAACATTGTTGAAAGAGCAACAGTATTATCTGAAGGGAAAACATTAGAAATTAATTTGCAAGTATTACCGTTAGCTTACTCGAGTAAAGATAAAGATAATTCCGGCAACCTTAATCTTGATGAAAATGAAAAACATTTAATTATTCAAGCCATTGAAAAAAACAATGGTAATATTACCAAGGCGGCTAAAGAATTGGGAATACAACGAAATGCATTATATCGTAGAATAGAAAAACATGGTTTATAAAAGATTTTCGGTACTTGTAATAATTCGAATTAGCTTAATGTTAATCAATATGACATTAATTGCAGGTTTGGTTACTATGCCTAACAAGCTATTTACTTCGATTGTTTTAATCCTAATTTTATTCGGCCAGATTTACGAACTTCTCTTTTATGTGAACAAAACCAACCGTAGTTTGAGCAACTTTCTGGATGCCCTTAAAGATAAAAGCTACTCTTCAGGGAATATTGAGTTGGTGGATAAATCATTTCAATCTCTTAACCAATCTTTTAAAACCATTGCAAAATCCATTTTTGATTCCCAAATTGAAAAAGAAGCACAATCTCATCTATTAAAGCTGATCATTGATAAGGTACAAACCGGAATTCTATTAACAGACCAGAATAATGGAGTAATATTAATGAACCAGTCGGTTTTAAACAATCTGAATTTAAAATATAAAAATTCTTTTGATTATATCACAAAAGAAATTCCAGCATTGAAAGATGCACCTTTTGTGAAAAAAGAAATAAAAAAGATTATAGAAGTCACTATAAATCATAACAAACAACAGTTTTTAACTTACATAACACCTATAAAACTAATTGATAAGTCATATGTACTAATTACTTTTAACAATATCCAGGAGGAGTTAGATAAAAATGAAGTGCAGTCGTGGCAAAAACTGTTACGAACTTTAAGCCACGAAATTATGAACTCTGTAACACCAATTTCATCCTTAGCAGAAACCAGCATAAACCATATTCAAAAAGAAAACAAAGAATTAAAAGGTATTGATGAGATTGATGTAAATGTGTTAGAAAAGATTCAAAAAGCATTAACTACAATAGAACGAAGAAGTTCAGGTCTTTATGATTTTGTTAATGACTTTAGAAAACTTGCCAAAATACCTGATCCGGTAAAAAAAGAGTTCTTTATTCAAGACCTGTTCGATACAGTGGTTGAGCTTATTTTTCAAAATAAAAAGCAAGAGAATTTGAATCTTAACGTAAAAGTGATGCCAAAAGAACTTAGTTTAAATGCAGACTTTAAATTGATGGAACAAGTTTTAATTAACCTGTTGATCAATGCAAAAGATGCAACTTCTCAAAAAAAACAAATACAAATTGAACTAAGAGCATTTAAAGAAAAAAATAACACCTTAATACAAGTAGTAGATAACGGAGTTGGAATTTCTACTACAAAAATAGATCAGATCTTTATCCCGTTTTTTACAACTAAAGAAACCCTGCCTGACGGTCTGTCTGCCGAAAAAGCTGGAACGACAGGAGGTTCAGGTATAGGATTGAGTCTTTCACGTCAGATAATGTTATTGCACGGTGGAAATATTTCTGTACAATCGGAACCTGATAAAGAAACTGTTTTTACTCTTCGGTTTTAGTAAATAATCTTGAAAAACCAGTATAGGCTATCAAAGTAGTAAATTCAAATTCAATAAGATTATTTTTAACCAAAGGCAACTCAGCCAAAATTTGTTTAGCCGTTTCCAGATTTTCGGATTCCATAATAATATGTGCATTATGCTTTTCTTTTCCGAAGTAAATTTCACGAATTACTCCGTTTTCATATAATTTCCAAACCATTTTAGCTTCGTTCGTTGAATATGGTTTAAAATCATCAGAAGTTAGTCCGGGTTTTTCTTTTTCGATGGCAAGTATTTTCATTTTTTTTTTACGAAAATAAAAAATCCCCCTCAGAATTATGACTACTCTTTATACACATCTTT